>JBHHZJ010000004.1:0-75045 GCA_046758005.1 Kiloniellaceae bacterium
TCGTTTATGCCCCGGGCGGCCGCTTGAGCGCCGCTCCGGGATAGCGCCCCGCCTTCGTGTCCGGCTCGAAATGAAGCTCTATCGATCAATGGGTTGGCACAATCCGTTCTTCGATTTGTCATTGCCGGACGTGATCCGGCAATCCATCGAGGTCGCGGTCTCGCCGATGGATGGACCCTCGCGTCAAGCGCGAGGGTGACAACAGGGCCAACAACTTCATTCGCAAGCCATTGAAATCAATCAATTTATTTAGAGTCGGACTTTTAGCGATGCCTTAGCCAATGCCGTGGCATGATTTGGGGTGCCAAGGCCGGGCCTCGGCCCACCCATTTGAGGGGGCTCCTGCCATGTACGATTCCGGCGATGGGCAGTATGAAACGTCATCGCCCCGCGGCTCCGGCGGCGGCGTGTTGGGCAAGACGGTGCGCAATGCCGTCGTCCTGCTGGTCGTTCTCTTTCTCGTCGCGTGGGCGATGAGCGGGATTGGGAATATCGGCCGGAATATCGCCCCCCCGGCCCCCGAAAACGCCGGCTTGGAGCAGACCGGGCCGAGCAGCGAGGTGCGGCGCGCGCCGGATGGAAATTACGAGCTCGTGGTGCCGGCCGGCCCCTTTGGCCATTTCGTGCTGGACGCCACGGTCAACGGGGTCGACGTCCGCTTCCTGGTCGATACCGGCGCGAGCACGGTGACGCTCACGCAGGAGGATGCGCGCCGCATCGGCATCCGCCCGGACCTGCTGGACTACAGCGCGCGTTTCCGGACCGCGAACGGGGAGATCCTGGCCGCGCCCGTCACACTCCGCGAGGTACAGATCGACGACCTCGCGCTCCAGGACGTGGAAAGCACGGTCACGCGGGCGCCGCTGAACATCTCGCTCCTGGGCATGAGTTTCCTGACCCGCCTCGCCGGTTACGAGGTGCGCGACGAGGGCCTTGTGCTGCGCTGGTAGGCCGGCTTCCGGGCGCCCTCGCCGTGCCCGTTCGGTCCTACGCGCCGCGGCCGAATTCGATATTTGCGGCAACTATTATTCATCTTGAGTATTCATTTAGTTATATTTTTATTTGCCGGAACTTTACCGTAACAATTCCTTGATGAATTTATGATACCGAGAGGCGTCGGCCGGAGAGACGCCACATGATCACGTTCGGTATCTGCCTGATCTATTACGGCATCGCGCTGTTCCTGTATCAGGTCAACGGCTGGCTCACCGAAGGCCGGTGGGTGCCGTTCCCGGTCGTGCGGGCGTGGGAAGCCTTTTTCGGGGGGTCGGCGGCGGTGCCGCCGGCGCTCAAGCCGATTGTCGGCTGGCTCCTCGACTGGCCGCTCAGCCTCGCGCTTCTGGTGTCCGGTCTCGGCATCCTCGCAACGGTGTTCGCCTATCGCCGGCTCAGGGAGCTGCGGCGCGATCAAATGCGTCGCAAGTGGCTCGAGGAACAGTGCAAGACCCTTGGGTACTATCCGTGGGACGTGCCCAGGGTGCTCAAGGAGCTGGACCAGGAACTGCGCTCCCCGAAGGCGGCCCGCCGGTGAAACCCTCCCCGCCGGGGAAAAATCTCGTTATCATGAGTTGATCGGTTTGCAGGACCGGAGGGATTGCAAAGGACGAGTCGGTTCTCCGAAGGGCATTTCTCTCGAGCCCGACCCGTCCGCTCACGGAGGGTGGAGGCATGAAGGTACAGGCTATGCTGGCCCACAAGGGCGACTACGTGGTGACCACGCGGCCGGACGCCACGATCGATACGGCGATCCATATGCTCAAGCTTGAAGGCATAGGCGCCCTGGTGGTCAGCGACGACGGGGTGCGGGTCCAGGGGATCATCTCGGAGCGCGACGTGGTGCGCGGCCTGGTCGCCCATGGGGCGGACTTGTTGCAGATGCGCGTGGCCGAGCTGATGACCACGGCGGTCAAGACCTGTACCACGGAGGAGAACATCAAGGACGTGATGGCCGAGATGACCCGCAGCCGCGTCCGCCATCTGCCCGTGGTCGAGGGCGGGAAGCTGTGCGGCATGATCAGCATCGGCGACGTGGTGAAGAACCGTCTCGAGGAGTTGGAGACCGAAACGAACGTACTCCGGGACTACATCGTCGGGCGCGGCTGACCGCCCCGCCGCCGCGGGATCGGGCCGACGGGCGCGACAAGAGCGGGGATGTTTACGATTCCACCACGTATGACTGATACGTAGCCGCCGTCGACTCCGTCTCGGAAGGGTCGGCCAGCCGATGCCGGTGCACCCGGGCTGCAAATTTGACACGGGGCCGCGCGCGGCGCCTCAAGCCGGATACGTCGAGCCGACCGGGCCTGGCGAGGGAGGTTTTCAGGTTTCCCGAGATAACCCGAGATAAGGAGAGGGGCCGATGCGTTTCGCTGTTTGGCTGAGTGCCCTGGTGGCGGCGTGCCTATTGGCTTGGGCGCCGGGCCGCGCGGTGGCCGATTCGTCGAAGCACGGACACAAAAAGGAAAAGTATAAATACGAGGAAAAATACGAGCGCAAGAAAGGAAAGTATAAATACGAATACGACGACGGGAATTGCAAATACAAGTACAAATCCGGGCCGCGCGGCTACAAGGAAGAGGTCAAGTGCCGCCACGGCGCGCGGTCTGCGGGCGGCCCGCCGCCCTGGGCGCCGGCCCATGGCTACCGGGCCAAGCACAAGCGCAAGGACAGGCACGCGGAGGCCTACCCCTATGTCCCGCCCTTCGACCTGGGCCTTGGCCGCTGCAACCGCGAGGTCCTGGGCAGCGTGCTGGGCGGGGCCGCGGGCGCCGCGATCGGCGCCCAGATCGGCAGGGGCGACGGCCAAACCGCGGCGATCATCGGCGGCGCCATCCTCGGCGTCCTCGTGGGCGGCAGCGTCGGCCGGATGATGGACGAGGTGGACCAGCACTGCATCGGCCAGGCGCTCGAGCACGCCCCCGACGGCCAAGCCATCGTCTGGAAGGACCCGAACGCGGGCGCGCAGTACCAGGTCGTCCCGACGCAGACCTTCCAGCGGCCGGACGGTCGATACTGCCGCGAGTACACCACGACCGCCACGGTCGGCGGCAGGACCCAGCAGGTCTACGGCACGGCCTGCCGCCAGCCGGACGGCTCCTGGCAGCTCAACGGCTAGCGGATGGCCGGCGATACGGCCGTGACGGCCCCCGGCCGTGTTGGCCGCGGCCGGTGCGTGCGCGCTTAGCGGTGAGCGACGAAGACCGACTGCCCGGCGCCGAGTTTCGTGCCCGGGGGCTGCGCGAGGTCTATCTTCTGTGTTTCGTTCTCGGATGCGGCGGTCTGGCGCTCGCCGCGGTGTTCGAGGATTTCCGCACCCTCTTCAGTATCTTTCTTTTCGTCACGGTGACGCTTCTCGGGACGGTCGGCCTCTTCGACCGCCGGGTGAAGCTGTCGCTCTCGCCTGACGGCATCCGTTACGAACGCTGGGGCCGCGCCGTCGTTCCCTGGCACGAGTTCAGGGCCTATCGCCCAGTGCGCTGGAGCCGGAATCCCTATCTGCAGCTCATACCCCGACAGCCCGCGCGCGTCCTGCGGCACTTTTCCTGGCTCGGCAAGCTCAACAACCGCTGCGCCCGCCTGATCGGCCAGCCACCCTTCAGCATCGCGGTAACGCCGCTGGATATTGTGGATTGGCAGCTCGAGGCGGTGATCAGGACATACTTGCCCTGTGCATCCGACACTTGAGACGGCGCGCGCCGGCTCCGTGTATGATTCGACGAGGTTCGACAATAGGGGTAGACGTAAGCGAATTAAGCATCTTTGGTACCGGAAGGAGTTCCTTCCGACCATTTTGACACCGGTTGTCGCGGTGCCGTTGTGCGAGACCGGAAGGCACCGCACCTTCCGAAGCCTCAGCGCGGGAGTGACGCAGGTGCGCGGCCGGCGATCATCCTTGGGTCCCGCGCCATGCTGGATAAGAAATCTTATGCCGGCAGCCCGGATAACGCAGTGGCGGCCCGCGTGCGATTCCGACCACCACGCGGCAACCGTGATCGCCGCCTGGAAGTCTCCGAAAACCTGCGACCTCATCCCCAAATGCCGGTCATTGACGGACGATTCGACGACCGCTCCAAACGAAGGGTGGTCGCCGTGGACAATTTGCTGTTGCGGATTGCCGGCAACGGCGACAATCTAAGCCCATGAACGTCTCCCGGTGGCGCGGGTTGATGCTGACGGTGGCCGTGAGCCTCGGTCTGCTGATGCCCGAGGCGGTGCGGGCCGCCGCTCCGGCGCTTGGTTGTGACCGCGTTTCGTCGCCCGATATTTGTTGCGATTGTTGCGTGGTTTGCGACGAGTTCGGCATTGCCGGCGCCTGTCCCGTCTTCTGCGTGGCCACGCTCGCCCTTGCGACGCCAGTCGCGGATCTTGCCGTTCCGCCGGATCGTGCCTCCCCTCGGGCCGACGTCGATATTTGGATCTGCCACGCTCGTCCGCCTGATCCCGCCCCTCCTAAGCGGACCGCCTTCATTTAGCTGACGGCCGTCGCGCGCGCGGCGAGCCGATCGGTCCCGTCCGGTCGCGGGCCGGCCGGGTCCGCGGTCTTCGGTAATCCCCAATGAACTCGACACATCCTGAGGTGGGCTATGCGGTTCGGCAACGTCATTGTGCTTGTGTTCTGTTTCGATCTCTGGGCGGCTCATGGTCTTGCTTCCGAGCGGGGCGATCCGGCGAAGGGGCAGCAGCTTTTCAGGACGTGCGCGGCCTGCCATTCGCTTGTGCCCGGCCGGCACATGACCGGGCCCAGTCTCGCCCAGATATGGGAGCGCCAAGCCGGGACCGTGGACGGCTTCACGCGCTACTCGACCGCTCTCAAGCAGGCCGATGTGACGTGGGACGAGCAGTCCTTGGACGCATGGCTCGCCGATCCCCGAGCCTTCGTTCCCGGCAACCGCATGACCTTCCGAGGTCTTCCCGACGAGACCCAGAGGCGGGACCTCATAGCCTTGCTGCGCCACGTTTCCGAGCAAGAACGGCTAGCCCAGGACGGGCAGGCTCATGGAATGACCGAAGGCATGGAGGGCGGCGGAATGAGGCGCCAGGGGCAGCCCCTCGGCCTCAAGGCCTTGCAGGCGAACGACCGTGTCGTCTCGGTCCGCCATTGCGGGGACACCTATACCGTCGTCACCGAAACCGGAGAGACGCACGAGTTCTGGGAATTCAACCTGCGTCTCAAGACCGATAGCAGCGAAAACGGCCCCGAGCCCAACCATCCCGTGATCATCCCCGCGGGCATGATGGGCGATCGCGCTTTCCTCGTTTTTGCCTCACCGGCGGAGATCAGTCCGTTTATCAGGTCGGCATGCTGAACATGAAGAGGTCTCTCTTCCTGGCCGCGGTCGGCTTGGCGGCGCTTCTCGTTGCCGCGCTGGCCTTCTTGCGCATGGAAATGACACCGGGTGGAGCGGATAGAGCGAACCCCGAGGATTCCGGACAGGTGGAATTGGGTGAGGTCGTGTACGGTGGAAGCTGTTCCGGCTGTCACGGAGACCGGCTCCAAGGCCAACCCGACTGGCGCGTTCGCAAACCGGACGGGAAGCTTCCCGCACCGCCTCACGACCAGACAGGTCATACCTGGCACCACCCCGATGAGCACCTGTTCCGTGTCACCAAGCTGGGAGTGAAGCCGCCGCTCGCGCCGGAGGGTTACGAGAGCGACATGCCGGGATTCGGCGATACGCTTACCGACGACGAAATCTGGGCGGTGCTGTCGTTCATCAAAAGTACATGGCCACCGAAGCAACGGGCTTATCAACAGCGCGTCGACGAGGCGTACAGACGCCAAGCCGGAAAGCGTTGACGCACCTCACCGATCCTGGAGGACGCCGATTCGAGAGGGCGAGCCAATGTTCACAGGCAAGGTTCGGTCGGAGCCTCGGAAACCCGCGAACTCGCGGAGCGCTACGGCCTAAAGTTCAGCCCGGTGGAAGACGGTTACCGGATGCAAGGGGGTCGTCACGCATTTGATCGACAAGACCGGCAATCCGCGGGCGCGTTACCGCGGGCTGAAATTCGATCCGATGAACATGATCCTTCATATCAACGCCCTTGCGAACGATTATCACCGAGGACACCCCCAAGATAGATATCCGGCCTAGAGCGGATCGTGATTGATTGGAACCACTTGGCGGCTCCAATCAATCACGTGAATCCGCTCTATACATTACAGTTGGAGCAGATCCGGGTCGATGAATCGCCTTCGGGCGATTCTCATCGACCCGGATCTGCTCTAGGCGGGCGGCGCGCCCCGACGGCTCGGGCGGCACGGCTTGGGCGCGAGGGTCCGTGCGACGAAAGGCGTGATTGAACGATGAATATCGTCGGGGCGAATTGGCGGATGGGGTGGGATTCGAACCCACGAGGCGCTCGTCGCGCCTGCCGGTTTTCAAGACCGGTGCCTTCAACCGCTCGGCCACCCATCCAGGGCGGGATTCCAAACAGTTATCAGATCGGTTCTGGGCCGGAAAGACCGTTTGCCGAAACCGTTTGGGTGTCGTTCGCGCGCGGCCGGCCGGTACCGGCCTGGGGACGGGGAGGGGCGGCCCCCCGTCGGCGGCGTCGGCGGATGCCCCGGCCGGCGCGGGCCGGCGGCGGGTGGAGGAAGCGTTTTTTACTTAAAACGTTAATAATAAATATTTCATTTTCGGATTTGATTATATGTCTTTTTCTGTTAATTTAACGTTCCGTTAACATCGGTTGCGCGGTCCGACGTAACGCAACGTAATAAAAGAGGCCATAATTCCAGTATCGGGAGGCAAAAAAATGGATGGAGGGTCAAACAAAGCTCCGGGAGGCGTCGGTTTTTCCTCCGTGTGGGCGACTTTCGTGGCCGTAACGGCGGCGCTCTGCGCGGCGGCCGCGTTTAGCGGCAATCGGGACCTCGCCGAGGCCCTGGCTGGCGGACCCGTGGACGCCGGAAACACGGACGCTCGAGGCTAGACGCCGAGCCTCCCGGGCCCGGGACTCCGGCCTCGGCCTCGGTCCACCGGGTTCCGGGCTCGTTTCGCCGCGCGACGTCCGGGACGCGGCGGCGCTTCCTTTATGCTTTGAAAAGCCTCCGGCAACGAAACTTCAATCGAAGTTAACAATCGTTCCCAATACCGGCCCGTAGAGGATTAAAAAGGTCCGGCCCGCATCGCGCCCACATCCGGCCCGCATCCGGCCCGCATTAGGAAAGCCTTAGCGCGTTATCGTTAAGTTGATCGAGCGACCGGCGATTCACGGGATCCGCGTGCCTCCGCCCTCGTTCCATGGCCCGGAGGGCCATCCGGCTGAGCGCGGGGGAATTGGACTTGGCCGCGCCATCGGCGCGTCGACAATTTGGATCGGACGGAGTGTACGCGATGTCGGCCACTCGATCCGCGACGGGGCCAAGGCCCTTGATCTTGATCGTGGACGACGATCCCGTCCAACGCATCCTGCTTCGCGAGGCCGTGGAACGGGTGGGGCTTCGCGCCGAAGAGGCCGAGGGCGGCACCGAGGGAATCGCGAAAACGCGCGCACTGCGCCCGGATCTGATCATCCTCGACGTGATCATGCCGGATCTCGACGGGTTTGCCGTGTGCGCGCTGGTGCGCGGCGACCCGGACATCGCGCATCTGCCCGTCTTATTGGTCACCGGCCTGGACGACATCGACTCGATCGAGCGCGCCTTCGAGGCCGGGGCGACGACCTTTCTGACCAAGCCGATCAACCTGTCGCTGCTCGGCCATCAATTGAAATACATGCTGCGCGCGAGCCGAATGGAACTCGAGCTCCGCGAGTCCATGCGCATGGCGCAGGAGGCCAGCGTGGCCAAGAGCCAGTTCCTGGCCAACATGAGCCACGAGTTGCGCACGCCCCTCAACGCGATCCTGGGGTTCTCGGAGATCATGCACCGCGAGCAACTGGGACCGATCGGGACCCCGCGCTACCGCACCTACGCGCAAGACATCAACAAGAGCGCCACGCACCTGCTGCAAATCATCAACGACATCCTGGACATCTCGAAGATCGAGAGCGGCAAGTTCGAAGTCCACGACGACGTGTTCAGCTTGCAGCAGATCCTCGACAGCGTGACTCGCTTGATGCGCCCGCGGGCGGGCGAAGCCGCCGTGTCGCTGAACATGGAGGTCGATCCCGACCTGCCGGTGCTGCGCAGTGACGAGCTTCGGCTCAAGCAGGTCCTGCTCAACCTGGTGTCCAACGCCGTCAAGTTCACGCCGCCCGGCGGGCAGGTTGCCGTGCGCGCCAACATCGCGGAAAACGGCGACCTGATCGTGGCGGTCGCCGACACCGGAATCGGGATCCCGGCCTCGGAGATCCGCAGGGTATTATCGATTTTCGAGCAAGTCGACGGCGGCCTGAACAGGAAGTACGAAGGAACGGGGCTCGGCCTGCCGCTGGCCAAGCTGATCACCGAGCGCCTCGGCGGGCACCTGGTCCTCGAGAGCGAGTTCGGCAAGGGCACGCGCGTCACCCTTGTCTTTCCGCCGAGTCGAATTCTCTACGACGAAGTCGCGTAGGCCGCCCGCGCGCCGGGTTGGCATTGGGCGGCGGCGCGTTCAGGCCGACTTCGCCACGCTCTCGCATTCGGCCCGTAGCGCCGTGCACACCAGCGCATACTGGGCCCGGACCTGGTCGAGGAGGCCGCGCGCCCCGTCGAGACGATGCTCCCGGCCCATGGCCTCCAGCTCCTTGCACAGGGCGGCCAACTCGGTCGCGCCGACGTTGGCGGTGCTGGATTTCAGGCTATGCGCCGCGTTGCACAGACCTTCCGCGTCGCGCGCCGCGACCGCGCGCTCGATCGTCTCGAGCAGCCGAGGCGAGTGTTCCAGGTAGACGCCGACGACCTTGACGAGCGTGTCCGGTGCGCCGTCGCGCTGGAGCGCGCGAATGCCCTCCAGCGCGCTTCGGTCCAGCACCGAAGGGCCCGGCTCCCGCTGCGCCGCGCGGGCCGGTCCAGGCGCAGCCCCCTGGCGCCCGCCTTCGGCCGGTCGGAGCGGCACGGGCGCATCCTTGCGGGTAATCCACTTCTCCAGGACCGCGCGCAACTGGACGGGGGTGAATGGCTTGCTCAGGTAGTCGTCCATTCCCGCGGCGAGACATCGCTCCCGCTCGCCCTTCATGGCGTTCGCGGTCAGCGCGATGATCGGGATGTGCTTCGGCGCGACCCGTGCCTGCTCGCGTGCGCGAATTTCCGCGGTCGCATCGAAGCCGTCCAGCACCGGCATCTGGATGTCCATGAGGACGATGTCATACGATCCGACGGCCAAAGCATCGACGGCCATACGGCCATTGTCCACGATGTCGACGCGGCAGCCGAGCAGGGCCAGCGTCTCCTTCGCGACCAACTGATTGACCGGATTGTCCTCGGCGAGCAGCACGTGCGCGTTGAACGGTTGCTCCGCCCGCACCGGGGCGGTTCCGCAGGTCGGGCCCGACGTCGACACCCGTCCCACGGCCACCATGGCCTGGACGATGCGGTCGTAAAGGGCGGACTGACGCACGGGCTTGGGCAGCCAGGAGTCGACGCCCGCCTCCATGGCGATCTGCGGATCATCCTCGCCGCCCGCGGCGCTCAGCATGATGATGGGCGTGTCGCTCAACGCGCGGTTCTGGCGAATGCGGCGCGCAACGGAAAGGCCGTCCCCGTCCGGCATATCGTAATCCAGCAACACGAGGTCGTAGGGCCTGCCGCGCGCCACGCCGTCGTGCAGCGCGTCCGTCGCGTCGTGGCCGTTTTCCGCGATATCGCCGACCATGCCCCAGGCGGTCACGAGTTCCTGGACGATGCCTCGATTGGTGGCGTTGTCGTCGACGATGAGGATGCGCAGGCCGCGGAGATCCCCGTTGAGCGGGATTGGCCGGCGGGCTGTGTCAGCCTGTTTCTCGAAACGGGCGGTGAACCAGAAGACGGACCCTTGGCCCGGCTCGCTCTCGACCCTGACCTCACCGCCCATCATTTCGACCAGCTTCTTGGTGATGGCCAGTCCCAGGCCGGTGCCCCCGTGCTTCCGAGTCGTCGCGTCATCGGCCTGGCTGAAGGGTTCGAAGACAAGCGTTCGCGCCTCGGGCGTGATTCCGATGCCGGTGTCCCTGACCTCGAAGCGCAGCAACGCAGAACCCTCGGTTTCCGACGCCACCGAGACGTCGGTAACCACCTCGCCGTGCGCGGTGAACTTGATGGCATTGCCGACGAGGTTCGTCAGCGCCTGGCGCAGGCGATGAGGATCGCCTCTGAGCGCCGTCGGCACCCCCACGGGGACGTGGCACGCCAGCTCCAGGCCCTTGGCGTTGGCGCGTTGGGCGAGCAGCTCGGCCACGTCCTCGACGGTCTCGAGCAGGTCGAAATCGATCGTCTCGAGGTCCAGCTTGCCGGCCTCGATCTTCGAGAAATCCAGGATATCGTTGATCACCCTGAGCAGCGCGTGACCCGAGCGGCGGATGGTGTCCACGAACATTCGCTGCTTGTCGCTCAGTGGCGTGTCGAGCAATAGCTCGGTGACTCCGATGACGCCGTTCATCGGCGTGCGGATTTCGTGGCTCATGCGCGCCAGGAACTCGCCCTTCGCGCTGCTCGCCGCGTCGGCCTCCTCCTTCGCCTGGCGCAGGGCCGCCTCGACCCGCTTGCGCTCGGTGG
Source organism: Kiloniellaceae bacterium (assembly GCA_046758005.1). Classification (GTDB taxonomy): domain Bacteria; phylum Pseudomonadota; class Alphaproteobacteria; order Kiloniellales; family J153; genus JBHHZJ01. The sequence goes on from JBHHZJ010000004.1 coordinate 10,619, forward strand.
TGTCGTGCAACACCACCATGGATGCGGCGCCGCCCTGATACTGGATCGGGCGCATGACGATCTCGGCGTTGAGATCCCGGCCGTCCCGTGTGCGCAACCCGAGATCAAGGTGTTCCGCAGGTCCTTCCGACCACCACTGCCTGTTGTAATACTCGAGCGCGCGCGACCGGTGTTCCGGGATGATGGCATCGAAGAACCGAACCGGCGCTCCCTCGCTGTCGGCCGAACCCAGAAGCTTCGTGTAACCCGGATTGTGATAGATGGTTTCGCCCCGCGGCGCGAGGATCACGATGGCGTCGCTGGAATTCTCGACCAGCGCCCGATACTTCGCCTCGGCTTCCTTGACCGCCTGCTGGCCCTCTTCGATCTCCTGCATCTGCAACTGGTAGTTGCGTTTGAGAACCACGACGATGATCAGCGTCATCGTGATGACGGTCGCCAGCAGGGCGAAGCTGTTGAGCCAGCGCTCGCCTATGGCCCTGTCGATCAGGCGCGTGACGTCCTCGCGCGGGTTGATGAGCGCCACCGACCAGACGCTGCCCTGCAAATCGAGCGGTGCGAAGGCGATGAGGTCGGTGCCCGGCTTCTCCCGTATTTGCGCGCCCGACTTCTGAACCAGGTCATCGCGCCCGCGCGCATCCTCTTGCTTTGCCGAGAGCAGGTAAGGTTCGTCGTCCGGACCGGTCGTTGAGGTCAGCCCTCCCGAAAGGACGGTCGCCCGGCGCCGATGAGGAAAGCTGCCGGTGCCTTTCTCACCTTTGCTCATCCTGTCGACGACGGCGAGGAACCCGTCTTTTTCGGCCCGCGAAAGCGTGGCCGGCAACAGCTCGTCCACGGTCTTTCCGACCAGCGCGCTGTCGTCGGCGCTGACCACCAAGCCGTCGTTGGTGATCGCGAGATGAACGGCGCGGTCGGCGGCAGGCGAGAGTTGGAAGTACTCGCGGTTCAGCCTCTCCAGGGATACCGTGAAGTAGATCAGGCCGGAGAATTTGTTGTTCGGATGGAGGCGGACCTTGCCCTGTACGGTATAGACCGGCTTGGCGATCACCAGCATGTCGGTCGCATCGCGGTTCCGGCGGATGACCCGGAACGCGGACTTGCCGGTCATGCGGGCGCGCTCGAAAATCGGCGCCAGCTCGGCGCGCGTCGGCGCCTCGGCGGCTTCCGGGTACGCGTAGCGCAGCTCGTTGTCCTTATCCACGCGGAAGATGCCGTCCACCAACGACTTGTTCATCCGGTAGGCCCGGATCATGTTGAGCAGGAGCTCGTTCTTGTGGAGGAACTGCACCTGCGGCATTTGCGAAAGGCTAAAGAGCCAGTCGTGCAGCTTGTCGAACTGTGAATTCAGTCGATAGGCGAAGTTGGTGACGTTGGTGAACTGACTCTCCTGGAACCCCCGCGTCTCGTATCTGATGAAGGCTTTGTCGTTGTGGTTGTTGATATACAGGATGACCATGCACAGCGCGGCGGCGAAGCCGACGATGGCGAGGACCTGCGCGATGATGTTCATGCGCGGGACGGCGCGGGACGGGCCACCGCCTTGGTTTCGCGCGGCTTCGGCCGGCGCCGGTTTCGTTGTCTCAGACGACATGGTCCATCGGGTCCCACGCCGGATGCCGGCCCGGTCGGCGCAGCGGCGGGCCGCAAGCGGCCGAGACGACGCTCGACCGCTCGGCGGGCCCCGGATCGCCAACTCTCCGGGCGAACTTGGCTGCGCTATCGGGCCGCATGCCCCGGCCGCACCGTCGTGCCCGAACCTACTGGAGGACGATCGTGGCGCTACTCAGCACGTTCGCGGGAAACTCGTAACTGAGCGTGTCAGCGCTGCCCATGTTGAGGATGACGTCGGGCTCGGGGATGTACTCGAACCCGATCCGCACCGGATCCGCGCGCTCGCGCAGAATGCGCGCGGCCATTCCGGTGGTCTGCCGGCCCAGGTCGTAGGTGTCGGCGTATAAAGCGGCGAGGGCGCCGTTCTCCACGCCCTGTTTGTTCATCGACACGATCGGGACCTTGCGCGGGTTCATCACGTCGAGCACCAGTTCGAGGTTGGCGTACACCAGCCGGTTGGTGGGAATGACGACGAGGTCGACCTTCGCCTCGACAAGGCGCTTGGCCGCGGCTCCCAGCTCGGACTTCGCCGTCACGCCGACCGAGACGAACTCCAGCCCCATGGCTTCGCAGGCTTCGCGCATGAACGGCTCTTCCGCCAGGTAGCCGGCCGGGTTCCGGGTGTCGAAGATCATGCCGATCTTCTTCGCCTTCGGGAAAAGCATGCGGTACAGCCTCAACTGTTTTCTGGCGTCGACGTAGTAGCTCGTACCGGTCAGTCGCGTCCCCGCGCCGCCGTTGTCGTCGCCGACGCCGAGGCTGGCGGGATGGTTGATCACCGTGGCTATGACCGGCGTTTTCAAGTTCAAGGCCTTGGCGATCTTGGTTCCCGCCGAGGACAGCGAGTAGATCAAGTCGAGGCCCATGCCATCCAGCTTGCGCAGGTTCTCCCTGGCCATGCTCTCGTCGCGGCCGGATTCCAGGATGACCGGTTCGAAACGAATGCCTTCGAGCTGGAGCCCGTCCATGATCCCGGCCATCGCCTCTTCATAGATCTTGCCAGGCTTCCACAAGTGGAAGCCGATGCGGTAGACGCCGTCCTCGTGTTGCCCGGCGCCCGGAGCGTCCCGGGTGGCCGCATGCGCCGGCGGCGTCGCGACGCCTGCAGCCATGATCCAAAAAAGCGAGATTGCCATCAGGCGATGCGCCAACACGGCGGCCAACGAAAGTCTGGATCTCATGGTCTTCTCCTCAAGCAACGAAGGGGACGAATAAGCGCCCGCTCGATGGGTCGGGCGTCCTCATGCGGCGGCGGTCGCCTCGGCCCGTTCCGAGGCGACCGGGTTCGACAGAATTCCGATCTTCTCGACCTCGACCTCGACCACGTCCCCGGGCCGGAGAAACACCGGCGGAACCCTGGCGAAGCCGGCGCCCGGCGGCGTGCCCGTCAGAATTACCGTGCCCGGCAGGAGCGTGGTGTCCTGGCTGAGGTAGCTCACCAGCCTGGCAACCGGAAAGATCATGTCCGCGGTGTTGCCGTGCTGCATCACGGCGCCGTTGAGCGTCGTGCGGAGGGCCAGGTTCTGTGGGTCCGGAATCTCGTCCGCGGTGACCACCGCCGGGCCGAGCGGGCAAAACCGGTCGAAGCACTTGCCGCGGGTGCGGGAGACCTTCGCCCACTTGCGCGCGGTCAGCTCGTTCGCGACGGTGTAGCCGAACACGTACCGCAGCGCCTCGCGCTCCGGGACGTCGCGCGCGGGGCGGCCGATCACGACGGCCAGCTCGCACTCGTAGTCCACCTCCGGCCCCTGCCGGCAGCACTTGGGCACCAGGATCGCCTCGCCCGGGTTGGCGATCGCCGTCGTGGGCTTCATGAACACGATCGGGTGGTCGGGGACCTCGAGCCCCATTTGCCGGGCGTGCTCGCGGTAATTGAGGCCGACGCCGTAGACGTTGGGCGGCGCGACCGGGGCCAGCAGGGCGCGGGCCGCGGCCCTCCGGCCCGACGGCCGCATCTCGGTGAACGGATCGCCGTCCAGCAATTCCGCGATCCCGTCGCCCAGGTCCTCGCCGAGACGCGTCTGGCCGGCCTCATCGACAAAGCGAATGATTCGCATCAGGGTTCCTCTCGTCTGCGAAGTCCGATTTGCCCAACCGCGCGCATGCAGGCCGACACCCGGGCGGGATGCTCCCTCACCCGAAGTAGAAGTTCACGCCCCACAGAACGATCGGGATCGTGGTCAGACCGATCAGCGTGGAGGCAAAGACGGTCGGCGCCACGAGGTCCGGGCGCTGGTTGTATTTCTGGGCCAGCAGGTAAATGCCGAGGGCAGCCGGCATCGAGCCGTTGAGGATCAGGACCTTCATGGTCAGCAGGTCGCCCGGCGTATCGCCGATCAGCCCGGTCTTGAGCAGGACGACGACGAACAGGGTCGCAACGAACAGGCCGCCGAAGATCCGCAGCGCCCCGGCGCTGAGCGCCGAGCCGATCCGAGTCCAGTCGACGCTCTTCAGGGAGTAGCCCAGCATCAGGACCAGGACGGGCAGGGCGGCGTTGCCCAGGAACTCGACGCCGCGCAGGGCGAACTCGGGAAGCTGAATGTGAAAGATCCAGATCAGCGTGCCCGCGATCGACGCATAGAGGAACGGCATCTTGAGGATCGTCATGATGCTCAGGTTGCGCCCGACGAGAAACACGCCCAGCGTGTACATCAAGGACGTGTTCACGACCTGGAACAGGACCCCGCGAAGAAAGCCGTCGTAGCCGAATGCGAAGTAATCCAGCGACAACGCCAAGTTGCCGGCATTGATGAACATGACGGTCGGGTAGAGAATCTTGAGATCCTTCTGACCCGTCAAATGCAGGTACGCCGTGACGAGAATGCCGGTTCCCACGATGATGAAAATGGTTCCCGCGCCGGTGATGGCGAACTCCCGCGCAAGGAACGGCGTGTCCCATTTGTGCACCAACGCGGAGAAAATGAGCGTCGGCAAGGTGAAATACATCGTGATATCGGTGGCGAACTTCAGGTCATAGTTCGTCTTCCGGCCAATTAAGTAGCCGAGAAGTACAATAAGAAACACCGGAATGATGGCCGGCAGGACATTATCTAAAAGAATTTCCATCCCTGACACCACGCTTGTTAAGTTAGCGTTATTGAAGATCGACCGAGCGTTTTGGCTTGATTGGCGCGTTTGTAACCCGATAATCATTAAGAAGCGTTTAATTTGCTATTATTTACCAAGAACTTTGCAGAATAAAACTGCGCGTTATTAACCAAACCGCGCCGCCGGCAAGATCGTCGCGACCGCGTCCGGTCGCCTGCCACGCCCGGAGGCGGCCCCGCCGCGGCCGGAGGCGTCCGGGGACGTCAGCGCCGCGGGCCGCGCTTGGAGGGGCCGGTATAACTCGGCCGCGGGCACGGTCGGGACAAATTGGATCAAATTTTTCTAAATTAAAAAACAAATAAATAGCAAATATAAATGCGTATTTTCCAAATTATGCGAAAAACGTTCTTGAAAAAATCAGAAAGTATGTTGTACCATTCTGATGAAATCGATCGGACCCAAGACACCGCAGAGAGGGACAGTCCCCATGGCCTACCGCGACCTCGACCCCAGCGTTGGCAGCCGCGACCTTCCGGAGCATCCGTTGGAAGGGCCGTTTCCGACCGACTGACGCTTCGCAGCCGCAACGGACCATTGTTCGTAAGGAGGAGGCCAACATGACCAAGGCAGAGGAACTGCGTCGAACCTACGAGGCCAACGTCGCCTGCGGCGACATCGGCGAGGCCGCGGAGGCCCGCATGCTGGCCGAAATCGCCGCGGTGGAGGCCGAGGAGTACACGGCGGAGTCGGCGGCCGCCGCCTGAGCTCGGGGCAAGGCGCGGCGGAGCCTGGCGATCGGAACTTGAAGGAGTCCGCCTCGGCGGCGGCGCCGGGAGGGCGGTTTCGGAAGGGGCCGAGGGAAGGGGTCAGGAACCTGAACCAGGCGCTCGCCGGACATCCCGGTGAGCGCCCATTTTCTTGCCGTGGCGACGGCGGGCCAGGCCACGGCCTCAGCCTCGCGCGCAGGTCCGGCCCGTCGCCCCTTGGGAATCCGGGCCCGGCCGCGGAAAGTTCCCGCGACGCAGGGGTCGCGCCAAGCGGGGCGGCGGTCGAGGAATTGCCTGTCGGGGGCCGTAAAGGGTATGAGGCATCATGCTCTTCGTCCTCTCCAAGGTGTTCTGGACGGTGTTCAACCCCGGAACCCTCCTCGTCGTATTCACGGTTTGCGGCGCCCTCGCCCTGCTCGCGCCGTGGCGACGGGTGCGCGGCGCGGGCCGCGCGGTCCTGGCGCTTGCGCTTCTGGCGATGCTGGCGATCGCGATCCTTCCGCTCGGGACGTGGCTGCTGGCGCCGTTGGAGGACCGTTTCCCGTCTCCGGACCGACTTCCGGCCCAGGTGGACGGCATCATCGTGCTCGGCGGCGCGCTCGACCTGCGCCGGTCCGCGGCGCGAAACGCGGCGGAATTGAACGAGCACGCCGACCGGATGACCGCCTTCGCCGCCCTGGCGCGGCGCTACCCGGACGCCAGGCTCGTCTTCGCTGGCGGGTCCGGCCTGCTCACCGACCAGGAGCACCGCGAGAGCGACTTCGCGCTGGGCCTGCTCGCCGCGCTCGGGATCGGGCCGCAACGCCTCGCGTTCGAGCGAGAGTCGCGCAACACCCACGAGAACGCGCTCTATTCCAAGGAAATGGTCCGTCCGCAGGCGGGCGAGGCCTGGCTGCTGGTGACCTCGGCCTTTCACATGCCGCGCGCCGTGGGCGCGTTCCGGCGCGTGGGTTGGGACGTGACGCCGTATCCCGTGGATTTCCTCACCGGCGGCCGCGCCGAGGCGGATCTCGGCTTCGAGTTCACGCGCAGCCTGGCCCTGGTCACGCTCGGCCTCCACGAATGGATCGGGCTTATCGTGTACCGCGTTCTCGGCTGGAGCGACCGCGTGTTCCCGGCGCCGGAACACCGCCTCGACGCCTTCGCCGGCCCGGCGCGCGGCCGAATTAAGCCCGGTTAAGAAATCCTTAACGACGTTCTGGCACATTTCGTGGGCCGCGCGAGGATCGAGCGTCCATCCCCGGGGGCAGTTCGCGCGTTGCGTGGGCGGGGGCCTCTGTGGCACAAGGATTCGAGCGCCGGGGGTGAGACACGTGCGATGGCTCGGACGCGGAGGCCGTTCGATGGGACCGAGGGGAAGTTGGATCTCGCGAACCTTGTGTATTGGCCTTGCGGTGCTCTTCTTCGCCGTGGCGGGGCCGGCGGCGTCTGCAGAGCGGCCCGACTTCGCGGCGTGGCTCGAGGGCGTGAAACACGATGCCGCCGCGGCCGGCATCTCCCGGGCCACCATCGAATCCGCACTGAGCGGCCTCGAACCCATCGAGCGGGTGCTCGAGCTCGACCGGCGCCAGCCGGAGTTCACGCAAACCTTTTGGACGTACTTGGACAAGCGGGTCACCGCGAAACGGGTCGAACGGGCACGCCGGCTTCTGGCCCGACACCGGGCGCTGCTCGCGAAGGTCGCCACGCGCTACGGCGTTCAGCCGCGCTTCCTGGTGGCCTTCTGGGGCCTGGAGAGCAACTTCGGCGAGTACACGGGCGGCTTTCCCGTGATCGCCGCGCTGGCGACGCTGGCCTACGACGCGCGGCGCGGCGAATTCTTTCGCGCCCAGCTGCTCGACGCCCTCAGGATCGTCGACCAGGGCCACGTGACGCCGGCGGGCATGCAAGGCTCCTGGGCGGGCGCGGTGGGGCAGGTCCAGTTCATTCCCTCGACCTTCGTGCGCTACGCCGTCGACTTCGACGGCGACGGCCGGCGCGACCTGTGGAACAGCCTGCCGGACGTGTTCGCCTCGGCGGCGAACTATTTGAGCGCGATCGGCTGGCGCGGCGGCGAGACCTGGGGCAGGGAGGTGCGGCTGCCGCCCGGGTTCGACTGGGAGCAGGCGAACCTGGAGGTGCGCAAGCCGCTCGCGGAGTGGCAGCGGCTCGGCGTGCGGCGCATGGACGGCAGAGATCTGCCGCGGGCCGACATGACGGGCGCGGTCGTCCTGCCGGCGGGGCACAAGGGCCCGGCCTTCCTTGTCTATCGCAACTTCGACGCCATCCTCGCCTGGAACCGGTCGATCCTCTACGCCCTGGCGGTGGGCCACCTTGCCGACCGGATCGCGGGCGCGGCGCCGCTGATGTCCCGCCGGCCGCCCATGGAACAGCCGCTCAGCCGTTCCCAGATCGAGGAACTGCAGAGCCTGCTCGGGTCGCTCGGTTTCGACCCGGGCACGCCGGACGGCGTGGTCGGCTCCCGGACCCGCGCCGCCCTCAAGGCCTACCAGCGCCAAGCCCAACTCGCGCCCGACGGCTATCCGACCGCGGAACTGTTGCAGGGATTGCGCCAACGCGCGGAACGTCAGGCGCAGTCGAACTGACCTCGGCGTTGCCGCTGGAGAGCCTGTCCGGTAGATTGGAAGATATACGGGCCTGTTACCGCGAACCCACAAGATGATGATCCGACTCCGTACCAGACACCTCGTGCCGATCCTGCTCGCCGGTCTCGGTGTGCACGGCTGCGCGGAGACCCAGTTGGCCGTATACACGGCCAAGCAGATCGCGCGGCCGGCCCCGCCGGCGGGCGACGGGGCCGGGGCTTACAAGGTCGGCAAGCCGTACCAGGTCCACGGCGTCTGGTACTATCCCAAGGCGGATTACGCCTACGAGGAGACCGGGATCGCCTCGTGGTACGGACCCGGCTTCGACGGCCGGCGCACCGCCAATGGCGAGACCTACGACGAGAACCGGCTGACCGCGGCCCATCGCACGCTGCCCATGCCGTCGATCGTTCGGGTCACCAACCTGGAGAACGGCCGCTCGATCGAGGTCCGCGTCAACGACCGCGGGCCCTTCAAGAACGGCCGGATCATCGACGTGTCGCGGCGCGCGGCCGATCTGCTCGGGTTCAGGCACAGCGGCACGGCCAAGGTCCGGGTCAAAATCGTCGAGGACGAAAGCCGGCGGCTCGCCACCATCGCGCTCGCGGGGGAGGCCGCCGCGCTGGCGCCCGATCCCGTGCCCACCGTGCCCGTGACGGCCGAGCCGCTGCACTCCGTCAACGGCGTCGCCCGGCCGACCCAGGCCTCCACCCCGGCCGCCAGCCAGACCGCGGCAGCGGTGCCGCGCCGGCCGGTCGCCACGGTGCGGCCACCGGCGATCCCGCCCGCGCCGGACGGGACCGTCACCACCGTGCCCGTGGGTCCCAGCGCGATCTATGTTCAGGCCGGGGCCTTCACCCGGTTCGATTACGCCAACCGCCTGCGCGCGCGACTTTCCGGCCTCGGCGCCGTGGGAATCGCCGAGGCCGTGGTGGCCGACAGGCGCTTTTACCGGGTCCGGATCGGCCCGGTGGGCTCCGTCGAGGCCGCCGACCGCCTGCTCGACCTCCTCATCGCGAACGGCCACGCCGGCGCGCGCGTGGTCGTGGACTGAACCGCCCTTTCGATCGTGCCTGACCGTTTCGCGCACCGCCGATCCCACTTGTGCCGATCAAGTTTCCGGCTACGTTTCCGGACGGCCGTGGACATGCCGCCGGCGTCCCTGGCGTAGCCACTCCACTCACCCGATATGGATTGAAGCGACCGATGAACGACCGGAGATTGCGCCTTACCTGCCTGGCCCTGCTGCTCGGTTTGCTCGTCGGCCTCGGTGCCGCGCCGCGGGCCGACGCCATCGAGACCAGGGCGCGCGAGGCCATCGTGCTCGACGCGGACACCGGGACCGTGCTGCTCGAGAAGGAGGCGGACAAGCCCATGCCGCCCGCATCCATGAGCAAGATCATGACCATGTACCTGGTCTTCGAGCGCCTCAAGGACGGACGGCTGTCGCTCGACGACGAGCTGCCGGTCAGCGAGAAGGCCTGGCGCAAGGGCGGCTCAAAAATGTTCGTCGAGGTCGGCAGCCGCGTGCGCGTCGAGGATCTTGTGCGCGGGGTCATCGTGCAGTCGGGCAACGACGCCTGCATCGTGCTGGCCGAAGGTCTGAGCGGCACCGAGGAAGCCTTCGCCGAGGAGATGACCCGCAAGGCGCGTGCGATCGGGCTCGACAACAGCCGTTTCGCCAACGCCACCGGCTGGCCGGACCCGAACCACTGGATGACCGCGCGCGACCTCGCGCTGCTGGCGCAGCGCACGATCGAGGATTTTCCGGAGTACTACCACTACTACTCGGAGACCGAGTTCACCTGGAACGGCATTCGCCAGACCAACCGGAATCCGTTGCTGTACAGGTCCCTCCGCGCGGACGGCCTCAAGACCGGCCACACCGAGGAGGCGGGCTACGGCCTGACCGCCTCGGCGGTGCAGGACGGGCGCCGGCTCATCCTCGTCGTCACCGGGCTAGGCAGCCAGAAGCAGCGCGCGGAGGAGTCGGCGCGGCTGCTCGGCTGGGCGTTCCGCGAGTTCGACAACTACGCCCTGTTCAAACCGGGCGAGGTCGTCGATGAGGCGAAGGTCTGGCTGGGCGAGACGAAGACCGTGCCGCTGGTGGTGCCCGAAGGGCTGACGGTCACCCTGTCGCGCAAGGCGCGCAACGGCATGCAGGTCAAGGTCGCCTACGAGGGGCCGATCCCGGCCCCGATCGAGCAGGGCCAGCGGGTCGCCACCCTCGTCGTGACCGCACCGGACACCGATCCGGTCAAGGTGCCGCTGCAGGCGGGCGAGGCGGTGGGACGCCTCGGCGTCTTCGGGCGCCTCACCGCCGGGCTGAAGTTCCTCGTCTTCGGCGCGCCATGACCCGGGCGCCGGCCCGATTGACCGGGGCCGGGCCGGCCGGCACAGTGTCGCCATGGCGGGCGGCAGGTTCATCACCTTCGAGGGCGGGGAGGGGGCCGGCAAGTCGACGCAGGTCGCGCTCCTGGCCGAGGCCCTGCGCCGCACCGGCCTGAGCGTGCACACGACCCGTGAGCCGGGCGGCAGCCCGGGCGGCGAGGAGATCCGCAAGCTGCTCGTGACCGGCGCGGTGGAGCGCTGGGACCCGCTGTGCGAGGCGCTGCTGCATTTTGCCGCGCGGCGCGATCACCTCCAAAAGATTGTCCTGCCCCGCTTGGAGGCGGGAGACTGGGTGCTGTCGGACCGCTTCGCCGATTCGACCATGGCCTATCAGGGGTACGGCCAAGGGCTTGGCCGGCAGCCCGTCGAGGCGCTCTACCGCCTCGTCGTGGGCGACTTCGCCCCGGACCTGACCCTCATCCTGGACGTGCCGGTTGCGGTGGGCCTCAAACGGGCCACCGGGCGGCGCGACAACGAGGACCGGTACGAGCGGTTCGGCAGCGCCGTCCACGAGCGCCTGCGCGAGGCGTTCCGCGAAATCGCGCGGCGAGAGCCGGGCCGGTGCGCACTGATCGACGCCTCGGGCGACGTGGCATCGGTGCACGGCGCGGTCCGCGCCAGGGTCGCAGAACGCCTGGGCGTGAGCTTCGCGTGACCGCCGAGACCCCGCCACGGCAGGAGTTCCCGCCGCCGCGCGCCAATCCCGACCTGCTCGGGCACGAAGCGGTGGAGCGGACCCTATTGCGCGCCTTGCGGTCGGGCCGCCTGCCGCACGCCTGGCTGATCACCGGGCCGCGCGGCATCGGCAAGGCGACGCTGGCCTACCGCTTCGCCCGCTTCGTGCTCTCGGGCGGGGCGGAAGGGCAAGGCGGAGCCCTGTTCGGCGCCGCGCCGGAGGGCCTGCGCGTCGACCCCGGCCACGAGGTGTTCCGGCGGGTCGCTTCGGGCGGCCACGCGGACCTGCGCACGCTGGAGCGCGGGGTCGACGAGCGGTCCGGCAAGGTGCGCACCGAGATCGTGGTCGGGGACGTGCGCGCGGTCGGCGCGTTCCTGCGCATGACATCGGGCGAGGGCGGCTGGCGCGTCGTCGTCGCCGATCCCATCGACGATTTGAACCGCAGCGCGGCGAACGCGCTGCTCAAGGTGCTGGAGGAGCCGCCCGCCCGCGGCCTGCTGCTGCTGGTCAGCCACGCGCCGGGCGGCCTGCTGCCAACCATTCGCTCGCGCTGCTCCCGTTTGCCCTTGAGCCCGTTGCCGGAAGCCGCCGTCGCCGGGCTGCTCGAGAGCTATGCGCCGGCGCTCGAGGCCGGGGACCGGCAGGCGCTCGCCCGCCTGGCCGAAGGCAGCATCGGCCGCGCGCTCGACCTGGCGGCCGGCGGTGGGCTGGAGCTTTACGGCGAGCTGGTCGAGGTTCTCTCCGGTCTGCCGCGGCTGGACGCGGTGCGCGTGCATGCGCTCGGCGACCGGCTGGCGCAGGGGGCGGACGGGTCGGCCTTCCGCACCGGCACGGAACTGCTCGTGTGGTGGCTGGCGCGCATGATCCGCGGCGGCGCCGAGGGCCGCCTGCCGCCCGAGGTGGTGCCGGGGGAGGGGCCCGTGATGCGGCGCCTGTTGGAGCGGCGCGCGCTTGCACAATGGCTCGGCCTATGGGAGAAGATCACGCGCCTGTTCGCCCGGGCCGAGGCGGTGAACCTGGACCGCAAGCAGGTCGTCATCACCGCTTTCCTCGAGTTCGAGGCGGTCGCGTCCTAGCGGCCGGCGGCGCGACGGAGCGGCAGCACCTGGCACGGCACGAGGGAACCCCGATGGCCGGGATCAAGGCCGCGTACTACATCACGACGCCGATCTATTACGTCAACGATCTGCCGCACATCGGGCACGCGTACACGACGCTCGCCTGCGATGCGCTGGCCCGTTTCATGCGCCTGGACGGATACGACGTGAAGTTCCTGACCGGCACGGACGAGCACGGCCAGAAGGTGGAGCAATCCGCCCAGGCCGCCGGCATGGACCCGCAGGCCTTCACCGACAAGGTCTCGCAGAACTTCCGCGAGCTCTCCTCGACCCTCGCGTTCTCCAACGACGACTTCATCCGCACGACCGAGGCGCGCCACGTACGGGCGTGCCAGGCGCTCTGGAACCGCCTGATGGAGGCGGGCGAGATCTACCTCGGCAGCTACGCCGGCTGGTACGCGGTGCGCGACGAGGCGTTTTACACCGAGGCCGAGCTGAGCGAGTTGCCCGACGGCCGCAAGACGGCCCCCTCCGGCGCCGAGGTCGAATGGGTCGAGGAACCCTCGTACTTCTTCCGCCTGTCCGCCTGGCAGGACCGCCTGCTCGCCTTCTACGAGGCCAACCCGGACTTCATCGGCCCGGAAAGCCGGCGCAACGAGGTGATCAGCTTCGTCAAGGGCGGCCTAAAGGACCTCTCGGTGAGCCGTACCACTTTCAAGTGGGGCGTGCCGGTGCCGAACGACCCGAAGCACATCATGTATGTCTGGCTCGACGCGCTGACCAATTATATCACGGCGGTCGAGTACCCGGACACGGACAGCACGCCGTTCCGCACGTACTGGCCGGCCGACGTGCACATGGTGGGCAAAGATATCCTGCGCTTCCATGCGGTCTACTGGCCTGCGTTCCTGATGGGGGCGGGGATCGCCCCGCCGAAGCGGGTTTTCGCCCACGGCTGGTGGACCAACGAGGGGCAGAAGATTTCCAAGTCGCTCGGCAACGTCATCGACCCGCACCACCTGGTGGCGAGGTACGGGTTGGACCAGGTGCGCTACTTCCTTCTGCGCGAGGTTCCGTTCGGCAACGACGGCGATTTCTCGCACCGGGCCATGGTCGGGCGCATGAACAACGACCTGGCCAACGACTTCGGCAACCTCGCGCAGCGCGTCCTGTCCATGATCGCCAAGAACTGCGGCGGCACGCTGCCGGCGCCGGGTCCATTCCGGGCCGCGGACGAGGCGCTGCTCGGGGCGGCGCGCGGGCTCGTCGAGCGTCTGCGCGCGGAGTATCGCGTGCAAGCCTTCCACCGGGCGCTCGAGGGGACCTGGGAGGTCGTCGGGGCCGCGAACCGGTACGTGGACGAGCAGGCGCCCTGGGCCCTGCGCAAGAGCGATCCGGCGCGCATGGGCACCGTGCTCTATGTGGTGGCCGAGACGCTGCGCCATCTGGCCATCCTGACCCGGCCGGTCATGCCCGAGGCCACGGCGCGCATGCTGGATCAGCTCGGCGTGCCGGAGGCGCGGCGCGACTTCGCCGCCCTGGCCGAGCCGCTGGCGCCGGGCACGCGGCTGCCCAGGCCGGAAGGCGTGTTCCCGCGCTATGTCGAGGCCGAGGAAGCGGCATCTTAGGCGATTCCATCGCGTTCGGATGTCCATGCTGGTCGATTCGCACTGCCACCTCGACTACCTGGCGCGCGACGGCGACCTCGACGAGGTCGTCGCCCGCGCCCGTCAGGCCGGGGTCGGCGCCATGGTCACGATCTGCACCCGGCTGTCGGAGTTCGAGAGCGTGCGCGCCATCGCCGCGCGTTACGACGGCGTGTGGTGCTCGCTCGGCGTCCATCCGCACGAGGCGGAGGCGGAGGGCCTGGAGGCCGCCGACCGCCTGGTCGCACTGGCGGGCCATGACGAGGTGGTCGGAATCGGCGAGACGGGGCTGGATTACTACTACGAGAATTCCCCGCGCGAGGCGCAGAAGCGGAGCTTCCGCGCCCACATCGAGGCGGCGCGGCAAACGGGGCTGCCGCTCGTGGTCCACGCGCGCGAGGCCGACGACGACGTCGTGGCCATGCTGCGCGCGGCCTACGCCGAGGGCCCCTTCACCGGCGTGATCCATTGCTTCACCGCGGGGCCCGAACTGGCGGGCGCGGCGCTCGAGATGGGGCTGTACATCTCCGTGGCCGGCATCGTGACCTTTAAGAAGGCGGACGCCCTGCGCGCCGTGGTGCGCGAGGTGCCGCTCGACCGCCTGCTGGTCGAGACCGATTCGCCTTACCTGGCCCCGGTGCCCATGCGGGGCCGGCGCAACGAGCCCGCCTTCGTCGAGCACGTTGCGGCCGCCGTGGCCGAGCTCAAGGGGATCGGCGCCGAAGACCTCGCCCGCGCGACCACCGACAACGCCTTTCGCCTGTTCTCGAAAGCCAAGCGGCCGGAGGCCGCGGCCGCGCCCGCATGAGCGCGCGAGGCGCGGCGTGAAGGTCACGGTGCTGGGTTGCGGCGGCTCCGGCGGCGTCCCGTACGTCGACGGCACGCCCGGCGGCAACTGGGGCAGATGCGACCCGGGCAACCCGAGGAATCGGCGCCGGCGGGTGTCCATCCTGGTGGAGCAGGGCGGCACGGTCCTGCTCGTCGATACCTCGCCGGATCTGCGCGCCCAACTCCTGGATGCCGGGGTAAGCCGCCTCGACGCGGTCCTCTTCACGCACGCGCACGCCGACCACGCGCACGGCCTGGACGAGCTGCGCGGCCTGGTCTACGCCCGGCGCGCGCCGCTCGAGGCCTACATGGACGAGGCAACCCACGCGGAACTGACGGCACGCTTCGCCTACGCCTTCGCCTCGAGCCGCGATCCGCGGAACCCGTACCGGCCGCTGTTCACGGATCACGTGATAAACGGCCCGTTTCGTGTTGGCGCGCTTGACATTATTCCTTTCACGCAAGGTCACGGATTGGAGACGACGCTGGGCCTGCGCTTCGGCCCGGTCGCGTACTCGACCGACGTGTCCGCGCTCGACGAGGCCGCCTTCGCGGCGCTCGAGGGCCTCGAGGTCTGGATCGTGGACTGCCTGCGCGATGCGCCGCACCCGACGCACTCCCATCTGGCGCAGACCTTGGCGTGGATCGCGCGCGTGCGCCCCGAGCGCGCCGTGCTGACGCACATGAACCATCAGATCGACTACGAGGATCTGCGCTCGCGCTGTCCGCCGGGCGTCGAGCCGGCCTACGACGGCATGGTCATCGAGGTCGCGGGCTGATTTCGCAAGCGCTGCAAGAAGTGGCCGACGTTCTTGTCCGGACAATCCCGGTCAGGCGGACGGCGCCATGGGTCCCAACGTTCCTGCCGTTCGAAGCCTGGTTCCCATGGCCGGAATTTTCCATAATATACATTATGCGCGTTCTCGATCCACGAGAGTGGGCGATCCGGGTCCTGCCGTTGCGTTCCCTTTCCGGCAGAAGGATTTTTCGCGGGCGGTGGATCCCCACCACAAGGACACAAGGACGCGAAGGACTTCAATACGTTCCTGGTTGCTTCGCGTCTTCGCGGCGAATACCCAGGCGCGGGGATCCGGGCATGAATCGCTGGAATCGGATCACTAAGTCTTGACGCCCAGCTCCTCCAGGCGTTTGGCGGCCCATTCGTGGCCGCGCGCGGCGGAGCGGCGGAACCAGCGGATCGCCTCGTCCATGTTCTTCTCGACGCCCCAGCCGTTCTCGTACATCTGGCCCATGTTGTATTCGGCGTAGCTGTCGTACTTGGCCGCGGCCTTGGCGAACCAATCGAGCGCCTCGGTGTAGCTTTGCGGCACGCCCCATCCCTGCCGGTACATGTAGCCGAGGTCGTTCATGGCGTTGACGTAGCCCTGTTCGGCGGCGCTGCGGTACCACCGGACGGCTTGGCCGTGGTCGGCCTCGATCCCCTCGCCCTTCTCGTACATCCAGCCGACCCGGTTCTGCGCGCCCGGGTGGCCCATCTCGGCCGCCTTGAGGTAGGAGCGGAACGCGAGCGTGAGGTTCTTGCGCACACCCTGGCCGTGGTAATGGCGGTCGCCCTTCTTGAACAGCTCGTCCGCGCTGCCGCCGCCGCCCGCGATCCAGGAAAAGAACGCGTTCGACTTCCTATGGCGGGTATCCCGTCCCGCGCCGATCGCAGAGTGCTGGGAGCCGGTAAGGCCGGGCGGGCCGTCGCGCACCGGCTCGGCCTTGGCGCCGGGCGCGATCGCGGTCTCCGCAGTCAGCACGAGTTCGGGCTTTGCGGGCGTGTCCGGGCGTTCCTTCCCGTCTCTTCTGCGCACCGCCCCGGACGTTGTCTCGGCCGGGCCCTGGGTGACGGGTTGGGTCTGGTCGGGCTCGGTGTTCGCGCCGGGTTCGCACGGTGGGGCCGTCTCCGCAGTGGGGGCGCCTTCCGCGCTCGCGGTAGGATCCGGCAAAGCGGTCGTCTCGTCCGAAAGATCGGCCGGGTCCCCTTCATCGGTCGCCACCGATTGGGCCGTGACCGGCCGCAGGACGGACGATTGCCCGGTGACGGGATGCGGTTTGGCCGACCGATCGGGTTTGCCCTGACCGTCCGAGGCCTTGCGGTCCTTGCTCCGGGCGCGGAACGGAAAGATCGGCGCCGAGGCCTTCACCGGTGGCTCTTCCGGCGCGCCGGCCTTGGGATTCTCGGCCGCCGGCGCGTCCGGCCGGGCCGCCTCCGGGCCGTCCGGCGCGGCGACGTCGCTCCCAGGCGCGGCCACCGAGGCCTCGGTTGCTTCGCCGGACCGGTCGCCGCCGCGAGGCGTGGCGTCGGAAGCTTCGGCGTACAGGCTGACGATCAAACGCTTGGACGCCGAGGTCGCGCCTTCGGCCTCCTCGGCGTCGATGCCGGCCGCGACCACGGAGACGCGCATGCGGCCCTCGAGGCTCTGGTCGAAGATCGAGCCGAAGATGATGTTGGCCTCCGGGTCGATCTCGTCGCGGATGCGGTTGGCCGCCTGGTCGATCTCGAACAGGGTCAGGTCCATGCCGCCGGTGATGTTGATCAGCACGCCGCGCGCACCCTTCATCGAGACCTCGTCGAGCAGCGGGTTGGAGATCGCGGCCTCGGCGGCGGCCAGCGCCCGGTTCTCGCCCTCGGCCTCGCCGGTGCCCATGATCGCCTTGCCCATCTCGGTCATGACCGAGCGCACGTCGGCGAAGTCCAGGTTGATCAGCCCGGGCGTGACCATGAGGTCGGTGACCCCGCGCACGCCCGCATGAAGCACCTCGTCGGCCATCTTGAAGGCGTCCGCGAAGGTCGTCTTCTCGTCGGCGACCCGGAACAGGTTCTGGTTCGGGATCACGATCAGGGTGTCGACGTACTGGGTCATCTCCGCGATGCCCACTTCCGCGACGCCCATGCGCCGCGCGCCTTCGAAGTGGAACGGCTTGGTGACCACGCCGACGGTGAGGATCCCGGTCTCGCGCAGGGCCCGGGCGATGACGGGGGCGCAACCGGTGCCGGTGCCGCCGCCCATGCCGGCGGTGATGAACACCATGTTGGCGCCGTCGAGCTCGGCCAGGATCTCTTCCAGAGCCTCCTCGGCGGCGCTCCGCCCCACGTCGGGCCGCGAGCCGGCGCCCAGGCCCTGGGTGATGTTGCGGCCCATCTGGATGCGCCGCTCGCACAGCGATTGGCCGAGCGCCTGGGCGTCGGTGTTCGCGACCAGGAATTCCACCCCGCCGAGCTTGGCCTGGATCATGTTGTTGACGGCGTTGCCGCCCGCGCCGCCGACGCCGACGACGACGATCCGCGGCCCTGCCCCCGCCTCCTTGGGTGGATGTTCGGGCGTGTCTTTCATAGACCCGGTCTCCAGATCTCCCTGGACGGCGATCGGTCACCGCGCGCGGGAAACACCCGGCGTACACGCGGCTCGCGGTCACGGGCCCGCACTGCGGCGGAAGGCACCATCACCGTGTACTCCGCAGGTTCAAACGGCCGGTTACCGCGAAGCCTAAAGTGGATAATTGTGGCGCGCAACTCATTACCGGTAAAGACCAGGAAACATGATTGCGACAGCGCCCAGCGGCCACCGACGGAGGCGGGGGCGGTCTTTGCCCCCTTCCCCTTCCTTCTGTATGCTCAGGCCCGCCATGCGCGAGCGCCCCGACGGCAATCCGGTAGCCCGGCTTCTTCAGATCATGGCGCGCCTGCGCGACCCCGGGAACGGTTGTCCCTGGGACGTGCGGCAGACCTTCAAGACCATCGCCCCCTACACCATCGAAGAGGCCTACGAGGTGGCCGACGCCATCGAGCGCGGCGACATGGACGCGCTCAAGGAGGAACTGGGCGACCTCCTGCTCCAGGTTGTGTTCCACGCCCGCATGGCCGAGGAGGCCGGCGGCTTCGACTTCGCCGCGGTGGCCGCGGCGATCGGCGACAAGATGGTCCGCCGCCACCCGCACGTCTTCGGCGGCGAGGAGATCGCCTCCGCCGAGGCGCAGACCCGCGCGTGGGAGGAGCACAAGGCCGCCGAACGCCGCACCAAGGCGGCGGCACATGGGCGCCGGCCGAGCGTGCTCGACGGCGTGGCCGCCGGGCTGCCGGCGCTGACGCGCGCGACGAAGCTGCAGCGCCGGGCCGCCCGGGTCGGCTTCGACTGGCCGGAGGCCGCGCAGATCCTGGACAAGATCGCCGAGGAGGTCGGTGAGCTGCGCGAGGAGGTCGAGGCCGGCGCGGGCCTCGACCGGGTCGAGGACGAGTTGGGCGACCTCCTGTTCGCCGCGGTCAACCTGGCGCGCCGCCTCGAGGTCGATCCCGAAGGGGCGCTGCGCCATACCAACGCCAAGTTCGAACGCCGGTTCCGGCGCATCGAAGATCGCTTCGCCGCCGAAGGCCGAAGCCTGTCGGACATATCGCTCGACGAGATGGAGGCGGCCTGGCAGGCGGCGAAATCCGCCGAGCGGTGAACACGCCCGCGCGTCATACCGGCGAGCGGATGACGCCCTCCACTCGCTCGTATTCCGTCCCATGTCTGCGCGCCGCCGCCCAGCGCCAACCCGGCGCGCCGATGCCGACGAGCGCCCGAGCTACCTCGTGCGCTCGTCGGGATCAGCCCAGCGCGAGCTGGAGCAGGCCCATCACCCGCTCCCCGGTCCACAGCGCCGCTATGCCGATCGCGGCCAGCGAGACGGCGTTGCGGCCGAAGCCGGCGGCCCGCTCGGAGCTGCGCGTCACCAGGGCCAGCACGAGCCAGACGACGGCGACGATGGCGAGCTGGCCGACCTCGACCCCGACGTTGAAGGACACCAGGCTCACCCAGAGGTTCGACGAGTCGATCCGCAGCACCTCGCGCAGGACGAAGGAGAAGCCGAACCCGTGCAGCAGCCCGATCAGCGCCGTGATCACGAAGGTCGCCCCCTGCTGACGCCGCAGCAGGGCGACCACGCCGGCGTAGATGATCGACAAGGCGATCGCGGTCTCCACGGCCGGGATGAACCACGCGCCTTGAGGGGCGAAACCTAGGAACCCGCCGATCAGGGTCACCGTGTGGCCCAGGGTGAACCCCGTCACGCGCCAGACCAGGTTGCGCAACGCCGCGGCGCCGACGGTCAGGCACAGCACGAAGAGCACGTGGTCGTAGCCCTCCAGGATGTGCCGGATGCCTTCCTGGACGAAGGTGAGCGCCGCGTCGAGCGGCGAGTGCGAAACCCGGATCGGCTCCTGCAGCAGGCCGCGTGCCCGGAACACCTGGGTGTCGCCGCCCCGGTGGTCGAGCAGGAGGTTGGCGAGCTCCTCCTGACCCTCGATGCCGGGCTTGAGCGTGCTGCCGAAGGCGTAGTCTGTGACCGGCCCCTCGGCGGGATAGAACAGCGCCACGTCGACCACCGTGTCGCCGACGTAGGTCACCACGTCGTCCTCGTCATACGGCGGACCGCGAAGCGCGGCGCGCACCTGCTCGAGGTTGGAGAACAACGGCTGCATCAGCGACGAGTGGGCGCGCACCGCCTCGATCCTGGGCTCGACCGCCTCGCCGTCGATCAGCAGGTAATGCCCCTCCGCCACGATCCGGCCGAGGCCGACGGGATCGGTCCGCAAGGACTCGACGTCGAGGTAGTGCGCGAGCCGGCCGTCCTCGATGACGTTGTATGTGTATGGGGCGGGCACGCGCGTGCCGTCGGCGAGCTCCGGGCCGAGCTTGTCTGCGACGAGCATCGGCATGGGCACGCGCAGGAAAAGGCGCAGCCCGTCCGGCAGGTGCTCCACGTGCGCGACCCGGATGTTGATATTGAGCAGGAAATGGGCCTGGGCCCCGAGCGCCCAAAGGCACACCATCGCCAGCCCGGCGATCGAGGCCAGCCGGTGCGACCGACCCGGCGAGGGTGGCCGCGCCGGACGCGACCAAGTCGGTTTCAAGGCGTCGATCATGTCTCGATGCCGGGGTCGCTCGGTCTCCGTCCCGCAGGCGCAAGACCGCGAGCGGGCGCCTTCGACCCAGCGCCCGCCCGCACGTCGTTTCCGCGGTCGCGCCTAGCTCTTCATATGGCTGGCGCTGAAGTACACGACCTTACGCGTTGTCTTGCGCACTTCGTCGGCCGTGAAGGAGACGCTCGGACCGCTGGTCCGCTCGGCGTTCGGTTGCTGGTCGACCCACTCGTCCGCAGTCCCAAGCGTGGTCAACGTGATCGAGGCGCCCACGGTCAGGTAATGTTCCGGGATCACGATGTTGGCCTTCAGCTTGTCCGCGATCTGGCTGCTCTCCTCGTAGCTGAGGATGTGCTGCGAGCTGTCCACCGGGATGATCGCAATGTCCACGTCGCCGAGGGCATTCCAAACGAAGTCCGACGGGTTCGGCCGGTTGTCGCCCCAGACCACGACCTTCATTCCGCCGGTTTCCACGAGGAAGATCACGTTGTCCAGGTGTCCGGGGTTGTTCGGCGGGCAGGCCTCCGCGCCGAACTCCGCCAGGGCATTGGTCCATTTGTACCAGCCCGGGGCCACGCAGGTGTGCTTGTCGGCCACGCCCGTGATCTTGACGTCGCCCAGCTGGAAAACCCCGCTCATCCGGTCCAGAACCATCGGCGACTGGGGCCGGTACACGGCGTCGTGGTCGAAGTGGGCATGGGTCGAAAGCACCATGTCCACGTTGGGCTGCGGGAACGGCTCCGGAAACCAAATCCCCCAGTAGCCCGACGGGTCGTTGCGCCAGGGGTCGAACATCATCTCGATCCCCCTTGGCGAGGTGATCTTGAACGCGGCGTGTCCGTAGAAATCGATCTTGACCTCGCCGGTGTCGGCCCGGACCCCGCCGTTTTGTTGAATCTCAAGAATGCGGTTGTTGTTGAGGATCTGCTTCCAGGCATCCGACTGGCCAAGCACCTGCGAGGTCACGCCGGCCAAGGTCATGACACCGATGAACGCGCCCAACCATTTGAGCGCCCTGCCCTTTCTCATGCTCTTTCCTCCCCGTCATCTTCTTCTTGCGCGCGCGACACCACCGTGCGCGGACAAAAGCGGCCCTCTCCCGCCGCGCGATCCTACCGCGGCAGACCGGCAAGAGTTTAGGGCCAACCGCGGGCAATCACTGGGGCCAACGGGGCCGGTCAGTCATTGACCAACAGGTGCATCAGGCTCGAGGTGTCCCAGCGATTGCCGCCGCGCGCCTGGATCTGGGCGTAGAACTGATCGATGAGCGCGGACACCGGCAGGCGGGCGCCGTTGTTGTTCGCCTCCGCCAGGCAGATGCCGAGATCCTTGCGCATCCAGTCGACCGCGAAGCCGAAGTCGAACTTGCCTTGGCACATGGTCGAGGCCCGGTTGTCCATCTGCCAGGACTGGGCCGCACCCTTGGAGATCACATCGATGACCTTGCCCATGTCCAGGCCGGCCTTCATGCCGAAGTTCATGCCCTCGGCCAGCCCCTGCACGAGCCCGGCGACGCAGATCTGGTTGACCATCTTGGTAAGCTGCCCGGCGCCGGCCGGGCCCATAAGCGTGCACGCCCGCGCGTAGCCGTCGATCACCGGCTTGGCCCGGTCGAAGGGGGCCTGCTCGCCCCCGCACATGACGGTAAGCGCGCCGTTCTCCGCCCCGGCCTGGCCGCCGGAGACCGGCGCGTCGATCACGTCGACGCCCTTGTCCTTGCCGGTCGCGAACAACTCACGCGCCAAGTCCGCCGAGGCCGTGGTGTGATCGACCAGGATCTTGCCTCGGCCCAACCCGGCCAAGGCGCCATCGGCGCCCAGGACCACGGCGCGCACGTCGTTGTCGTTGCCGACCATGGTGAAGGCGATCTCCGCGCCCCCGACGGCCTCGCGCGGCGTCTTGGCCATCGCGCCGCCGTATTCGGCGACCCACTTCTCCGCTTTCGCGGTCGTCCGGTTGTAGACGGTCACGTCGTGTCCGTCCTTTCTCAGGTGGCCCGCCATGGGATACCCCATGACGCCGAGGCCGATGAAGGCGACTTTGGTCATGGCTTGGATACCTGCCCGTTCTGATTGGTTGGAACCGCCGAGCGGCCCCTGTCGGCCGCTGGCGGAAGGTAACGCGCCATCGTCGATGCCGGACGGATGCCGTGGCGGCGCGGTCGCGCCGGAGGATTGCGTATCCGTGCGCCGCCCGTCAACCCGGTCGCCGCGCCGATCCCCTGGCCCTAAAGGCGGTCGTGAACTGGCTCTGTTCAGGCCCGCGGCGCGCGGTAATATCCACGTCGAGGTTCGCCCGGCGCGCCTTGGCACGCCGTGCGCGTGAACATGGCGTTTGGTCTTCACGAGATCGGTTCGAAGGGAGAGCGGACATGACCCGCATGACGCCCAGCGAGGCCTTCGTCGAAACCCTGGTCAATCACGGCGTGACCGACGTGTTCGGAATCGTCGGCTCCGCCTACATGGACGCGCTCGACATCTTCGAGCCGGCGGGCATCCGATTCATCTCGGTCGCACACGAGCAGGGCGCCGGGCACATGGCCGACGGCTACTCGCGCGTGAGCAACCGTCACGGCGTGTGCATCGCCCAGAACGGGCCCGGTATCACCAACTTCGTCACCGCCATCGCCGCGGCCTATTGGGCGCACTCGCCGGTCGTGTGCATCACGCCCGAGACCGGCAGCGGCACGCAGGGCCTGGGCGGCTTCCAGGAGACCGAGCAGCTCCCCTTCTTCGAGAAGATCACCAAGTACCAGGCGCACGTGTACAGGCCCGACCGGATCGCCGAGTTTACCGGGCGCTGCTTCGACCTGGCCATGACCGAGCGCGGCCCGACCCAGCTCAACATCCCGCGCGACTACTTCTACGGCGACATCGACGTGGAGATCCCACGGCCCATCGCGGTCGAGCGCTCGGCCGGCGGCCGACGCAGCCTGGAGCGGGCGGCCAAGGCGCTCGCCGGGGCCCAGTTCCCAGTCATCGTCGCAGGCGGCGGCGTCGTCATGTCCGACGGCCAAGAGGAGGTGAAGGCGCTGGCCGAATACCTCTACGCGCCGGTCGTCGCCAGCTACCTGCACAACGATGCCTTTCCGGCCGGCCACGAGCTGATGTGCGGTCCGCTCGGCTACCAGGGCTCCAAGGCCGCGATGAAGGTCATCGCGCAGGCCGACGTCGTGCTCGCGCTCGGCACGCGCCTGGGCCCGTTCGGCACGCTGCCCCAGCACGGGATCGACTACTGGCCGAAGAATGCCAAGGTCATTCAGGTCGAGACGGATCACCGTATGATCGGCCTGGTCAAGCCGATCAGCGTCGGCGTCTGCGGCGACGCCAAGCTGGCCGCCGAGGCGATCCTCAACCTCCTGCAGACCAGCAACGAGCAGATCGCCTGCCATGGCAACAAGGAACGGCGCTTGGCCGAAATCCGCGGCCAGAAGGCCGAGTGGGAGGCCGAGCTCGACACCTGGGGTCAGGGCGACGGCAGCCCGATCGCCCCGCGCCGCTGTTTGCGCGAGCTGGAGAAGGCCATGCCGGCCAACGCCATGGTCACCACCGACATCGGCAACATCTGCTCGGTTTCCAACAGCTACCTGCGGTTCGAGAAGCCGCGCAGCTTCTTCGCCGCGATGAGCTTCGGCAACTGCGGCTACGCCTTTCCGACCGCGATCGGCGCCAAGGTCGCCCAGCCCGACCGGCCGGCCGTGGCCTACGTCGGCGACGGGGCCTGGGGCATGAGCCTGGGCGAGACGCTGACCTGCGTGCGCGAGAACATCCCCGTGACCGCCGTGGTGTTCAACAACGGCCAATGGGGTGCGGAGAAGAAGAACCAGGTGGATTTCTACGCCGACCGTTACGTCGGCACCAACCTGAAGAACCCGAGCTTTGCGGCGGTCGCCCAGGCCATGGGTGCGGAAGGAATCACGGTCGGGCATCCGGATCAGGTCGGCGACGCGCTCAGACAAGCGACCTTCTCGGACAAGACGACGATCGTCGAGATCATGGTCACCCAGGAGCTGGGCGACCCGTTTCGGCGCGATGCGCTCAAGAAGCCGGTGCGCCTGCTCGACAAGTACAAAGAGTACACGGTCGCCTGACCGCTCCCGCGCCGCGCCGCGGCCGCGTGGGCCGACGGCGCCCGCCTCGGCGATGGCGTGTCGCGGCGGCGCCCGCCGAGGGTGCGCGCCTTCTTGTCGACCGCGGACGGGAGGCCGGGAGAGGTGGACCTCGCCGCGCTCGCTTTCGCATTGGCCGCCGTTACGCTCGGCGCGGTCGTGCGCGGCTACAGCGGCTTCGGCTCTTCGCTCATCTGGATGAGCAGCCTGTCGCTGGTGTTCGCTCCCGTCCTGGTCGTGCCCGCGGTCTACATTCTCGAGGTTCTGGCGAGTGGCCGGCTCTTGCCGGCGGTCTGGAGGGAGGCCGACTGGCGCTCGATCAAATGGCTTTTGCTCGGCACGCTTCTCGGCACGCCGCCCGGCCTTTATCTGCTCTCGACGCTTCCTGCCGCACCCGTGCGGGTGGCCATTTCGCTCGTCGTGTTCGGCGCGACGCTGCTGATCTGGCGCGGCTTCGCCTTGAAATCGGTGCCCGGGCCCGCGCCGACCGTTCTGACCGGTCTTGCGTGCGGGCTGCTCAATGGTTGGACCGGGATCGGCGGTCCGCCCGCGATCCTGTTTTATTTCTCCTCGCCCGCCGCCGTGGCGGTGTCGCGCGCCTCGCTGATCGCGTTTTTTCTGGCTATCGATGCCTTCGGCTTTGTCATGGCGACGACCCAGGGCCTCGTGACCGGACAGGTGCTGCTGCTCGCGGCCATCCTATCCGTGCCCGTCCTGCTCGGCATCACCGTGGGCAACCGCCGGTTCATCCGCACCGAGCCGGAATCGTTCCGCCGCTTCGTGCTGATCCTGCTCACGTTGCTCTCGCTCGCGGTGTTCGTGCGCGCGGTGATCGGGTGAGGCAGACCGGGATCTGACCATGCGTGAGGCCATCGCCGTCTTGAACGCGGGTTCGTCGAGCCTGAAGTTCGCCTTGTTCCTGCTTCGCCCCGGCCGGGACCGGGCGCGGCGGGACCCCGTGTTGCTCCTGCGCGGCCAGATCGAGGGCATCGGGCGCGCGCCGCGCTTGCTGCTGCACGGCCGCAGCGGGCTCGCCTTTGTCGCGCCGCCCGCGCGAGCGGTCGCCGGCAGGGCGGCGGATCACGCCGGCGCGCTCGACCTTCTGTTGGATTGGTTCGAGGAGGACAGGGCCGGGCTCAGGATCGTGGCCGCGGGTCACCGGGTCGTGCACGGCGGGGACGCCTACAACGCGCCGCAGCGGGTCGGGCCCGAGCTGATCGCCGCGCTCGCGGCGCTCGGACCTCTGGCGCCCCAGCACCAGCCGCACAACGTCGCCGCGATCGCGGCGCTTGCCGGGCGCCGGCCCGACCTGCCCCAGGTCGCCTGCTTCGATACCGCGTTCCACGCCACGCAGCCGCCGGTGGCCAGCACCCTGCCCCTGCCGCGCGGGCTGCGCGCGCGGGGCTTGCGCCGCTACGGCTTCCACGGCCTTTCCTACGAATACGTGCTGAGCGCGTTGCCGGGTCATTACGCCGGCCAAGCCGTCCCGCGCCGCGTCGTGGTCGCTCATCTCGGCAACGGCGCCAGCATGTGTGCGGTCGAGGGCGGGCGCAGCGTGGCCACGACCATGGGTTTTTCGGCCCTCGACGGGCTCATGATGGGGACCCGCTGCGGGTCGCTCGATCCCGGCGTGATCCTTCACCTCATGCGCGAGGAGGGCATGGACCTCGCGGCGCTCACGGCTCTCCTTTACGACAGGTCCGGACTTCTCGGCGTCTCGGGCATCAGCGCCGACATGCGCCGCCTCCTGGACAGCGACCGGCCGGAGGCGGCGGAGGCGGTCGAGCTGTTCTGCTACCGCATTGCGCGCGAGCTGGGTTCCCTCGCGGCCGCGCTCGGCGGCCTCGACGCCCTCGTCTTCACGGGCGGCATCGGCGAGCACGCCGGCCCGGTCCGGGCCGCGGTCTGCCGGGGTGCGCGCTGGCTGGGCGTCGAGCTGGACGAGAACGCCAACGCGCTCGGCGGCCCGTGCCTCACCCGGCCGTCGAGCCCGGTCAAGGCCTGGGTCATTCCGACGAACGAAGAGCTCGTCATTGCCCGGCATACACGGACGCTGGTGGCGTGACCGGGACGTGCGGGCTCACGCCAGGGCCAGGGCGATGGCGGCGGCGGCGACGATGTCGTCGACCGTGGCGCCGCGCGACAGGTCGCTGACCGGCTTCGCGAAGCCCTGCAGGACCGGGCCGATCGCCTGCGCGCCCGCCATGTACTGGGTCAGCTTGTAGCCCATGTTGCCGGCGTCCAGATCGGGAAAGATCAGCACGTTGGCGCGCCCGGCCACCGGGCTGTCGCCCTTGACCTTCTTGGCCGCGACGCTCTCGACGAGGGCGCTGTCTGCCTGGAGCTCGCCGTCGATGGCCAAGTCCGGCGCCCGCGCCTTGGCGATGTCCAGCGCCCGGGTCACCTTGTCCACGTGGGCGTGGCGGGCGCTGCCCTTGGTCGAGAACGACAGCAGCGCGACGCGCGGCTCTTCGTGCAGCAGCCTCGCCGCGCTGGCCGCCGAGGCGAGCGCGATGTCGGCCAGCTCCTCCGGCCCGGGGTCGATGTTGAGCGCGCAGTCGGCGAAGACGAAGGCCTTGTCGCCCCGGCCCTGGAAGTCGGGAACGACCATCAGGAAGAAGCTGGACGGCGTGTGGATGCCCTGCGCGAGCCCGATCGCCAGCAGGCCCGCTTCGATCACGCGCCTGGTCGGGTTGGCGGCGCCGCCGATCATGGCGTCGGCGTGGCCGGCCTTGACCATCATCGCGCCGTAATAGAGCGGCTTGCGCGCGAGCCGCCGGGCCACCTTGACGTCCAGGTTGTCCCGGCCGGCCGCGTAGGCCTCGGCATAGGCCTCGAGCCGTTCGCCCTCGCGCGGGTCGATGGCGGCGATGCCGTCGAGCGCGACGCCCGCCCGCTCGGCCGCCGCCGCGAGCTCCTCGGGCGCGCCCAGCACGACCGCCCGCGCCATCCCTTCGTCGCGCAGGCGCCGCGCGGCCAGGACGACACGCTCGTCCTGGCCCTCGGGCAGCACCACGGTCAGGTTCCGGCCTTTCACCGATCGGGTCAGGTCTTCGATGATGTCCATGCGCACCCGTGGCGCCATTGCGCGCGTGCGCCGCGCCGCCGCGAGCGTAGTTTGCGATCGCAAGCTTGTAAACGCGCCGCCGCCTTGCCTTTCGCGACACGGTTTGGGACCATCGCGTCGCGTTCCGGGCTTCCGGAAACCCAGGGCCATAGGGGAAACGATGAGCGACGGCGGCGATACGGCGGAAATCCACCGCGGGCTGAAGGGCGTGTACCTCGACCGCTCGACCGCGACCTTCATCGACGGGCGCGCCGGCGAGCTGCGCTACCGCGGGTACTCGATCCACGACCTGGCGCGGCATTCGACCTTCGAGGAGACCGCCTACCTGCTGCTCCGGGGCGAGTTGCCGACGCGCGCGCAACTCGACGCGTTCGACTTGGAGCTGAAGGCCGGCCGCACCCTCCCCGCCCCCGTCTACGACATCATCCGCACGCTCAAGGACGCGCACCCCATGGACGTGCTGCGCACCGCGGTTTCGGCGTTGGCGGCCTTCGAGCCGGACGTCGCCGACACCTCGCCCGAGGCCACGCTGCGCAAGGGCATCCGCCTGACCTCGCAGGTGCCGATGATGGTCGCCGCGCACGCCCGCATCCGCGACGGGCGCGGCCCGGTGCCGCCGGACCCGCGCCTGCCGCACGCGGCCAACTTCCTGTACATGCTCACGGGCGAGGCGCCGGGCGCGGAGGCCGCCAGGCTCATGGACACCGACCTCGTGCTTCACGCCGAGCACGGCTCGAACGCCTCCTCGTTCACGGCGCGGGTCGTGATCAGCACGGAGGCCAACCTGCACGCGGCGATCACCGCCGCGGTCGCCGCCCTCTCCGGCCCGGCGCACGGCGGGGCGGCCGAGAACGTCATGCACATGGCCAAGGAGATCGGCGACCCGGCCAGGGCCGCCGACTACGTCAACGCCAAGCGCAAGAACCGCGAGCCGATCATGGGCTTCGGCCACCGGGTCTACCGCGCCGAGGACCCGCGCGCGCGCCACATCCGCGCCGGCGTCGAGCGCCTGTCGCGCGCGCTGGGCCAGCCCCAGTGGGTCGAGATCCTCCAGGCCGTGGTCGAGGCGATGGGCCGCTACGCCCGCCACGGCGTCAACGTCAACGTCGACTTCTACTCGGGCGTGGCCTACTTCCTGCTCGGGATTCCCGGGGACCTGTTCGTGCCGATCTTCGCCGTCGGGCGCGTGCCCGGCTGGACCCTCCAGGCGCTCGAGCAGCTCGAGCACAACATCCTGATCCGCCCGCTGCTCCGCTACGAGGGGCCCGCCCCGCGCCCCTACGTGCCGATCGAGCAGCGGTAAGGTACGGTAGCCGCGGCCGGTCAGCCCAGTTCCGCAAGGAGCGTCCGGGCGTCCATCAGATCGGCCGTGTCCAAGCCCTCGGTGAACCATTCGTAGACCGGCGCCAGGATTTCTCGGGCCTCAATGGTCTTGCCCTGCGCTTGCCACAGGCGGGCAAGATTGGTGGCCGCTCGAAGTTCCAACGCTCTCACGCCCTGGTTCCGCGCGATTCCGATGGCCCGATCGAAGCACGCTTCGGCCTCAGGCCCGTTGTCTCGCGATTGCATAAGCAGGAGTTCACCCCTGAGGCGATGAAGCTCTGCCAGCCAATAGTGCGCGCCATGGCGCTCGCTGGCGACAAGCCCCTCGTCCAGCAGGGTCAGACCAATCTCGGGTCGGGCGACTGCGCCGAAGGCCTCCGCCAGAATGCCGAGCACATGTGACTCTTCGACCGTTCGCCCCGCCGACCGCCTGGCGCTCAGCGCGTCGTGCATCCGCCGGACGGCGGGTTCGGACCGGCCCTGCCGGATTTCGGCCCAGCCGCGGAGAATTTCTCCGGTCGTCAGGTCCTCGGAAAAGTCCCATTCGGCGGCCAGGGCCAAGAGCGCCTCGGCCCGTTCAAGGACCTTTTCCGGCTCCCTGCGGAACAGATGCACGAGGGTCGACTCGATCCAGGCAAGCGCCATCGAGGAAGGCTGATCGAGTTCGCGCGCAAGCCGTACAGCCTTGTCGATTCTTTCGAGCGCCCGATCGGGCCGGCCCGAGAGCCACAGGACGAGCGCAGCCGTGCCTTGGCCGCAAACGCAAGGGTCGTGTCCGGCAATGACGAAAGCCTGTTTGCGGTGTTCTTGCGGGCTGTATAGGGCGACGCCCTGGTCCACGTGATCCTGCGCGGCGGCGAATTTTCCAAGGTAGTAGAGCGTGGTCCACTGAGCGTGGTGGGCCTGCAACAACAGCGTCGAGTCCTCTTGGTCCCGGGCTAGGTCGAGCAGCTCCTGCGCCAGCTCGTGTGCGATCGAAAGGTTGGCGCGTGTTCGGTGACAGCGCCACAGGCCCCAAAGCACTGGAAACAGAAGAGACGTGTCCCCGGTTTCCTCGCACAGCTGTCGGGCCTCGCCGTAAACACGTCCCACATCCGGGGAGCTGGCACCCCTGGTGGCCTGCAGGGAAATACCCATGGCCAGCAACAGCATGGTCTTCTGGCGGCTATGCTCCTTCGTCTTCGGTAGACTCTCGAGCAGGTCGAGCCCCTTTCTCAAGTGAGCGATCGCTTCGGTATTGGCGGAGCGCTCGATGGCGCGCTCGCCGGCTTGTTGCCAATACGGAATGGCCTGCGCCGCCAATCCAGCCTCGGTGTAGTGGTGCGCCAACCGCTCGGACTGCTCGGCCAGACGGCCGGCGAACGTCGCCTCGATCGCCTCGGCGATCTGCCGGTGCAACCCGGCCCGCCGCTCCTGGAGCAGGCTGCCGTAAGCGACCTCGTGGGTGAGGGCGTGCTTGAAGGTGTACTCGCGATCCGGGAACAACCGCGTCTCGTAGAGGAATTCGCCGGCTTGAAGGGCCGCCGACCCGCGGTCCAAATCCTCCTCCCGCAGGTCGGCGACCGCCTGCAACAGCACGCGGGGCACGTCCTTGCCGATTACGGCCGCCGTCTGAAGCAATCGTTTGTCCTCCGGCACCAGCCGGTCGATGCGCGCGGCCAGAACGCCTTGCACCGTGACCGGGACGCGCACGGATCCAACGTCCTCGACCAGTCGATAGGCGCCGGGGGTGCCCGCGAGGGCGCCGGTTTCGACCACGGTGCGAACGCTCTCCTCGACGAAGAAGGGGTTGCCCTCGGTGCGGGTGATCAGCAGCCGCTTGAGTCCCGCAAGGCCGGGATCGTCGCCCAAGAGACTGGCCAGCAGCTCGCCTGCGCTTTCGGGCGGCAGCGGGTCGATCCGCCGCTGGGTGTAGTAAGTCTTGCCGCCCCAGCCATGGCGGTATTCGGGACGGTAGTTGACCAGAAGAAGGATGCGGGCCGCGGGGAGGCTTTCCACCAAACTGTCCAGCACGGCTTGAGTCTCGCTGTCGATCCAGTGCAGGTCCTCGAAGACGAGCACCACGGGCTGAACCTGGCTCTCCCGCAGCAGCAGGCCCTTCACCGCATCCAGTGTGCGCCGGCGGCGTTGCGGTGGTTGTAGGGCCCTCCAATCCTGCTCGTCGACCGGCACATCCATGAGGACGAGCAAGGCAGCCAACGCCGACCTCAGGTTTTCGTCGAGGGTGAGCAGCTTCCCGGTGACCTTTTCCCGTATCCGGCGGATGTCGTCACGCGTGTCGATCCGGAAGTAGGCCTTCAGCAGATCGATGACCGGCAGGTAAGCGGTAGCCTTGCCGTAAGAGACCGACCCGCTCTCCAGGACCAGCCAATTCTCGGTGCGATGCGAGTGCGTGAACTCGTAGAACAGACGGGACTTGCCCACGCCGGGCTCGCCGACCACGGCGACGATTTGGCCCTGACCGCGCTCCGCCCGCGCGAGCGCCCGGTTGAGCGCTTCAAGTTCGGTGTCTCGCCCGACGAACCGGGTGAGCCCGCGCGCCACGGCGGCATGAAAGCGCGTCCGCATCGGCGCCGCTCCGGTGAGCTCGAACACTTCTATGGGCTGATCCAGGCCCTTGATCGGCACCGGGCCGAGGGAGCGCACCCGTACGAAGCCCTCGGCCAGGCGCAAGGTCTCGCCGGTGAGCCGAATCGCGCCGGGCAATCCGGTCTGTTCCATGCGGCCGGCAAGGTGAACCGTCTGCCCGATCGCGTCGTAATCCATGGTCAGGTCGTTGCCGATGGCGCGGACCACCACGTCCCCCGAGTTCAGCCCGACCCGGAGTCGCACCTCGACGCCGTGCTCCCGCCTGGTCCGTTCGGCCTGAGCGGCCATGGCTTCCTGCATGGCGAATGCGGCGTAGCAAGCCCTGACCGCGTGATCCTCGTGCGCCACTGGCGCTCCGAACAAAGCCATGATGCCGTCGCCAAGCACCTTGTTGACCGTCCCCTCGTAGCGGTGCACCGCCTCCATCATGGTCCGGATCACGCCGTCCAGGATCGCCCGGACCCGTTCCGGGTCGCTGTCCGCGATGAGCTCGAGCGAGCCCTTGATGTCCGCGAACAGCACGGTGACCTGCTTGCGCTCGCCCTCCATGGCGCTGCGCGAAGCTAGGATCTTGTGGGCCAAGTAAGGCGGCGTGTAACTGCTTGGCGCGCGTTCGGCCCGCACGGGGATGGGAGCCGTTGCCGTTACCCTTTCGCCGCGCCTGAGCGCCGCGACGGCGGCGAGCAGCCTCTTTCGATGGCCGAGCGAGGTTACGCCAAGCTCCTTGACGTCCTCGGCGGTAAGCGCCCGCAGCGTCTCGCCATCAATATGGTTCTCGGCGAAGACCTGAGCGTATTGTCCGAGGCCCAGGCCTTCCAGCCACGCTCCGACGTCCACGGCGGCTTCCTGTCAAAAGTAAGGTATGTCCCGCCTTCGGACACTATAGCATATCGGGCAAACGGCGCTTCGCTCGCGTGCATGCCGTCCGCCTACCCGTCCTCGGCCAGGGGCAGGCGCAGGGTGAAGACGGCGCCGCCGCCGGGCGCGTCGGCGACATCGACCTGCCCGCCCGAGGCGTCGGCGAAGCGCCTCACGATCGACAGGCCGAGCCCCGCGCCGGGGCGGCTGCGGTTCTTGCCGCGCCAGAAGCGGCGGAAGATCAGCTCGCGCTGCTCGGGCGGCACGCCCGGCCCCCTGTCGGCGACCTGGACCGTCCCGTCCGCGCCGACGTTGCACTCCACGGTCGTGCCCGGCGGCGTGTGCGCCACCGCGTTCCCGATCAGGTTGCGCAGCGCCCGCGTGAGGGCGTTGCGGGTGCAGCGCACCCGGACCGGGCGCTCCGCGCCGCCGAGCGCGAGGGATTTGCCCTCCCCGTAAGCGACCGGCGCCATCAGCGAGATCGCCTCGGCGCAAGCGTCCTGCAGCGCCACCGCCTCGCTGTTGTCCGGGCCCATCGTCTCGAGCTCGGCCAGCTCGAGCAGCTGCGCGACGATGTCCGACATGGTCGCCACGTCCTCGCCGATGGACGCCGCGGCCTCCTTGTCCTCGAGCGTGTCCAGGTTGGCCCGGAGCACGGCCAGCGGAGTGAGCAGCTCGTGGGCCGCGTCGGCGCTGAACCGGCGCTGCGCGTCGAGTGCCCGGTCGAGCCGGTCGAGCGCGCCGTTCATGGCCTCGATGAGCGGCAGCAGCTCGCGCGGCATGCCCCCGGTGGGCAGGCGCTCGCCCGACGAGCGCGGACCGATCGCGGCCGCGGATGCCGAGGCCCGGCGGATCGGGGCGATGGCGCGCCGCACGACCCCGAGCACCAGCACCGCGTACATCGCCGCGAAGATCACGGCGAGGCCGAGGAAAGTGGTGATCGTCGTGTGGTCGATCCGGTCCTTGAGGGCGGTCACGTCCGTGTAGATCTCGAAGACTCCCGCATTCGCGCCATAGTGCGTCGTCACCGGCACGTAGGTCTCGACCACATCGCGCTTGAAGACCTCGCCGGAAAAGGCGCTGATGCGGTCCTTGAACGATAGTTTGCTGCGCGCTTCGCCGTCGTGGGCGGCGGCGGCGAAGGCCGTATTGCCGGAAACGTGCTCGCCGATCTGCGCGGACTCGGTGGAATAGATGGTCAGCCCGTCGGTATTGTAGATCTTGACCTTGAGGACCGGCAGCTCCTCGGTCAGCGCCCGCAGCGTCTCGTGGATGGCGCGGGTCTCCGGGCGCGTGCGGAGCGCGTCCGGATCGAGTTCGGAGACCGAACTCAGATAAGCCCCGTAGCGCGACCACACCGCGTGCGACAGGGTTTTGGCGAGACCGATGTTGTGGCTCTCGGCCATCTCGATCAAGTCGCGCACCGCGTATCGATTGAAGAAGGACGCGACCGCCACCATCGCCAGCATGAGGACGACGGCGCTGGCAATGGCGAGGTATCTGTAGATCCTGAACATTGGGCACTCTGTGCGTTGCGCGGCGGTCGCCGACGCGGCCCGGCGCCTTGCCCCCGCGCGGGCCGGACCGGGGTCGCGAGACCGCAGCTACGACACGCCTGGCGCCATCCGGTGAACGATCTCGGCCAAGCGCTTGATGCCCGGGGCGATCTTTTCGGCCGGAATCGAGGAAAAGCCGAGCCGGAAGTAGTTGCGCGGCGGGTTGGCGGCGGAAAAGAAGATCGAGCCGGGCTCGATCACGATCCCGTCCTGCAACGCCGCGCGCGCCAGATGCTCTGCGTCCAGCTCTTCCGGTCCGCGCACCCAGTAGCTCGTGCCGCCGAAGGACGGGGTCGTGGCGCTGTCCGGCAGGTAGCGGCCCAGCGCCTCGCCGAGCGCCTCCCAGCGGCTGTGATACACGCGCTGCAGGCGGTGAACCAGGGCATCGTAGTATCCGCCGGAGACCAACAGCGCCACCGTCCGCTGATTGTTGGACGGCGGGTGGCGCAGGATCAGGCGCCTGAGCAGCCGGGCCTCCCTTATGAATTGGGCGGAGGCGACCAGATAACCGATGCGCAGGCCGGGCGCTAGGCTCTTCGAAAAGGAGCCGACGTAGATCACCGACTGGTCCTTGTCCATGGACTTCAGGGCCGACGTGGGCGAACTGACGAAGTTGGCTTCCGCCTCGTAGTCGTCCTCGACGACGGAGAAACCGTGGCGGCTGGCCATGTCGAGCAGGGCGACCCGACGCTCCATGGGCATGGTCACCGTGGTCGGCGACTGGTGGCTCGGCGTGACGTAGACGCAGTCGCAGCGCTGCAGGGCGCGGCCCACGGCCATGCCGCCATCGTCCACCGGGATCGGACGCAGGCGCGCCCCGGTCAGGGCGAAGATGTTGCGCGCGTCGACGTAACCGGGATCCTCGACGCCGACCGTGGTCTTGGGTCCGGCGAGCAGGTGGGCGACCAGGTAAAGCGCGTTCTGCGCCCCCATGGTCATCAGGATCTCGTCGGGTCCCGCGCGTATCCCGCGCCGGGGCAGGACGCGTGTGCGCACCTCCTCGATGAGCACGGGGTCGTCCTCGTCGAAGCTGTCCTCGGTCCAGCGGTGGATCGCCTGCACGCCGAGCGCCTGCCGGGAGCAAATGCGCCAGGCGGCCACCGGGAACAGCGCCGGGTCGGTCTGCCCGTAGATGAACGGGTACGGATATTGGCGCCAGTTCTTGGGCTTGCTGAGCTGGCGCTGATCCGAGGGATGGATTTGCAGGCGTCGCTGCCAGTCGGGGGCACTGCGCGCCTCGCTCGCCTGCTGCGACGGTGCGGAGGTCGGCGCCCGGCCGGCCAGCATCTCCGTATTGACAAAGTAGCCGACGCGCTCGCGCGAGACCAGGAAACCCTCGTCGGCGAGGGCCTGGTAGGCTAGGACCACGGTGTTGCGCGACATCCCCAGGGCGTGCGCCAGCCGGCGGCACGAGGGAAGCGGATCGTCAGGCGGCAGCCGGCCGTCGAGGATCGCTTCGACGAGGTGCCGGCGCAGCTGCGCCTGCAGCCCGACCTCGCCGTCATGGCGGACCGGAAAGATAAGCTCGCGCACTCCCGACCTCGATCCTCGCCCTGGCCTCACTCTGGTGGCCCGGCTGGCCCCAAGGGGCCACTGGCCATTATCATACGGCCCGGAGACGCGCCCGAACAAGCCGACCGTGGCTGGCCGGGACCAGGCAATGACGGTCACAACCGGGCGCGGGCGATGGCCTGAAAGTGCCGGACGGCCGCCGATCCCTCGGTTTGGCACCAGGCGCGGAACCCGCCGAGCCCGCGGTTGGCCCATTCCCGGTCGGCGGCGACCCAACCGGCGATGCGCTGCGCCTTGGCTTGCTCCGGGGTCAGACCATAGTGCGCCGTCAGTTGGGCCAGTTCGCGCCGGAAACCGAATTCGACCTCGGGCGTGAGCACGCCGCAGTAGCTCGTCACGGCGTAGTCATAGACCACGTCGCGCAGGCTCCGCGCCCCGGACTCAGCCCGGTACGCGGCCGCAAGCACCAGGGCAGCGCCCAGGACCGGCCGCAGCAGCGCCGAGATCCGGCGGCGCTTTCGGGTCACTCGGCCCGCTCCCGGGGCGGGCCCGCCACCGCCGGCGTCCTCGTGAGCGCGAAAAAAACGAATGCCGTTCCGACAGTTGCCCAATGTCCGGGCGTTCAGCATACGCACCTCCCGTACTGGCATTTCGGCCCTCCGGCGCCAGGCTTGGAATCAGGCCGGGGCGAGGCAATCGAGGATCGCGAAACCGGGCACGCCGTCCTCGCGTTCGCCGCTATGCATCGCGATCTTAACACCGGCGCGCCGCGAATGTGTCGCCACGCGGGCCTTGGCCCCACGCAAAATGTGCAATTGGCCCTAGATTGCCTGGAGCCGGACCTCTACTCTGATTACGCGGGTGAGAAACCCGTGCCGGGCGGTGGTGCGGGCAACGACAAACGGTTGTCGTTCAGCCCGACGGAAACGGCTGGGACGTGTGTCGAACGTGTGGCGGCAAAAAAAGGGCCATGCGACGATTCCAGGGAGGCGTGTGCGGCGGCGATTATTGCGCGAAGGCTTCAACGCACAAGCGCCGTTCGGCGCACGGAGAGAGCGAACCGCGGGCGTTGCTGTGCCGTGAGACGTCGGGCTCGGTGCGACAGGAACCAACCAGCAACAAACAGGGAGCGATATCGTGACCAAGATAAGCAAATCTCGAACCAGCAGTGAGCTCACGCAGCGTGCGGCCAGGGCCTTCACCCGCCGCACGCTCATGAAGGGCGCCGCCGCGGCGGGCGCCGTGGCGGCCGTCGGCCCGTTCGTAATCGGCGCCGAGGCGCGTGCGGCCGCGCGCGAGCTCAAGGTCATGATCTGGTCGGACTACATCCCGGACGAATTCAAGGACAAATTCGAGTCGAAGACCGGCCTGACGCTCAAGGTCACCGGCTACGGCTCGAACGAGGAGCTCATCAACAAGATCAAGGCCACCAAGGGCCGCGGCTTCGACCTGATCGGGCCGACCTCGGTCCGCATGCTGCAGTGGAAGGACCTGGCACTGCTCCAGCCCTGGGACATGAGCCGGGTACCCACGGACCGCATCCTCAAGCCGATGCTGCAAACCTCTATCGATCACGGCAGTTGGGACGGCAAGAATTACCACCTGCCGTACCTGTGGGGCACCGAAGCGCTGGCCTGGCGCACCGACAAGTGGTCGCGCGATTACAGGGACCTCACCTACGGCGACATGTACACCGAGGACATGAAGGGCAAGATCATGGGGCGGCCTCATTCGATGATGCTGACCATGGGGCTCTACCTCGACCGCACGGGCCGGCTGCCGACCAACCGCATGCTCGACGCCTACAAGGACGAGGAAAACATGCGGCGCATCTGGACCGAGATCACCAAGTTCGCGGTCGAACACAAGCCGTGGGTCAAACAGTTCTGGAACGACGCGGACGCCCAGATCAACGGCTTCATGCAGAACGACGTGGTCCTGGGCCAGTGCTGGGACGGGCCGCCGCTGCGCCTGAAGGCGGAGGGCAAGCCCGTCACCTACATGGCGCCGATGGAAGGGGCGCTTACCTGGCTCGACGGTCTGTCAATGCCGATCGGGGCCAAGAACATCGACGGCGTCTACGCCTTCCTCGACGTTCTGTACACGCCGGAGAACGGCGGTCTGCTGGCCAACAAGACCGGGTACAACAGCGTCGCGGTGGACGCCGACAAGCACCTCTCCGCGCAGTCGCAGAAGAACTTCCGCGAGGCCTATCCGCAGGATGCGTTGGAGAAGCTGTGGTGGTGGCCGCCGGAGCCGACGTGGTACGCCGGCATCCGCGCCGAGTACCGGGACAAGTTCGTCGCGGCGTAAGGCCGCGCCGTCGCGCCCGGAGCGGGCGCCCCGGCCGCGCGGCCGGGGCGCCTGCCCGGCGTTCCCCTTGCGAGCGTAGAGGGAGGGGGAAGACCACATGAGCGCCGACGTCGAACTCGATCATGTGACCATCCGATTCGGCGACTTCACTGCGGTCGACGACGCCAACCTGCGCATCGAAGACGGGGAGTTCTTCAGCTTCCTCGGGCCGTCCGGCTGCGGAAAGACCACGATTCTGCGCGCCATTTCCGGCTTTCTCGACCCGAGCGAGGGAGAGGTCCGCATCGGCGGCCGCAACATGTTCGGCATCGGCCCGAACAGGCGGCCGACCGCGCTCATCTTCCAGAACCTGGCGCTGTTCCCGCTCATGTCGGTGGCCGAGAACATCGCCTTCGGGCTGGAGGTGCGCGGGGTCAGCAAGTACGAACGGCGCAAGCGGGCCGACGAGCTGCTCAACCTGATCGCGCTGACGGGACAGGGCGACAAGCTGGTCTACGAGCTTTCGGGCGGCCAACGGCAGCGCGTGGCCATCGCCCGGGCGCTGGCGGTGGAGCCGGAGGTGCTCTTGCTCGACGAGCCGCTCTCGGCGCTTGACCTCAAGCTGCGCCAACACATGCGCACCGAGCTCAGGGCCATCCAGAGGCGCGTCGGGATCACGTTCATCTACATCACGCACGACCAGGGCGAGGCACTCACCATGTCCGACCGCATCGCGGTCATGAGCCAGGGCATCATCCAGCAGATCAGCGACGGCGCCACGATTTACGACGACCCCGCCACCGCCTTCGTTGCCTCGTTCGTCGGCCAGAACAACCCGTTTCAGGGCAAGGTGGCGCGCGCCGATGGCGACTTCGCCCTGATCGAGACCAAATTCGGCCCCCTGCGCGGACGTAACCGCCAGAGCTTGAAAGAGGGTGATGCCGGCATCCTGTTCATCCGGCCGGAAGCGCTGTCGCTCACCGACGGCGCCGCCAACGGCGAGAACGTGATTGAAAGCGCGGTGATCAACCAGGAATTCGAAGGCCAGTTCGTCCGGGTCTACCTGGAAGGCGAAGGATACAAGCCCATCGGCCTGTCGGTGACCAACGACGGCAGCAAGTCGCTGCCGCAGGTGGGGCAAACGGCGAAGGTCGCCTTCGAGGCCGGTCGTGCGGTCGTGCTACCGGCGGGGGCCTTGGCCGATGAGTGAATTCATCGGCCTCTTTCTGGCCGTGCTCCTGGCCCTTCTGGTGGCCCCGCACGTGCAGAAGCACGCCGATACCGTATGGACGGGCCTGACCAGATTCACCTTCGTCCAGAGAAACGGCGTCGCCCTGTCCACGTACCTGGTGCTGACGGTGGTGGTCTGGACCCTGTTCATGATCATCCTGCCGCAGATCTACATGGTGGACTTCTCCTTCCGGCACAATCTGCTGCCGGCGGAGATCGGCGGGCCCAAGGACGTCTACACGTTGAAGAATTACGAGTACCTGATCTTCGGCCGGGCGGGCGACGAGGAGCTGTTCAACGTCCTCCACCTGAAGGTATTCGGCCGGACCATCCTCGCCAGCGTCCTGGTCACCCTCTTCGACTTCGCCGTCTGTTACCCGATCGCCTACTACATGGCGCAGGTCGCCCGCGGCGGCAAATCCCGGCTTCTTGTGCTCTGTCTGATCCTGCCCTTCTGGGTCAACGAGATCCTGCGCGCCTTCGCGTTCCGGATCCTGTTCGGCACGGGCGGCGTCATCAACGCGGTGCTGACGGGACTCGGGTTGGTCGATCAGCCGATCGACTTCCTGAGGGCCGACGTGGGCCTCTATGCCGGCTTGAGCTACGCGTACATCCTGCTGATGATCTTCCCGATCTACAACGCGATCGAGAGCCTGGACCACAATCAGATCGAGGCGGCCCGCGATCTCGGCAGCCCCTGGTGGCGGATCCATTTCCGTGTCGTGATGCCGCACGCCAAGCCGGGTATCGCCTCCGGGTGCACGATGGTCTTCATGCTGTCCGCCGGCGCGCTTGCGGTCCCGCAGATCCTCGGCGGGCCGAGCAGCCTGTGGTTCACCCAGATCATCTATCAGTGGTTCAACACGGGCGGCAACTGGCCGCAGGGCTCCGCATACGCCTTTGTTCTGCTGGTGTCGTCCATCGTGTTCGTGCTGGCCGTGATGCGGATCTTCAAGGTCAAGCTGGGGGAGATCGCGAAATGAGGTCCGCGACCGTCATGAAGGTCATGGTCGGCTTCTACATCGTGCTGTTCTTCGGCTACCTGTTCGGCCCCCTGGTCATGATGGGGACCGCCGCTTTCAACAACAGCTCCTTCCCCCAGGTGACGCCGTGGGAAGGATTTACCCTTAGGTGGTTCGGAGAGATCGTGCGGCAAAGCAACATGGTCGAGGGCATCACCAACAGCCTGTGGATCGGCCTGGGCGTGGTCTTCCTCGCGGTGCCCATCGGCCTGGCCGCCGCGCTGATGATGACCCAGATCTACGAGCGGGTCCGTCCCATCTATTACACCATCGTGGTCTCGCCGGTGCTGACGCCGGGCGTGATCCTCGGGATTTCGACCCTGGTGTTCTGGGACAAACTGGGCACCCTGGCCCAAGCGGAGTACGAGTCCCTTTATTACAATGGGATGTTCCTGACGATCATCGGCCAATCCACCTTCATTTCCGCCTATTGCATGCTCGTGTTCCTGGCCCGGCTGCAGCGCTTCGACCGGACCCA
This sequence comes from Kiloniellaceae bacterium, assembly GCA_046758005.1. Classification (GTDB taxonomy): domain Bacteria; phylum Pseudomonadota; class Alphaproteobacteria; order Kiloniellales; family J153; genus JBHHZJ01. Next base: position 51,169 of record JBHHZJ010000004.1, read on the forward strand.
GGAGGAGGCCGCCCTGGACCTCGGCGCGACCCACGCCCAGGTGTTCTGGAAGATTCTGATCCCCTTCCTCAGGCCGGCGATTTTCTCCGCCGCGGTCCTGGCGTTTTTGACCTCGTTCGAGAACTACAACACGACCGTGTTCACCATCCAGGCGGACAGTACGCTCACCACCGTGCTGGCCGGCAAGGTCAGGCTGGGCACCAAGCCGGACATCAGCGCGCTCGCCGTGATCATCGTCGCGATCACGCTGCTTGGGGCGGTGACGCACGAGATCATGCGCCGGCGCGAGATGGCCAAGCAAGAAGTGGCGCGGGAAGCCGCGAAACGGGCCGAGGCCGCCGCGGACATGCAACTCGCGGCGCGGCCCCTCACCGCCTCGTAGGGTCGAGGCGACCGCTCCGGGCACGGCCGCGGTTCGACGCCCGAAGGAGGCTGACGATGCGCAAAAAAACAGGGGCGCTTGCCTTGCTCCTCGTCGCCTATGCTGCCGCGGCCGCCGCACAGGCGTGCGAGGACGGCCAGGTCCTCAATCCCGGCGAGAGCTGTATTGTCACCGTCAAATGGGGCCATGACCACACGATCACCGGCGCGTTTCCGGCCAACGGCGAAAACTACATCGAGTTCAGCCACGTCGAAGGCCAATGCAATGTGGCCCTGTTCGGGCCCGCCGAGGGCCTGCTCGGACCGGACCAGCCGCCGCTCAAGAGCGCCGCTCCCGGCGAGTACCACCTGTTCACGCGCGCGATCACGGTGGCAAAGCAAACCTGCAGATATCGCGTCGCCGTCGACTGAACGCCGAACTTCTCTGATGGGGCGCCCGCGACGGTTCGGCGGCTGCGCAGCCGGATCACGACTTTCTCGGAAAAAATCACGACTTTGTGATCGCCGTCACTGCGGGTTCGCCCGCGCCTCCCAAAATAGCGAGAGCAGATAACCGATCCTGCCGGTGTGGTTCCCGGTGAAGGCCGCGCCGAACGCACTCCGGTCTGACATGAGCCGGGGAGAAGTTACGGGAGGTTTGTCAATGGGTACGATCGAAGATCTCACTCCTTGGATCGGCGCGTCAATCGTCGTCGCCGTCGCGATTTCCCACTTCAACGCTCCGCCGCCGCCACGGCCGCACCTGCCCAAGGGCGTGCCCCGTTTGGTGGGCACCATGGTCAAGTGGTTCAAGGCCGGGGATGAGCGTGCCGGGAGCCTGCTCGCTTACTATCCGCCGCCGCGCGCGAACACGACCCTGCTCAAGTTCGAGCTTTGCCGGGCGGCTTACGTGGTGCTCGGGCTCGTAATCTACCTCACTCTTAACGCGGCCCCGATCGTGCGCGGACAGTTCGAACAGATCATGGTTATCGCCAGCGGCGTCATTCCGGGTGCCGAGGCCATTTCCTTGGCGCAGGCCGGACCCCTGGTCCTCGGTTTCATCGTCGCGGTGATCCTTCCCGCCATGCCGCCGTTCAAGGGCGCCGACGAGAGCATACGGCGCGCGCTCTACGAGGGCGCTTCGATCCCGGCCCGCCAGCTTCGCGAGAGCTCCCGCTTGAAAGAGGCGGAGTACGAGCCGGATCAACAGCTGTTGGAACGGGTGCGCCACAAGCTGGCGCCCGAGGGCTTCGATCCCTCGGACATCGTCTACAAGCCGGGGAAACCGACGACCCGCTCCCTGTGGACCAAGTGCTGCCTGCTGATCCAGCACATGCGGGATTGGCAAGTGGACAACAGGTACTCGACCGCATTCGCCGTGCTCGCGGAGCCGGACGGGGGGACCCGAAGCATCGAGCGGATCGAGCAGGCCCACGCCGCGCTCATGGGCGATGCGAAGGCGTGTCTCAAGGCCCTGCGCGAGCAGCGCCACGCCCCCGAGACCGCCGAGCGCGAGGAGAAATTCCGCCGGAATTGCAAGGACCTCCTGCTCATGGTCTACCATCTGCTCAGCCGTGTCTCGCTTCACTCCCATTACAGCGACCGGGAGCGTGTCCGCTGTATGGGCGAGATCGGCTTCCGGTTGCAGCCGGATCGGGGCGGGCCCGTCCCGGACGGCCACGACCTGGCGTACCTGGGCATCCTGTTGGGGGCAGTCCTTATGCTGCCGTTGTCGTTCGTGCTCGGCTTCACCAAGGCTTTGATCATCGCGGCGATCATGTATTCCGTCGTGCTCATGCCCGTGATGCTGGCGCACTGGTTCCACGGCTTCACCGGTGGCGCGCAACGGCTGGCGTTCCCGATCGTCTCGGGCCTCGCGGCCGCCTCGGTGGGCGCGGCGATCGGTATAGTCTGCTTCGAGTCCGGCGATCTCATGGCGGGCTGGGAGCGCTACGCGGCAAGGTCCTATCCGTGGAGCGCGCTGCACGCCCTGCTCTCCGCGCTGATCGCCTGGCGCATGGGGGCCGGCAGCTACCCCGACAGCAGAAGACTCACGGGACTCGCCCGCTACAGGGAATGGGGCAGCCTGCGTGACGCGGCGATTTTCGCCGTAGCGGTTGCGGTGTTGATGACGCAGTACGTCCTGCCGAGGTTCGCCACGCTGATCGACAAGCCGGACATCGCGACCGACCCGGTGCGCGTGGCCATCGGCACACTGGCCGCCGCCGTCATCGGCTTCCTGGTGCCCACATGGTACCGCGCAAACCTCCGCCGGATGGCGACGCACGCCGATACCGCCCCGCCGGCGCCGGATCGTGTTGATCCGGCCCCGCCGCACGCCTCGCCGGAACGGCTGCGGCCCGCGGCGTGACGCTTTGCACGGTGTCGCCGCCTTTCGGAGGTCCTTCACACCCGCCTTGATGCCCGCGCCGGCCCGGCCCGAACCGGCTACGACATCCTTGGCGGATCGCTGAAAAACTCCCCGATCACTTCTTTCTTGGTGTCGATCGAGACCTGGGACAGCGCCATGGCCTTGCCGTGCTGGGTCCAGCCCATCTTGAGGTAGACGGTCTTCTCCAGGCGCAGGATGTCCATGTAGGCGCGGTAATGGGCGATATCGAGGTGGGCGGTCGCGGTCTGCGCCTCGAAATCGCCGGTCGGCTTGGGCGGCTCGTCCGCGCCGTAGGCCTCGAACACGGCGACGGCCCGGTTGGCGTTGTCGTCGTCGTACAGGCGCACGGTGATGTAGGAGTGCGCGTGGTCCGCGGCCCGCTTGGTGAGCACCTGGACCGTGTACCTGGTGATTCGGTGAACCGTGATGGACATTTCGTGGCGCTCGCTCGCTCAACCTGACCCGCATGGTCAGACGGTGGTGGACGGCCATCGCCCGGCGCCCACCGCCCTCCCCTCTCGCTGGAAGGCCGGTCACGGGGGGATTCGTCAGTGCGTCTTCAGCACCTCGCGCAGCTTGGTGAACAACTCGTCGATGTGCCTTTCTTCGCAGATGAGCGGTGGTGAAACCAGCACGGTGTCGCCGGTCAGCTTGACGATGAGCCCGGCGTCGTAAAGCTGCTGCGTCACCGCCAACCCGCGCAGGCCGGGCGCGTCCTTGGGTGCGAGGTCGATGCCGCCCAGCATGCCGTAGCCGCGGATGTCGGTCACCACGGCCAGGTCCTGCAGCGCGTACAGGGCCTCGAGGAAGGACGGTGACATCCTGGCCGCTCTCTCCACGAGCTGCTCCCGCTCGAAGATGTCCCGGGTGCTGATGGCCGCCGCCGTCGCGACCGGGCAGCCGGAGTAGGTGTAGCCGTGGAACAGCTCGACCGAGGTCTCCGGCACGGCGCTCGTGATCGTCTCGTAGATCCGGTCGCTCACAGCCACCGCGCCCATGGGCACGACACCGTTGGTCAGCGCCTTGGCCATGGTGATCATGTCCGGCACGGTGCCGAAGCTGTCGGAGCCGAACTGTTTTCCCGTCCGTCCGAAGGCGCAGATCACCTCGTCGAAGATGAGCAGGATGTGGTGCCGGTCGCAGATCTCCCGCAGACGGCTGAGATAGCCCTTGGGCGGGACCAAGCAGCCCGTCGAGCCCGCGATCGGCTCGACGATGCAGGCGGCGATGGAATCGGGGCCGTGCAGGTCCACGAAGCGTTGCAGGTCATCGGCGAGCTCCGCCCCGGTCTCGGGCTGACCCACGGTAAACCTGTGTTCGGGCAGGAGGGTGTGACGCAGGTGCAGGACGCCGGGCAGGCCCAGCCCGAAGGCCTGCTTGTTCTTCACCATGCCGGCGACCGAAACCCCGCCGAAGTTGACGCCGTGGTAGGCGCGCTCGCGCCCGACCAGGCGCATGCGTTGCCCCTCGCCGCGGGCCCTGTGGTAGGCGAGCGCGATTTTGAGCGCGCTGTCCACGGCCTCGGAGCCGGAATTGGCGAAGAACACGTGGTTCAGGTCGCCCGGAGTGATCGCCGCAAGGCGCCGGGACAGCTCGAAGCTGCCGGGGGTGCCGTACTGGAACGGCGGGGCGTAATCCAGCTCGATCAGCGTGCCCTGCACGGCCTCGGCGATCTCGCGCCGCCCATGGCCGGCGGCCACGCAGAACAGGCCCGCGGAGCCGTCGAGGACCTTGTCGCCCTTGTGGGTCGTGTAGTACATGCCCTCTGCGCCGACGATGAGGCGCGGGTTCGCCTTGAAATGCCGGTTCGCGGTGAACGGCATCCAGTGCTGCTCGAGCGAGTTGGGGATCTTCGGTATCGTCGTCATGAGCGTGGCCTGTTCAGCGGGAGGTGCAGCCCGGACAGCTTAGTCTCGGGGGCCATTTGCGGCCTAGGACCAGTTCGCCGATTTCTTTGAGGCCAAGGGACCCGGCCCGGCCGGGGCTTCGTGTGGGCCAGGGCGCGCCCCCCCGGGCGCGCTCGCCCGGCTACCAGTACGCGAGCGCGTCCTTGTACAGGCCGGCCAGCTCGTCCTTGCTGATCGTCCGGGGCGCGTTGTCGAGCAGCCGCCTCTGCGGGAATGCAGCCGCGGCGAGCGCCGGGATATCGTCCGTGGTGTAGCCGACGCCGCCGATGCCGTTCGGCATCCCGGTGGTCTTCATGAGCGAGACGACCTGCCCAGCCAGCACCGCGCCGGCGTCCTCCTCCCCTGCCCCGCGGGTGTCCGCGCCCAGCCAGCTCGCGGCCTCCAGGTGGCGGTCCGGGCAGGCCGGCGCGGTGAACCGGAACACCGACGGCGCGTTGACGATGACCGACATGCCGTGCGGCACGATCGGGCCGCTGTCCGGGTAGCCTTCCGGGTGGAACGCGCGGACCATACCCGAGACCGAATACGACATGCCGTGCGGCGCGTGGCAGCCGGCGTTGCCGAAGGCGATGCCGGCGAGCGTGGCGGCCCACATGAGCTGCGTGCGCGCCTCGTGATCGCCGGCGTCCTTGATCGCGCGAACCAGATAATGGCCCAGGATCCGCAGCGCCTCCCGGCAGCCCAGGTCGCTCCACGGGTTGGCGCCCTGGCTCATGGGGCGCAGGCTCGGGCGCGCCGGCGCCTTGCGCTTGGCGTAGGCAAGCGCCGTATAGGATTCCAGGGCGTGAGACAGCACGTCGAAGGCGCTGGCCGCGACCACGTTTTTCGGCAAGGTGTAGGTGCAGGTCGGGTCGATGAGCGCCATGGTCGGGCGCAGGCGTCGGTGGACGATTCCCGTCTTGGCGTGCATCGACAGAAGATCGAAGATCGCGATGCCGGTGCATTCGCTGCCGGTCCCGGAGGTGGTCGGACAGGCGATGTGCGGCTTGAGCGGTCCCGGCACCGGCTGGCCCGCCCCGATTGGCGCGTTCACGTAGGTGAGCAAGTCCGCCGGAAACGTGGAGTAGAGGTTGGCCGCCTTGCAGGTGTCCATGACCGAGCCGCCGCCCACCGAGACGAACCCGTCGAATGCGCCCTCCCGGGCGAAGCGCGCCGCGGTCAGGAAGGACTCGTCGGTCGGCTCGACGCGCACCTCGTCGTAGACGACAACGTCGATCCCCGCCTGCTCGAGCGAGCGACGGACGATGGCCGCATGCTCGAGGCCGGCCAGTACATTGTCCGTGATCAGCGCCGCGCGCTTGATGCCCAGCGCGGCCGCGTGGTCGCCCGCTTCGGCCAGGACCCCGCCGCCAAAGGCGATCGAAGAGGTGTCGACCGAGAAGGCGCCGTCCCCGCCCTCGGCCGGCGCGTAATAGTGACAGCAAACCACGATGGTATCCTACGCCGCCGCGCGCGTCTTACAAGTCCGCCGCCTCCTCGGGGGCCGTGTAGGGCAGTCCGTGCGCCGCGGCGACGGCCCTGTAGGTCACCTTCCCGAAGGCCACGTTGAGTCCGTTCTTCAGGTGCGGGTCGTCCGCGAGCGCCCGGCGGTAGCCCTTGTCGGCCAGGGCGAGGGTGAAGGGCAGCGTGGCGTTGTTGAGCGCGAAGGTCGAGGTGCGCGCGACCGCGCCGGGCATGTTGGTCACGCAGTAATGCACCACGCCGTCCTCGACGTAGGTCGGATCGGTGTGGTTGGTGGGCCGCGAGGTCTCCGAACAGCCGCCCTGGTCGATGGCGATGTCCACGAACACGGAGCCGGGGCGCATCCGCCGGACCATGTCGCGGGTGACGAGCTTGGGCGCCGCCGCTCCGGGAACGAGCACGGCCCCGACCACAAGGTCGGCGCCGATGACGTGGGTCTCGATCGAATCCACGGTCGAATAGATCGTGTTCAGCATCGGCCCGAACTGCAGGTCGAGCGCGTAGAGCCGCTCCAGGCTCTTGTCGATGACGGTGACGTGCGCTTCCATGCCCATGGCCATGCGCGCCGCGTTGGTCCCCGATACGCCGCCCCCGATGATGACCACGCGCGCCGCGGCCACGCCGGGAACGCCGCCGAGCAGCATGCCCGACCCGCCCTGTTCCTTTTCCAGGCAGTGGGCGCCGACCTGGACCGACATGCGGCCGGCGACCTCGCTCATGGGCGCGAGCAGCGGCAGGCCGCCGCGCGGGCTGGTCACGGTCTCGTAGGCGATGGCGATGCAGCCGGACTCCATCAACCCGCGGGTCTGCGCCAGGTCCGGCGCCAAGTGCAGGTACGTGAACAACACCTGGCCCTCGCGCAGCATGGCGTATTCACTGGCCAGCGGCTCCTTCACCTTCACGATCATGTCGGCCTTGGCGAAGATCTCCTCGGCGCTGTCGACGACCTCGGCGCCGGCGCCGCGGTAGGCCTCGTCGTCGAAACCGATGCCCGCCCCGGCGTTGCTCTCCACGATCACCGCCTGTCCGTGGTGCACCAGTTCGCGCACCGACGCCGGCACCAGGCCGACGCGGTATTCCTCGACCTTGATCTCCTTCGGAACCCCTATGAGCATGGCCCTCGCTCTCCCCTCTGGTCACGGAACGTTCGAACGACGTTTCCATCCTGCGGCGCGGAACGATCCTCTCACGCCCGCACGCGCTCGCCCTTCGGATCGTACAGCGGCCGTAGACTGGCGATTGCCGAGAATCGTTCGCCGGCGACCTCGATCTCGTAGCGCCCCGACTCGATGAAGGCGGCATCGACCCCGTCCGGGTGGCGGACGTAACCGAGGCCCACGGCGCGGCCGAGCGTGTGTCCGTAGTTGCCGGAGGTGACGTAGCCGACGAGCGCGCCGTCGCGGTAGATCGGCTCGTTGTGGTAGAGCAAGGGCTCGGGGTCCTCCAGGGCGAACTGGACCAGTCGTTTCTTGACCCCCTGCTCCTTCTGGCGCAGCAGCGCCTCGCGGCCGATGAAGGGCACGTTCTTGTCGAACCGGCAGGCGAAGCCGAGACCGGCCTCGAGCGGCGTGTCCTCGTTCGTGATGTCGTGGCCCCAATGCCGGTAGGCCTTCTCCAGGCGGCAGGAGTCGAGTACGTGCATGCCGGCGAGCTTGAGGTCGAAGGCCTCGCCGCGGGCCAGGATCTCGTCGAATACGCCGCGGGCGAACTCGCTGGGCACGTAGATCTCCCAGCCCAACTCGCCGACATAGGTGATGCGCAGGGCGCGCGCCGTGGCGTAGCCGATGTCGATCTCCTGCGCGGCGCCGAACGCAAAGGCCTCGTTCGACAGATCGGCCTCGCTGACCTGGGATAGAAGCGCGCGGCTGTTCGGCCCCATGAGCCCGAGAACGGCGTAGGCCGACGTCACGTCGGCCACCGTAACGCGGGCCTCCGGCGGGATGTTGCGCTCGAGCCAGTGCCGGTCGCGCCGCGCCACGGCGGCCCCCGTGACCACCATGTAGCGGTCCTCGGCTAGGCGGGTCACGGTCAGGTCGGCCTCGATGCCGCCGCGCTCGTTGAGCCACTGGGTATACACGACCTTGCCTGGGGGCACCGCCATGTCGTTGGCGCAGATGCGCTGCAGCACCGCTTCCGCGTCCGGCCCTTGGACCAGGAACTTTGCGAACGAGCTCTGATCGAACAGCGCGACGGCCTCGCGCACCGCCCGGTGCTCGGCCGCCGCGTACGGGAACCAGTTCTGCCGCTTGTAGCTGTATTCGTACTTCGGCTCGACGCCCTGCGGCGCGAACCAGTTGGCCCGCTCCCAACCCGCCACTTCGCCGAAGCACGCGCCGTGCTCCTCGAGGCGCTCGTGCAGGGGCGAGGTGCGCACGCCGCGCGCCGTCTCGTACTGCCGATACGGCCAGTGCAGATCGTACAGCAAGCCCAGCGCCTCGGCGGCGCGGTGGAAAAGATAGACCCGGTTGTTCTGGAACGGCTGCATGCGCCGAATGTCCAGCTCGGAAAGGTCGAAAGGCGCCTGCCCGCCGACAATCCATTCGGCGAGCGCCTTGCCGGCCCCGCCCGACGACTGGATACCGATCGAGTTGAACCCGGCGGCGACATAGAAATTGCGCAACTCCGGGGCCTCGCCGAGCATGTAGCGGTTGTCCGGCGTGAAGCTTTCGGGCCCGTTGAAGAACTTGCGGATACCGACTTCCTGCAGGGCCGGGACACGGTGCATGGCGCCCTCGAGCACCGGCATGAAGTGATCCATGTCCTGCGGAAGCTCGTCGAAGCAGAAGTCCTCCGGGATGCCGTCCATGCCCCAGGGCTTGGCCTTGCGCTCGAAGGCACCGATCAGGAGCTTGCCGGCATCCTCCTTGTAATAGGCGCAGCCGTCCATGTCCCGCAGCACCGGCAGATCCGGCGCCACCTCGTCCATCGGCTCGGTCACCACGTAGAAGTGCTCGCAAGCGTGCAGCGGCACGTTCACGCCGCACATCGAGCCGACCTCGCGCGCCCACATGCCGGCACAGTTGACGACATATTCCGCCTTGATGTCGCCGCGCCCGGTCTCGACCCCGGTGACCCGGCCGCCCGCCGTGGTGATTCCGGTGACCTTCGTATCCTCGCAGAGCCGGGCCCCGCCCATGCGCGCGCCCTTGGCCAGGGCCATCGCCGCGTCGGCCGGGTTGATCTGGCCGTCGTTTGGAAAATAGACGGCGCCCAAAACGTCGTCGACGTTGAGGATCGGATACCGCGCCCGTGCCTCCTCCGGCGTGATCAGCGCCACCTCGACGCCGCAGACTTTCGCAAGGTCCGCGCTGCGCCGGTGTTCTTCCCAGCGCGCCTCGTTGGTCGCAATCCCGATGCTGCCGTTTTGCTTCAGGCCGGTCGCCTGCCCGGTTTCGTCTTCGAGCGATTTGAAGAGCGTCATCGAGTACCGGGCCAGACGCGTCAGCGTATAACCGCCCAGGACCTCGCGCACCAACCCGGCCGCGTGCCAGGTCGTGCCGCAGGTCAGTTTCTTGCGCTCCAGCAGCACCACGTCGCGCCAGCCCAGCTTGGTCAAGTGATAGGCCAGCGAGCAGCCAACGATTCCGCCGCCAATGATGACAACACGCGCTTCACTCGGTAACGGCTTCGTCACCGCAACGACCTCCCTTTTGGCACGCGGCATAATCCACGCAGGCTGAGCCTATTCCGGGATCAAGGTGTGGGCTAGGGCCAGTTGGACCTTTCTTGTGAGGCCACGAAACCGGCGGGTCGGGGCGGGTCGGCCGCGCCGCTCAGCCGCCGCCGGGCGCGCCGAACAAGGCCTCGTGAAGAGCCCGCCAGGACGCCTCGTCGGGAGCGATCAGCAGTCCCGGCGCGCGGTAGCTGCGGCCGCCATAGGACGTGCCGTCGAGGGTGCAGGCCACGCCCCCGGCCTCCCGGTGGATCAGGGTCCCCGGCACGTGGTCCCACGGCATCAGCTTCGTGAACAGGGAGAAGTGCGTCTGCGCCGTGGCTAGGCGCAGGTACTCGTGCCCGGCGCAGCTCAGGCTCCTAATGGCGCCGACCCGGTCGCGCCGGGCCCGGACGCACCGCGCCAGCTCCGGCCGGGCGAAGATTCCCGCATGCAGCGTGCCGCGCATCTCGCGCAGGCCTGCCGGCGCGGCCACCCGCAGGCGCCGGCCGGCCAGCCACGCGCCCGCGCCACGCTCGGCGGTCGCGCTCCGGCCCTGCACGGGATAGTGGATCCACGCCGCCGCCGTCTCGCCGTCTCGCACAAGGCCCGCCATCACGGCGAAGACCGGACGGCCGCGGGCGAAGTTGCCGGTGCCGTCGATCGGGTCGACGACCCAGACGGGGTCGCGGTCAAGCAGCCTTTCCAGATTGCCGGGGTCGGCGGCGGTGGCCTCCTCTCCGACGACGTGCGACCCGGGCAGCAGGTCGAGGAGCCTCCGGCTGATCGTCTTTTCGGCCTCGACGTCCGCGATGGTCACGAGCTCTCCGCCGCGCTTCTCTCGGATCTCGTCGTCGCGTAGCGCCTGGAACCTGGGCAGGATCTCTTCGGCCGCCGTTTCCTCCAGAATGCGCGTGACGGCCTCGATGTCGAACGCCATGGGGGAACCGCGCCGCTGTCCGCGCTCACTCGGGAAACGGGGTTGCAAGGAATCTTGCCGCCCGGCGCGCTCAGGCGTCGCCGCGCTGCTCGCGCTGCTGGCGCCGGCGGAACCGGGCCAGACTCGCGGTATCGAGGCTGATGCGCAGGTGGGCGAACCGCCGGTCGTCGCGCCGCTGCACGACCTGGCCGTGATCGTAGAGCCAGGCGATGGCCGCGCCGTCGTTGAGGTCCACCGCGAGATCGACGAGGCGCCGCTCCTTGGTCAGACGCCGGTCGATCAAGGCCAGGAGTTCGGGTGCGCCTTCGCCCGTCACCGCGGAGCAGAGGACCTGGTTTCTGTCCCGTCCGGTGCGAGCGCGCAAGGCCGCGCGCGCGGCCTCGTCGAGCAGGTCGATCTTGTTGAGAACCTCGATCATTCCCTCCTCGATCCGCTCACCGAGGCCGAGGCCCTCCAGCACGGCCTGTACGTCGCGGCGGTGCGCCTCGGTGTCGGCGTGCGAGACGTCGCGCACGTGGAGGATCAGGTCGGCTTCGATCACCTCCTCCAGCGTGGCGCGGAAGGCGGCGATGAGGTCGGTGGGCAGGTGGGAAATGAAGCCGACCGTGTCGGACAGGATGATCTCCAGGCCCGAGGGCAGCCGGAGCCGCCGCATCGTCGGGTCCAGGGTGGCAAACAGCAGATCCCGGGCGAAGACCTGGGCGCGGGTCAGCAGGTTGAACAGGGTCGATTTGCCGGCGTTGGTGTAGCCGACCAGGGCGACGACGGGGTACGGCACCCGGCGGCGCGCCACGCGGTGCAACTCGCGGGTCCGCTTGACCCGTTCCAGGTCGGATTTGATGCGGGCAATCCGATCGGTGATGATGCGTCGGTCGATCTCGAGCTGGCGCTCGCCGGGGCCGCCGAGGAAGCCGTAGCCGCCGCGTTGCCGCTCCAGGTGGGTCCAGGAGCGCACGAGACGCGAACGCTGATAGGTGAGCGCGGCCAGCTCGACCTGGAGTTGGCCCTCCTTGGTGTGGGCGCGGGCGCCGAAAATCTCGAGAATGAGGCCGGTGCGGTCGATGACCTTGCAGCGCCAGGCCCGCTCCAGGTTGCGCTGCTGGATCGGGCTGAGCGCCGTGTCGATGACGGCGAGCCCGATCTCGTTCGCCTTCGCGAACTCGGCGAAACGCTCGACCACGCCCTTGCCGAACAGGGTGGCCGGCCGGGGCCGGGCCATGGCGACGGCTTCCGCGTGAGCGACCTCGAGGCCGATGGCCCGCGCCAGGCCGACCGCCTCCTCCAGGCGCGCCTCCGGCTGCCGCGCCGGGGGCGCGGCCGAACGCACGACGGGGTGCAGGATCAGCGCCCGTCCGATGCTGGCCGGCCCGCCGCCGTCGCGGGCCAGCTTGGTGCCGTTGAAGCGGTCTACCCCCGCCGGGCGTTCCGTGCGCTTACGCGTTTTGCGCCTCCTGCTGCGCTGGCGCGGGTTCGAAGAGCTGGACCGGTGTGGCCGGCATCACCGTCGAAATGGCGTGCTTGTAAACGAGCTGCGAATGCGCGTCACGCCGAAGCAATACCGAAAAGTTGTCGAACCACGTGATGATGCCCTGCAGCTTGACGCCGTTGACGAGGAAAATGGTGACCGGGACCTTGTTCTTCCGGATGTGGTTGAGGAACACGTCCTGGACGTTTTGCGACTTTTCTGCGGCCATCGAAGCCACCTGTTGGATCTGTGGTTGGGTGCAACCGACTCGTGTCAAAGTGTCTCGGGCCTTCGCGGGCGTTCCCCCCATGGAGCCAAGGCCGATCACGTACCTCCCCACCCAAGGTTGCCCGGGCGGGGCACCCTTTTCAGTAGCACGGTTCCGCCGGAATGCAAAATTACAATGCCCGCAGGGCCTCCAGCAAAGCGCCACAACTCGACACGTGGAGCCGCGGCGCGTGGCCGAACTCGCCCTCGGCCGGCGGTGCGGGGCGCAGGAGCACGGGGACGCACCCGGCATCGACCGCACACCGCATGTCGATGTCGGTGTCGCCGACGAACCAGACCTCCGGGCCCGGCGCCACCGGGGCCTCCGCCAGGGCCAACTCGACGGCTGCCGCCGCCGGCTTGTCGCGGACGGCGTCGTTGGCGCCGACCAGGCGGTCGAAGTAGGCGCTCCAGCCCAGGTGCACGGCCTCCCGGCGCAGCAGGTAACCTCGTTTGTTGCTGACGACGGCCAGATAGAAGGCCTTCTCCGCGGCAAGCGCACGCAGCATGTCCCCGGCTCCATCCCGCTCGCGAAGGTTGTCCAGGTGCTCGGCCTCGAACGCGCGATAGAAGATCTCTGCGGCTTCGCCCGCCCGCTCCCCGAAAAGCACGGGAAAGGCGTCGCGGGCCGAGGCGCGCACCCGCTGTCGGGTCTGCTCGAAGGTCCAGGGCTCGCGGCCCATCGCCCGGAACGTCACCGCAAGCGCGTTGTGAATGGCGCCCCAGCTGTCGATCAGGGTGTTGTCCCAGTCGAACAGCAGGGCCCGCGGCCGGATCGGGGTCACGCCGACTCCCCAAGGCTGTTCACGTAATTGATATAGAGTTCGCGAATTCGGCCGAAAAGCAGCCCAGGGTGGCCGTTGCCGACCGGCGTGCCGTCGATCTGGGTCACCGGCAGCACAAAGGAGGTGCTCGAGGTCAGGAAGGCCTCGCGCGCGGCCTTGGCCTCGGCCACGGTAAACGGCCGCTCTTCGAGGACGTGGCCCTCGGCTTCGATCAGCTTGATGAGCGACAGGCGCGTGATCCCGTTGAGGATGGCGTGGGTCGCCTCGCGGGTGACGACCTTGCCCTCGGCGGTGACGATCCAGGCGTTGGTCGAGCTGCCTTCGGTCACCCGCCCCTCCTCGTCCACCTGCCAGGCCTCGTAGGCGCCGGCCTCGGCCGCCTGCTGCTTGGCCAGGACGTTGGGCAGCAGCGAGACCGACTTGATGTCGCATCGCTTCCAGCGGATGTCCGGCACGGTGATGACCTTGAGGCCCTCGCTCACAAGCTTTTCGCTGTGCGGCCTCATCTGGCGCGTCGTCATGACCACGGCCGGCTCGGCGTTGGCGGGAAACCTGTGATCGCGCGCGGCGACGCCCCGGGTGACCTGCATGTAAATGAAGCCGTTCGTCAGGTCGTTGCGGCGGATCAACTCTCGAGCGCACATCTTGAGCGCGGCGCGACCCATGGGCATGGCGATCCGCAGTTCCCGCAACGACCGCTCCAGGCGGTCGAGGTGGGGGTCCTCGTCGACCAGAATCCCGTTGTAGACGGGGATCACCTCGTACACGCCGTCGGCGAACTGATAGCCCCGGTCCTCGATGTGGACCGCAGCCTGGCGGTGCGGCAGGTAGCGCCCGTTTACGTAGGCTTGGCGCGGCATCCTCGCTCTCCCCTGCTCCGTCCTCGCTCCGCCCTAGAAGAACTCGAGCTTGACCGCGAAGATCTTCTCGATCTTCTTGACCGCCGCCGTGGCCGCGAAGATGACGACCAAGTCGTTGGCGCGGATCACCGTTTCGCCCCGGGGGATGATGACCTCGTTGCCGCGCACGATCGCGCCGACCAGCACGCCTTCCGGCAGGTCCGCCTCGCGGATCGGCACGCCCACCAAGCTGGAGGTCTCGAGCGCCTCGGCCTCGATCACCTCGCCGAAGCCCTCGGTGAGCGAATAGACCGAGCGGATCCGGCCGCGGCGCACGTGCTGCAGGATGGTCGAGACCGTGATCGCGCGCGGGCTCACCACGGTGTCGATGCCCAGCGGGCCGACCAACGGGCCGTAGGACGCCTTGTTGATCAGCGTCACCGCGCGCTGGCAGCCGTGGCGCTTGGCCAGAAGCGAGGCCAGGATGTTGACCTCGTCGTCGTTGGACACCGCGATGATGGTCTCCGCCGTGGCGGCGCCCGCCTCGTCGAGGATCTCGGTATCCAGTGCGTTGCCGTGAATCACGACCGTGCGTTGCAAGTCCCTCGCCACGAACTCGGCCCGCTCCTTTTTGACCTCGATCAGCTTCATGGACACGTGCGGATGCGCCTTCTCGACCGCGGTGGCCAGGTTGAAGCCAATGTTGCCGCCGCCGACGACGATGACCCGCCGCGCCTCCTTCTCCTCGTGCCCGAAGGCCGCCATGGCCCGTTTCAAGTGCGCGGTTTCCGCAACGAAATACACGTCGTCCCCGGCCCGCAGCACGTCCTCCGGCTTCGGCACGATGCCCTGGCCGTCGCGCCAAATCCCGACGACGACGATATGAAGCTCGGGAAACAGCGCCGTCAGTTGGCGCAGCGGCGTCTCCAGGATCGGCGTCTCCTCGGTGCAATGGACGCCGATCATGCTGACCTTGCCGTTGGCGACCGGGTGCACGTCGAAGGCGCCAGGGATCTGCAAGCGCCGTTCGATGGCGCGGGCCACCTCGATTTCCGGCGAGATGATGACGTCGATCGGCATGTGATCGCGGCTGAACAGGTCCGACCACATGGGATCGAGATAGCTGTGGTGCCGCACCCGCGCGATCTTGGTCGGCACGTCGAACATCGAATGGCAGATCTGGCAAGCCACCATGTTGACCTCGTCGGCGTAGGTGACGGCGATCACCATATCCGCATCGGACGCACCCGCCTGTTCCAACACGTCCGGATGCGAGGCGAAGCCGACCAGCCCCTTCACGTCGAGCGATTCGGTGATCTTCGCGATCAGCTCCGGCGACTGGTCGATGACGGTGATGTCCGTGTCCTCGCCGGAAAGGTAACGCGCAATGTTGGAACCCACCTGGCCGGCGCCGCAGATGATGACCTGCATGTGAGAGGATCCAGCTGCGGAATCGAGCGCCGGTTACTGCCGATCCGGCGCGTTGATGCCGAGCGAGCGGAGCTTGCGATGCAGCGCCGAACGCTCCATGCCGACGAAGCTCGCCGTGCGCGAAATGTTGCCGCCGAAACGCATGACCTGGGCCTCCAGGTAGCGGCGCTCGAACATTCCGCGCGCTTCGCGCAGCGGCAGCGACATCATCTCGGCCTTGGCGTCATCGCCCACGAACGAAGGCGCGATGGAGCCGATGTCGGCCGGCAGCATCTCCGAGCGGACCGGCTCGTCCGGGCCGCCTGGGGCCATGATGAGAATCCAGTCGATGACGTTGCGCAACTGGCGCACGTTCCCGGGCCAGTCGTAGGCCTGCAACGTGGCCATCGCGTCCTCGCTCACGCGCCGGGCCGGCAGGCCGGCGACATCGGCGGCCCGGTCCATGAAGTGGCGCACCAGCGCCGGGATGTCCTCGCGCCGGTGGCGCAACGGCGGCACCGGCAGCGGGACGACGTTCACGCGGTAGAAGAGGTCCTCGCGGAACTGCCCAGCGCGCATCATCGCCTGCAAATCGCGGCTGGTCGAGGCGACGACCCGCACGTCGACCTCCACGCGGCGGCTGCCGCCTACGCGCTCGAAGGTCTGGTCCTGCAGGACCCGGACGATCTTGCCCTGCGTCTCGAGCGGCATGTCGGCCACCTCGTCGAGCAGGAGCGTGCCGCCGTGTGCCCGTTCGAACGTGCCGATGCGCCCCGGCGCGTCGGCGCCCTCCACACCCGCCTCGCAGCCGAAGAGAGCGAGCTCCAGGCGTTCGGGATTCATCGTCGCGCAATTGAGCACGACGAACGGCCCACCGGCGCGGTGCGACTTGGCGTGCAGGCTGCGGGCCGCCACTTCCTTGCCCACCCCCGCCGGCCCGGTGATCAGGACGCGGCTGCCCGTCGGCGCCACCTTGGCGATGGCCTGGCGCAACTGGTTGATCGCCGCGGAGGCGCCGATCAGCTCGGTCTCCGGGCCGGCGCGCAGGCGCAGATCCTCGTTCTCCAGACGCAGCTGGGCGGCCTCGATCGCGCGCTCGATGACCAGGAGAAGGCGGTCGGCCTTGAACGGTTTTTCGATGAAGTCATAAGCGCCGAGCTTGATCGCGGCGACCGCGGTCTCGATCGTGCCGTGACCGCTGATCACCACAACCGGAACGCCGTGGTGCTCGTGCTTTATCACCTTGAGCAGCTGCAGCCCGTCGAGCGGACTGTTCTGCAGCCAGATGTCGAGAATCACAAGGCTCGGGCGGCGGGTCGCCAGTTCCTCCAGGGTGCTGTCGCTGTCCGCCGCATCGCGGGTCGAGTAGCCTTCGTCGCGCAGGATGCCGGTGATCAACATCCTGATATCGGCTTCGTCATCGACAATCAGAATGTCACACGTCATGGATCCGCGCTTTCGCTTTCACGGCCGAACCCGCCGGGCAGGGCGGAATCGGCCTGATTATCCGGCAACGGGAATAGCAGACGAACACGGGCTCCGCCACCCGGACGATCCGAGAGTTGCACGTTACCGCCGTGGTCCTCCATGATCTTCTTTACGATCGCCAGCCCGAGCCCGGTGCCTTCAGCCCGAGTCGTGACGTAGGGTTCGGTCAGAAGGTGCCGTTCCGTCTTGGGCAGGCCGCAGCCGTTGTCTTCCACCTCGATCGACCACGCGCCGTCGCCGTCGATCAGCCGCACGCTGACCTGGCCCGGCGGCGCGGGCTGGTCGGCTTGCCTCGGCCGGCGCTCGATCGCATCGACCGCGTTCTGCAGCAGGTTGGTCAGGGCGCGGCCGATCTGCTCGCGGTCGCAGGTGACGACCACCGGGCGGTCCACCGCCTCGACGGCGAAAGCGATGTCGGGATGGGCTGCCTGCTGCAGAAACAGGGCCTGGCGGACCAGCTCGGCCAAGTCCTCCTCCGCCATGACCGGCGCCGGCATGCGGGCGAAGGAGGAGAACTCGTCCACCATGCGGCCGATGTCGCCGACGTGGCGGACGATCGTGTCGGTGCAGGTCTGGAACGTCTTCGGGTCGCTGCGGATCTCCCCGAGGTACTTGCGCTTGAGCCGTTCGGCGGAAAGCTGGATCGGCGTCAGGGGATTCTTGATCTCATGGGCGATGCGCCGGGCGACATCCGCCCACGCCGCCTTGCGCTGAGCCGACAACAGCTCGGTGATGTCATCGAAGGTGACGACGAATCCGGTGATACCCGCGTCGTCCACCTCGGCCGCAATGCGCACCAGCAGCCGGCGCGTCGTGCCGTCGGCGCGCGCCAGCGCGATCGTGCGTTCGGCGCGCTGCTTGGGCCGGCGACGCGCCACGGCCAGAAGATCGGCCATCTCGGGGACCACCTCTTTCAGTCTCTTGCCGCGAAGCGCGTCCGGCTCGGCCGACAGCAGGCCGCAGGCCGAGCGGTTCGGCAGCGTGACCACGCCGGTCTTGTCCAATCCGATCACGCCGGCGGAGACCCCGCCCAGCACGGCCTCGATGAACCGGGTGCGGTGACCGAGCTGCCGGTTGGCCTCGAGCAGCTCGTGGCGCTGGCTGTCCAATTCGCCGGTCATGCGGTTGAACGCCCGCGCGAGCGAGCCGATTTCGCCCAGGTTTTCCTGTTCGTCCACGCGGGCCTTCAGGTCGCCGGAGCCGACCCGGTCCGCGGCGGCGATCAGTTTGCCGATCGGGCGCGACAGATGCGTGGCGAAGGCGAGGCCGACCCAGACCGCCGCGAGCAGAAGCATCAGCGCGACGACCACGAAGATCAGAGCGAAGGTCACCTGCAAATCCGAGCGCTTGCCCTCCAGCTCCTCGTAAAGCTTCACGGCGTTTTCGGTGCGGTCGATGTGGCCGAGCACTCGCGGGTCGATCATGCGCCCGATGTAGAGGAAGGCGTCCGCGAAGCCGTCAAGGCGGACCAGCGCGCGTACGCGATCCTCGGTGTCCGCGGTCAGGATCACGACCTCGCCCTCCTCGGCCCGCTTGAGCGCCCACTCAGGAATCTCGGGGTCGAACTCGAGCAGCAGGCTGTACCCGGCCATGCCGAGAACCCGGCCGGAGCGGTCGAAGACGAGCGCCTCGCTCAGCGAGCGGGCGCCGACCTGCGCCGCCAGGACCCGGCTGGCCAACTGCGGGTTGAGCGCGAGGGACACGCCCTGCCGGTTCAGTTCCTGCGCCACCGCCAGGGCGTCCGTGCTGATCGTCTGCCGGTGCTCCTCGAGGTAGGACTGCGCCACCGCGAAGGACGCCTCGACCGCGGTCCTGACCCGATCGCTGAACCAGCCTTGCAGGCCGAAATCGAACAACAGGACCGAGAAGGTCGCGATCACGATCGTGGGGGTCACCGAAACGAGGCTGAACAGCGCGGCCAGGCGGACGTGCAGGTGCGCGCCCGCCAGGCCGCGCCTGTGCGCCGCCCACAGGATCACCAGACGCCTGACGATCAGGGCGCTCAGGCCGAGCAGCAGGATCAGGTCCAGATTGAGCAGGAGCAGCACCGACCACGGGTCGACCGCCACGGGCAGGTGGCCGGTCATCGCCATGAACGTGACCGCGCCCGCGACCACCGCGCCGATCAGGAACGCGATGGCCAGCGTGCGCTCCAGGTTCACCCGGCCCGCCCAGGCGCCGAACCGGCGGAGGACCCCCGGCGGCGCGGCCGGCACCCGCTCGGATGCGAGGCCCGCGTCGCCGGGCGGGCTCAGGCCGGGAGAAGGTTCGGCGATCTGTTGTAAATTTGCCACAGAGCTATTTAATGCCGCGAACCACCTGGATGTCCAGATCGCGGATCTTCTTGCGCAACGTATTGCGGTTGAGTCCGAGGAGCTTGGCTGCCCGAACCTGGTTGCCGCGCGTGGCCGCCAGCGACAGCTCGATCAAGGGCCGCTCGACCTCGCGCAGGACGCGGTCGTACAGGCCGGAGGCCGGCAGCCCTTCCTGGTGGGCGAAGAAATAGTCGTTGAGCTGGCGCTCGACCGCGCTGCCGAGCGATTCGCCGACCGGCCCGGCGGTCGCCACCGGGTCGCCCGGCATGTCGGTCAGCTCCGCGCGGATGACCTCGCGGCCGATCACGTCCTGGCTGTACAGCGCGGCGAGGCGGCGGATCAGGTTCTCCAACTCGCGCACGTTGCCCGGCCAGCGGTAGGCCTGAAGCGCGGCCAGGGCGTCGGCATCCAGGGTCTTGGGCGGCAGGCCCTCCTCCCGGGCCTGGGCGAAGAAGTGGCGGATGAGCTCGGGGATGTCCTGGGCCCGCTCGCGCAAGGGCGGCAGCCGGATCGGCACCACGTTGAGGCGGTAGAAGAGGTCATCGCGGAACAGGCCCTGACGGACCATGTGGCGCAGGTCGCGGTGCGTGGCCGCAATGATACGCACGTCGGCCCGGATCGGCGTGCGGCCGCCAACGGTAGTGTACTCGCCTTCCTGCAGGACCCGAAGCAGCCGCGTCTGGGCCTCGAGCGGCATGTCGCCGATCTCGTCCAGGAACAGCGTCCCGCCGGCGGCCTGCTCGAAACGGCCGGCGTAGCGGGTGCCCGCGCCGGTGAAGGCACCCTTCTCGTGCCCGAAAAGCTCGCTTTCGATGAGTTCACGCGGGATTGCCGCCATGTTGATGGCGACGAATGGCCCGTGGCGCCGCCTGCCGTAGTCGTGCAGGGCGCGCGCCACGAGCTCCTTGCCCGTGCCGGATTCGCCGTAGATCGTGACGGTCAGATCGGTGCCCATGAGCCGGGCCAGCGTCCGATAGATGTCCTGCATCGCCGGCGAGCGGCCGATCAGCGGCAGGGCCTCTTCGTCCCGCGGCGGGACCGCCGCCTCCGCGCCGTCCGGCGCCCGCGCCTGCGGCTCGGACAGGGCGCGGTCCACGATCGCGATCAGCTCGCGCAGGTCGAACGGCTTCGGGAGGTATTCGAAGGCGCCGCGTTCGGCTGCCTTGACCGCGGTCAGCAGCGTGCTGCGGGCGCTCATCACGATGATGCGCAGGTTCGGCCGCAGCTTCTTGATCCGGGGGATGAGGTCGAGGCCGTTCTCGTCGGGCATGACCACGTCGGTGATCACCAGGTCGCCCTCGCCCGCCTCGATCCACCTCCAAAGGCCGGCCGCCGTGCCGGTCGTGCGGACGTCGTGTCCCTGCCGGCCGAGCGCCTGGCTCAGCACGGTGCGAATCGCGCGATCGTCGTCCGCGACCAGGATCGTGGCGCCGCTCATGCCTCTTGCCCCTCCTTGGGGGCCATGGGCAACTTCATGCGCACGACGGTGCGCCGCGGCTCGCTGTCCAGCTCGATCACGCCGCCGTGGTCCCCGACGATCTTGGCCACGAGCGCCAGTCCGAGGCCCTTGCCGCCGATCTTGGTCGTGACGAACGGCTCGAACAGGTGGGCGCGCAGGTCGTCCGGAATCCCGCTGCCGTTGTCCCCAACGCTGATGCACAGCGGCAGGTCGACCCGACCGTCGGCCCCGGGCACGGCCAGGCGGACGCCCTGCTCGTAGCGGGTCGACAGCACGATCTTCCCGCCCTCGGGGGGCACGGCCTCGGCGGCGTTCTTGACCAGGTTCAGCAGCGCCTGCACTAGCAGGTCGCGCTTGCCGTATACCGGCGGCAGCGACGGATCGTAGCTCTCGACGAAACGGATGTGGCGCGCGAAGCCGCTGTGCGCCAGCTTGCGCACGTGGCTCAATACCTCGTGGATGTTGACCGCCTCGCGCTCGAGCGGGCGGTCGTCGGTGAACATCTCCATGCGGTCCACGAGGGCCACGATCCGGTCCGCCTCGTCGCAGATGAGGCGGGTCAGCTCCCGGTCCCCGGGGTCGGCATTCTGTTCGACAAGCTGGGCGGCGCCGCGGATACCGGAAAGCGGGTTCTTCACCTCGTGGGCCAGCATGGCCGCCATAGCGGTCACCGAGCGTGCCGCGTTGCGGTGGATGAGCTGGTCGTCGATCTTGCGCGCGATCGAGCGTTCCTGGATCGAGACAACGACCCCGCCCGCGGGATCGTCGATGGCGGCGAGCGCGACCGAGACGAAGTGCGCGCCGATCTTGGGGCTCTCGATAGTGATCCCGTACTCGGACATGGAGTGGCCGCGTTTGCGGACCTGCGCGATCAGGCCGAAAACCGGGCTGTCCGGCGGCAGGAACCGATCGAGCGCACCACCGAGCAGGGCCGTCACGCCGGTCTGGAAAAACTGCTCGGCGGCCTGATTGGCGTAGGCGAGACGGCCGGCTTCGTCGACCACGAACACCGGCGCCGGCAAGGCGTTGAGGATCCCCGACGGGTCGGCCGAGGAATCCGGCCAGCGCAAGGCAGTCCCTGCCGACCCCCGGGCCATTACGCCACCGCCCGCTCGATGTGTCGGGCGTAAAACGCCCGGATCATGTCCTTGACGCGGCCCGGATCCTCCTCGCGGTTGACGGCGACGCGGAATCCGGCCCCGCCCGGCAGGCCCTTGGAATACCACGCCACATGCTTGCGCGCGACGCGCACGCCGCGATGCGCACCGTGGTGCTCCAGCATCGCTTCGTAATGCGCCAGCACGAGGCCGAGCTGCTCGGCGAGCGGCGGCTCAGGGAGGGCTTGTCCCGTCCTGAGGACGTGGATTGCCTGGCGCAGGAACCAGGGCCGGCCGGTCGCTCCGCGGCCGATCATGACGCCGTCCGCGCGCGAGGCGCGGAGCGCATGGGCCACGTCGCGCAGGCTGCGGATATCGCCGTTGACCACGACCGGAATCCGCACGGCCTCCTTGACCCGGCGCACGAAGGCCCAGTCGGCATCCCCGCCGTATAATTGGCATCGGGTGCGTCCGTGTACGGTCACCATGCGCACGCCGCAATCCTCCGCGATCCGGGCGAGCTCCGGCGCGTTCCGGTTGGCCTCATCCCAGCCGGTGCGCATCTTGAGGGTCACCGGCACGCGCACCGCCTTGACCGTCGCCTCGAGGATGCGCCGGGCGAGCCCGGGCTCGCGCATGAGCGCGGAGCCGGCATCCTTGTTGACGACCTTCTTGACCGGGCAGCCGAAGTTGATGTCGATAATCTTGGCGCCGAGGCCCGCGCACAGGCGCGCCGCCTCGGCCATGACCTCCGGCTCGCAGCCGGCGAGCTGCACGGCCATGGGCTGCTCGTCGGCGCCGCCGTCCGCCATCTTCATGGATTCGCGCGTCTTGCGGATGACCGCTTGGCTGGCGATCATCTCGGATACGACGAGCCCGGCGCCCAACCGCTTGACCAGGCGGCGGAACGGCCGGTCTGTCACCCCGGACATGGGCGCCAGGATCACCGGGTCTTCGATGCGGACGTTGCCGAGTGTTATGCCCATTTCTTAGGCAGAACGGAGAATTGCCTAATGTCTGGGCCTTTTACTCCGAATGTCGAGGCGTGCAAAGGGAAAATCGGACGCTACGACACGCGGAACCTCAGGTCAGCCGATGAGCACGTCGGTAACGAACTTCACCCCCGGGTAGGCCAGGGTGAGGAGCAGGTAGGCGAGCAGGACGAGCCGGGCGGCCCGCTGGCCGCGCAGGCCGGTGCGCTGGTGCACGACCAGCAGCAGGCCGATCACCGCGAAGGCCAGGATCGACAGCAGGGTCTTGTGGTCGAACTCCAACAGATGCCCGCTGGTCAGGCGCTGCTCGGCCATGCCGGTCAGGATACCGAGCGCGAGCACACCCTCGGAAGCGGCGAGCAGACGCAACTGAAGCCGGGAGGCGTCGGAGATCGAGGGCAGCCGGTGCGTGAGCGCGCTCGGCCGCTTGCGCTTGACCGCGCGCTCCTGGAGCAGCACGGCGGCGCCGGCGACGGCGGCGATCGTGCACAGGCCGTAGGTCGCCACCGAGACCGCGATGTGGGCCGTCAACCAGGCATCGGGCGGCGCCGAAAGGCCGGCCCGCCCCGGCACGTTGCTCCAGACCGTGGCGAGCACGCCGAGCAGGAGCAGATACGGCAACAGGAGCGGCATCAGCCGCCATGCCTCGCGGTCGATCAAGGCCAAAAGCGCGAAAATCGCCATGCTGGCCGCGACCGAGATCCACAACGCGAGGGACAGGCCGGTCTGCCAGGTGTCGCCAAGCTGGGCCACGGCGGCTGCGGTCGGGCCGGCCACGGCGGCCGCGGTCACGGCCCAGAACACGACGTCGGGCCGCGGCGCCTCGCGCCGGTAGGACAGCACCGAGCCCGGCACGAGGGAAATCAAACCGGAGAGGCTGAGGAACAACGCCTTGGGCATGGTCCATTATAGGAGCTTGTCCGCGCCCTCGGCCACAGTCGTGCGTTTCGCCCGCGTGAAAATCCGCACTTGGCCCGCCCGGTGCACATGACTGGAGCAGATCCGGGTCGATGAGAATCGCCCGAAGGCGGTTCATCGACCCGGATCT
>JBHHZJ010000005.1:0-67565 GCA_046758005.1 Kiloniellaceae bacterium
GTCGGCACAAGAACATGACGCTAGTGCAGCGACTCTATCGTTTGGTTCACGCGGGCGATACGTTCGAGGATTCCGTCGGCACCCTTGGTCCAGACGAACGGTTTGGGGTCATCGTTGTGCTCTTCGATGTAGCGGTTGATGGCGGTCTGGAGGTCGACGATGGAGCGGAACACGCCGCGCCTGAGCCGCCGGCGCGTGAGGGTGGAGAAGAAGGTCTCGACCGCGTTGGTCCAGGAGGCCGACTTCGGCGTGAAGTGGAAGACCCAGCGCGGATGCCGTGCCAGCCAGGCCACGACCTTGGGGTGCTTGTGGGTGGCGTAGTTGTCGAGGATGGCGTGGACGATCCGGCCCGCCGGGACTTCGGCCTCGATGGCATTGAGGAAGCGGATGAACTCCTGATGGCGATGACGCTGCATGCAGCGCCCGATGACCGTGCCCGTCAGCGTGTCGAGCGCGGCGAACAGCGTGGTCGTGCCGTGGCGCTTGTAGTCGTGGGTCATGGTGCCGCACCTGCCGGGCTTGAGCGGCAGCCCCGGCTGGGTGCGGTCGAGCGCCTGGATCTGGCTCTTCTCGTCGATCGACAGGACCAGGGCGTGGGCCGGGGGATCGACGTAGAGGCCGACGATGTCGCGCAGCTTGTTGGTAAACTCGGGGTCGTGCGAGAGCTTGAAGGTGCGCATCCGGTGCGGCTGCAGCTTGTGCGCCGCCCAGATGCGCTGCACCGAGCGCAGGCTGATGCCGGCGGCCCGGGCCATCATGCGGCCGCTCCAGTGGGTCGCCTCGCCGGGCGGGTCCTGGGCCGTCAGCGTCAGCACCCGCGCCACAACCTCCGGCGCCAGCGGCGGCTTGCCCGGCGGCCGGGTCTTGTCGCGCAGCAGCCCCTCGACCCCTTCCTCGGCGAAGCGGCGCTGCCAGCGCCAGACCGCCGGCCGGCTCACACCGGCGCGGCGGGCGACCTGGAGAACCGGCAGACGCTCGGCCGAGTGCAAAACGATGCGCGCCCGCTGAACATGCTTGAGCGCGTGGCTCCGGTCGCCGGCGATCGCGGCCAATCGCGCACGATCCTCGGCGCTCAAGATCACGCAAACATCCTGGGCCATCGTCACAGAATCGCATGGCACAAAGCCTTTGTGAATCCTATGATCGCGTCTGTGCACTAGCGCCCGAAATCGAGACAACAGAGACATCCGTGAGAGGTTACCGCGTGAAGGCGACGCATACCGCTGTCTCGGAGGGGGAGCGTGAAAGCCGCCGCCGGCAAATTGCCGATGTCATCATGCGCTCGGTCAAGCGGTTCAAGACCGAGGACTGAGTGGCCTCGCTGGTGTAGAAGGATACTTGTGCCCTGCGGCACGGCTTCGGCCGAGACCGAGCCATGCGACCTGGAGCACTCTACTTCCGAGCCCCTATGGCTGCCACTTACGAACGCTCGATCAGTTCGATCTTGTAGCCGTCCGGATCCTCGATGAAGGCGATGACGCTGCCGCCGTGCTTCATCGGCCCGGGCGGGCGCGGGATCTTGACGCCTTCCTTTTCGAGCTGCGCGCAGGTCCCGTAGATGTCGGGCACGCCGACCGCCAGGTGGCCGAAGCCGGTGCCGAGTTCGTAGGGCTGCTCCTGGCCCCAGTTGTGGGTGAGCTCGATCACCGCGTTATGCTCCTCGTCGCCGTAGCCGACGAAGGCCAGGGTGAACTCGCCCGTGGGATAGTCCGTCCTGCGCAGCAGCTTCATCCCCAGGTGCCGGGTATAGAAGTCGATCGATTTCTCAAGGTCCCTGACCCGGATCATGGTGTGCAGCAGGCGGTACTTGCTCGTCTCGGCCTGGGCGGCCGGGACTTCGGTTGCGCTCGTCTCGCTCATGGGTCCTCCTCGTCGTTTTGCGTCTATCCTAGCGAATTTGCCGGTTCCGGCCAGAGCGGATCAGGGCGAGCACCTGACGCGCGGCGCGCCGGCTGGGCGTCTCGCCGCCGGGGTCGAGCGCATCGACGGCCTCCCGGCAGGCCGCGATCTGTGCCTGCCGGGCCGCCGGGTCCGAGAGAAGGCGGCCCACCGCCTCCGCCAGGTTCTCCGCGGTGCAGCGCTCCAGGAGGAACTCGGGCTGGGCCTCGCGACCAAGCAGGATGTTCGGGATGCTGACGTGGCGCAGCTTGACGATGCGCCGGGCGAGAACGGCGGTGAGCGGCGCCAGCCGGTAGGCGATCACGGTCGGCACCTGTGCGACCGCCAGCTCGACCGCGACGGTGCCGGAGGCGGCCAGCGCGGCGTCGCACACGGCGAATCCCTCGGCTTTTTCGCACTCGCTGCGCAGGATTTCGGCCGCAACCGGCCAGCCGCGGACCGCCGCGGCGACATCGTCGGCCACGGTGAACACGGTCGGGACCACCGCCCGAAGCGCCGGAAACCGCTCCTTCAGCAACCCCAGGGCGCTGCCGAAGACCGGCGCCAGCCGGCGCACCTCGCCGCGCCGGCTGCCCGGCAGCACGCAGAGCAGCGGCGCGTCGGGCGCGATGCCGTGGCGCCGCCGGAACGTCCCGCGATCGGACGCCGGGTGGCCCGCCTCCAGCGCCGAATGGCCGACAAACGTGGTGGCCAGGCCGTGCGTCTCGAAGTAGGCCGGCTCGAAGGGCAGCAGGACCAACAGGTGGTCCAGGTAGCGGGCCATCCGTCGCGCGCGCCAGGGCTTCCAGGCCCACACCGACGGCGCAACGTAGTGGACCAGCGGGATCCCGGCCCCGGCCAGCCGCTTGGCGACCTCCAGCGTGAAGTTCGGCGAGTCGATGGTCACGACTACGGCGGGGCGCGCGGCCCGCGCGGCAGCTGCGGTTTGCCGAATGCGGCGCAGGATGCGCGGCACATGGGGCAGGACCTCGACCAGGCCCATGACCGCCAGCTCCTCGATCGGAACCAGGCTGCGCAGCCCCTGGGCGGCCATGGCTTCGCCGCCCACGCCGGCGAAGCGGATCCGGCCCCCCGTCTCGTCCTGGAGCGCGGCCATGAGCCGGGCGCCCAAGACATCGCCCGAGGGTTCCCCCGCGATGAGGAAGACGAGCGGGCCGGCCTCGCCGCCGGGCGCGGCGGCGATCATCCCGAGACCTGGATCCCGACCACGAACAGCCCCGCCGCGTCGGCGGCCCGCGCCACGGCCGGGCGGTCGATCAATAGGGCGCCGCCCGCCTCGACCGCGATTCCGCGCAGGCCGGCCGCCGCCGCGCCATCGACGGTGCGCACGCCGATGGTCGGCAGATCGACCCGCGTTTCCTGCTGCGGCTTCTTGATCTTGACCAGGACGCCGCCGGGTCCCTTACGGCGGAGCGCGCCGCAGCGCGCGAGCAGCCGGTCCGTGCCTTCCACGGCCTCGACCCCGAGCACCATGCCCTGCTGCACGACCACCGCCTGCCCGACATCGACGGCGCCCAGCGCCTGAGCGACGGCGAGGCCGCGGGCGATGTCGCTCCGCGCCTGGGGGTCGGGTTCCAAGGCCCCATAGGGCCCGGCGGGGGCAAGCAGGTCCGCCACGATGTCGTCGATGCCGAGGACCCGGAAGCCCTCGTCCTCGAGGGCGCTCACGATGGCGCGCAGAAGGCCGTCGTCGCCCAGCCCTTTCGCGCCGACCCTGGCGAAAAACTGGATGCTGCGGGAATCGAGCCGCAGCGCGCTCAGGCTCGGCCGGGAAATCGGCCCGACCATCACCAGGTCCGCGACGCCGGCGGCGCGCAACGCGTCCAAGCCGGTGCCGGTCAGGCCGAGGCGGGTCCAGGCGTGCTCGACGTCGCGCACGGTGGCCGGGTCGGTCTGGCCCTCGAAGGCCAGGACGAAGACCTCGCGCCCGCTGGCCCGGCAGACCTCGACCAGGCGGGTCGGAAGGTCGCCGCCGCCGGCCAGAATGCCCAGCTTACCCGCCATGCCCCGATTTGGGCCGGCACAGCGCCCGCGAGGTTTCGCCGCGCACGAAGCCGACGATGTCGGCCACGCCCCGGGCCTCGCCCAGTTCCGAGGCAAGGCGTTCGATCCGCTCGGCCAAGGTATCCTCGCCGCTGAACAGTATCCGGTAGGCGTCGGCAAGCGCCTGGATCTGGCCGCGATCGAACCCGTGGCGCTTCAGGCCGACGACGTTGAGGCCGTGCAGGTGCGCGCGCTCGCCCATCGCCATGCCGTAGGGGATCACGTCGTGCTCGACGCCCGACATCCCGCCGACGATCGCGTGTCGGCCGATGCGCACGAACTGATGGACCGCCGACAGCCCGCCGATGATGGCGTGGTCCTCGATGACCACGTGCCCACCGAGGGTGGCGTTGTTGGCCATGATCACACCGTCGCCGACCTGGCAATCGTGCGCAACGTGGGCGCCGACCATGAACAGGCAGCCGTTGCCCACGCGGGTGACCATGCCGCCGCCCTCGGTGCCCGGGTTCATGGTGACGTGTTCGCGGATGACGTTGTCTTGGCCGATGACCAGCTCGGAGGGCTCGCCGCCGTACTTCAGGTCCTGGGGCCGGTGGCCGATCGAGGCGAAGGAAAAGATCCGGGTCCGCGGGCCGATCCGCGTGCGCCCGGCGACGACCACATGGCTCTCAAGCACGACCTCGTCGGCGAGCACAACCTGCGCCCCGACCACGCAGTACGGGCCGATCCTTACCCCTTTGCCGAGCTTGGCTTCCGGCTCGACGATGGCGGTGCGGTGAACGTCGGCCATCAATCATCCATGATCATGGCCGAAAACCGGGCCTCGGCCATCAGGACGCCGTTGACCTTGGCTTGGCCGCTGAACTTCCACACGTTGCGCCGATGGCGAAGCTTGGTGACGTGGACGTAGACCGTATCGCCGGGAACGATCGGCTTGCGGAAGCGGCCCTCCTCGACGGTCATGAAGTACACGAGCTTGCCGGCGGCGGCCCCTTGCAAGGTCTCCACCACCAGGACTGCGGCGGTCTGGGCCATCGACTCGATGACCAGGACGCCGGGCATCACCGGCTGGCGCGGAAAATGGCCCTGGAAATAGCCTTCGTTGATGGTGACGTTCTTGACGCCGATTGCGCTCTGGTCGGGGATGACGTCGATGACGCGGTCGATCATGAGAAACGGAAAACGGTGCGGGATCAGCTCCATGATCCGCATGATGTCGACCGCGCGGACCTCGGTTCGCGCCGCAGGCTGCTCACTCATCGCGCTTGCCTTTCGACTTAAGCTGACGCTGCCAGATCGTGCAGAGACGGAAGAAATCCCTGAGCGGCAAGGCGGGAATGCCGGCCACCGTCTGGCCCGCCGGCACATCGCGCATGATGCCGCTCTTGGCAGAAAGCTGCGCGCCCTTTCCGATCGTCAAATGGCCCGCGACGCCCGCCTGAGCGGCCACGACCACGTAGTCCTCGAGCTTGGTGCTGCCTGCGATCCCGGACTGGGCGACCAGCACACATCCCCGCCCCAGGCGCACGTTGTGCCCGATCTGGACCAGATTATCAATCTTCGACCCGGCGCCGATAACCGTGTCGGGGCCGGCGCCCCGGTCGATCGTGCTGTTGGCGCCGACCTCAACGTCGTCTTCGATGATCGCGCGGCCCAATTGCGGCACATCGACGAACCCTTCCGGGTCCATGGCGAATCCGAAGCCGCGGTTGCCGATGCACACCCCGGCGTGCAGGAGGCAGCGCTTGCCGATCAGGCAGTGGCTGAGGAAGGCGTTCGCACCGACCTCGGTCCCGTCGCCGATCACGACCCCCTCCTCGATGACCGCGTTGGCCTTGATGCGGCAACCGCGGCCGATCTCGACCCGAGCGCCGATGACGACGCCGGGCCCGATCCGCGTGCCCTCGCCGATCGTGGCCGAGGGGTCGATGATGGCGGTTTCGTGGCGGCCGCCGCCGAGCGCAGGTTCGGGATAGAACGCCCGGGCCACCAGGGCATAGGCCTTGTACGGCTTGGGCGTGAGCAGCAGCGCCATGCCTTTCGGCGCCCGCTCCGCGTTCTCCGGCGCGACGATGCAGGCGCCCGCGCTGCTCGCCGCGAAGCTGTCGAGATAGCGGCGGTTGTCGAGGAAGCTCACATCGCTCGGTCCTGCCGAATCCAGCGGCGCCACGTCTGTGAACTCCTTGTCGGGTCCGGCGCCCGGCCCGAGCTCGGCGCCCGCGATCCGGGCCAATTCGCTCAATTTGTAGGGGCCCGCGAGACTGAAGAAGCGGGGGTCTGCCATGGCCGGGCTTAGTTTTGCGGCACCGACGCCGAGATCTCGGGCAGGCGGGCGTTCAATCGCTTCAAGGCGTCATTCGTGATTTCGAAGCCGGGCTTGACGATGACGACGGTGGCCTTGGTCAGGATCAGGTCCAGCCCGCGTTCCTCCGCGATTGCCTTGGCCACTTGGGTCAGTTCCTTCTGAACCTGGGCCATGCCCTTGGCGAAGGTTTGGTCGAGGCTGCGCTTGCGCTGTTTCGCCTCGCGCTGCAGCATCGCGACCTGCCTTTGCAGTTCCTTGCGCTTCTCCGCGAAGGCGTCGGCCGAAAGAACGGTCCGCTGGCGCGCCAGTTCCCGGTCGGCGTCGCGCAGGTTCTGCTCCATCTTGCGCAGCTCGGCTTGATGCTGGTCCCGCCGCCGTTCGATCCGCTTGGCCAGCCCCCTGACCGCCGTGGACTCTCGCAGGATCCGCTGAACGTCGATGATGGCGAACACCGGCGCCTTGGCGTCTTGCGCCCGCGCCGGCGCCTCGGCAAACAGCCATGGCGAGATGAGCAGAAGGACCGCGGCGGCGCGCAGCGTGTGGCGATGAAGCGATGACATAATGGTTAAAACTGCGTTCCGAAGCTAAAGTTCAGCAGCTCGGTCTCGTCGAATTCTTCCTTGACCAGGTCGAAGCCGAAATCGAGCACGATGGGACCGAACGGCGAGCGCCAAGTCACGCCGACCCCGGCCGAGACGCGCGGTGCGCTTTCGTCTTGCACATCGGCATTGCTCTTGTCCAGATCCCAGGCTGAGCAGACGTCGGTGAACACGCGCCCGCGGATGTCGAATTCCTCCGGCAAACCAAGCGGAAAGCCGAGTTCCGCAGTCCCGGTATAGAAATTCTTGCCGCCCAGGGGATCGCCGGTCACCCGGTCGCGCGGGCCGACCCCGGCGAACTGGAAGCCGCGGCAGTCGCGCCCGCCGATGAAGTGGCGGTCGCTGATCCGGGTGTCCTGGCCGAGTCCGACAATGTTTCCGACTTCCCCGCTGACGCTGGCGGTCCAGTTCTGGGACAGGGGATAGTGGTAGGCCCCCCCCACGGCGGACTTCAGGAACCGTACGTTGCCGCCGACGCCAGCGACGTCGTTGCGCAGCCGCAGGACCAAGCCCTCCCGGGGATCGAAGCGGTTGTCCCGGGTGTCGTATGTCAGCTCCTGGCCGACCCGGGACTCCAGGACCTGGCCTTCCTCCTCCCTGACGAGCAGCGAGGCGTTGTCGTCCAGATCCGAAATGACCTGGTCCTCCAAGGTGTAACGGACGATCTGGCGCACGTCTTCCTGCCACGAAAAGCCGCCGCGCAGCGAGCCGCCGGTCCGTTTCAGGTCGAACGAGCGTTCATTCTGGCTGCTATCGATGCGGAAGAGGTCGAAGCCCGCGGCGAGATTGCGGTCCAGAAAATACGGCTCCGTGAAGCTAAGGTCGATCTGCGACTGCTCACCCGACAGGGTCAAGCTGAGGCGAAGGTCCTGGCCGCGACCGAGCAGATTGCGTTCGCGAATGCCGACGTTGCCGAGCACGCCGGCGCTGGTGGAGAACCCCGCGCCGAACGTCAGGTCGCCGGTCGATTGTTCCTCGACCTCGACCGAGATGACGGTTCGGTCGGCCGTGCTGCCGGGCTCGGTCTCCACCTTGACCGAGCGGAAGAACCCCAGGTTCTGGATCCGCTGACGCGACCGGCGCAGTTTCGCGGTGTTGAAGGCGTCGCCCTCGACCAGGCGGAACTCGCGACGGATCACGTGGTCGAGGGTGCGCACGTTACCCTCGATGTCGATACGTTCGACGAAGACTTTGGGTCCCTCCTTGATCTCGTAAGTGATGTTGATGAGCCGATTCTCCCGGTCGCGCTCGGGGCGCGGTCGGATGTCGACGAACGCATAGCCGAGGTTCCCGACCGCCTCGGTCAGGTTCGTGATCGTGTCCTCGACCGCCTCGGCGTTGTACCAGTCGCCCTCCTCGGTAACGACATGCTCGCGCAGAGACTCCGGGTCGAGGTTCGGCAGGGTCGTCGATATCTCGGTCTTGCCGAACTTCTGCCGTTCGCCCTCCTCGACCGTGAAGGTGACGATGAAGCCCTCGCGGTCCGGCAGCAGTTCGGCTACCACCGAGACCACGCGGAAGTCCGCATAGCCTTCGCTGAGGTAAAAGCGGCGCAGCAGCTCGCGGTCGAAGGTCAGCCGATCCGGATCGTAGGTGTCGGTCGAGCTCAGGATGTTCCAGAATGCGCTCTCGCTCGTGGTGATCTCGTCACGCAGCGTCGAATCGGAAAACACACGGTTGCCGATGAAGTTGATCGCCTTGATCTTGGTCAGCGGACCTTCCTTGATCTCGAACACGAGGTCGACACGGTTCTGCGGAAGCTGTATCACCTTGGGTTCGACCGTGGCCGCGTAGCGGCCGGATCGGCGGTAGATCTCGAGCAAGCGTTGCACGTCATTCTGGACCTTGGTCCGGGTAAAGACTACGCGCGGCCGCAACGTGATCTCCGCCGACAGCGTATCGTCGTCCAGGCGCCTGTTGCCCTCGAAGGCGATGCGGTTGATGATCGGGTTCTCGACCACCGAGACGATGAGCGCATCGCCCTCGCGGCGCAGGGTGACGTCGGCGAACAGGCCGGTCGTGAACAGGTTCTTCAACGACCTGTCCAGGCGCACGGGATCGAACCGGTCGCCGGGATTGACCCGCATGTAGGAGCGGACCGTCTCCGGCTCGATTCGCTGCGTGCCCTCGACGCGAATCTCCCGGATCGTTCCCTCGCCGAGGATCGACTGGGCCACGGCCGAGCCCGGCCGCGCCAGCCCGAGCATCAGGCACAGCAGCCAAATCCCGACGGCACATCGTCGTCCCCGCACCAAGTTCGCTTCCCCCCACGGCCGCCAACGTTCGACGGCCCGTCCCCAGACGTTTCCCGGTTGGCCCAGGCACCGCGTTAGGTGGCCAGCCTTCTTAGGAAATCAAAAACCTCCAGATTAATCAGATCGTTGAGGGTGACGAACAGCATCAAGCTGAAGACGATCGCAACGCCGATCCGAAACCCGTATTCCTGCGCCCGCTCACCCAGCGGCCGGCCGCGCACGGCCTCGATCGCGTAGAACAGCAGGTGCCCGCCGTCGAGCATGGGGATCGGGAACAGGTTGATCAGGCCGAGGTTGATGGACAGCACCGCCATGAACCAGATGATCGGGACCAGTCCGGACTCGGCGACCGCCCCGGACATCTGGGCGATGCGCACGGGACCGCCGAGCTCCTGGGCGCTGCGGGTGCCCGCGATGATTTGGCCGATGGCCTGCAAGGTCCCCAGCGACAGGGCCAGGGTCTCCTGTCCGGCCCGCCAGACGGCCTCGACCGGCCCGTGCCGCACGTATTCGACACTGCCGCGGGTGATGCCCAGGAGGCCGATTTCCTGCCGATTGCCGAAATTGTCGGTCAGCTCGCTGAGCTTCGGCGTGGCGGTCAGCACGACCCGTACGCCGTCGCGCAGGACGACTACCTCGAGCCGCTGGCCCGCGCGCGGGCGAACGATCCGCTGGATGTCCTCGAACCGCTCGATGGTCGATCCGTGCAGTTCCGCGATGCGGTCGCCCGGCAGAATACCGGCCGTCTCGGCGGCGCTGCCCGGCACGACTTCACCCACGACCGGCGGGGTGAACGGCTGCCCGACCGTGCCGAACAGTCCGGCCAGCAGAATCACGGCGAAGAGGAAATTGGCGACCGGGCCGGCCGCCACGATCTGCGTCCGGGGGCCCAGACCCTTGCACGGAAACGCCACGGCGCGGTCTTCCTCGGACATCCGTTCGATCCCGCCCGAGGGTTGACTGGCGGCGTTGGCGTCGCCGAACATTTTCACGTAGCCGCCCAGGGGAATCAGGCTGAACTTCCAACGGGTCCGGGCCCGGTCGGTCCAGCCGAATACCTCCGGGCCGAAGCCGATGGAGAATACCTCCACCCGGACCCCGTTGCGTCGGGCGACCAGGAAGTGGCCCATCTCGTGCACGAACACGAGCACGGTCAGGATAACCAGAAACGGAATCGTGAAGGCCAGAAAACTGCTAATGAAACCCATGGCTTAGTCGTCCGAGGTGCGGCCAGCGTGGCCAAACGGCACACAATCTACCCGCAATGCCCGCGCGGAAACAAGGGCGAAGGCCCCGCCTCCTCCGATGACTTCACGGCGCAAAAACGAAGAATTCTTGCGGCTTCCGCGCCTTTTTGAAAGGCCTAAATGAAGATGCCGGCGGCCACCCGGCGCGCCTCGCCATCCACCGCCAGGACATCCTCGATCCCGTCAAGGCGCCCGGCGGGCAGCCTTTCCAGGGTCTGCTCGACGATCGCCGCGATGCCGAGGAAACCGACCCGGCGGTCCAGGAAGCCTTGGACCGCCACTTCGTTCGCCGCATTCAAGATAGTGGGGGCGGTTCCACCCGTCTGCAAGGCCTCCCGAGCCAAGCGCAGCGCCGGGAAACGGGCGGGGTCCGGCGCCTCGAAGGTCAAGCGCCCGATCCTGGCCAGATCCAGGCGCTCGACCGGCGCCGCCATGCGCCCGGGCCATGCCAGCGTGAAGGCGATCGGCGTGCGCATGTCGGGCTGGCCCATCTGGGCGAGCACCGAGCCGTCGACGTAAGCCACCATGGAATGCACCACCGATTGGGGATGCACCAGGATCTCGATCCTGTCCTCGGACAGGCCGAACAGGTGGTGCGCCTCGATCAGCTCCAGGCCCTTGTTCATCATGGTCGCGGAATCGACCGAGATCTTGGCCCCCATGTCCCAGTTCGGATGGGCGACCGCCTGCTGCGGCGTCGCCTCGGCCATTGCCTCGCGCGACAGGGCGCGGAACGGCCCGCCCGAGGCGGTCAGGACGATCCGGTCGACGGCGTCCAGCCGGTCGAAGTCCAGCACCTGGAAAATGGCGTTGTGCTCGGAGTCCACGGGAAGCAGGGTCGCCCCGTGGCGCGCCACCTCGGCGGTCATCAGCGCGCCGGCGCAGACCAGCGTCTCCTTGTTGGCGAGCGCCACCACGGCGCCCCGGCGCACCGCGGCCAGCGTGGGCGCCAGACCGGCCGCGCCGACGATGGCGGCCATCACCCAGTCTGCCGGCCGCTGGGCGGCCTCGGCGACCGCCTGGGCCCCGGCCGCGACCTCGACGCCGCTGCCGGACAGCGCCGCCTTGAGATCCCGGTAGCACCGCTCGTCCGCGACCACGGCCAACTTGGCGCCGACACGCCGTGCCTGATCGGCCAGCCGTTCGACGCTGCCGTTGGCCGACAGCGCTTCGACCTCGAAGCTTTCGGGTTGCCGCTCGATCAAGTCCAGCGTGTTGCAGCCGACGGACCCCGTGGACCCGAGAATCGTAACCCGGCGGCGCGCGGCCGCGGCCGCGGGCTGTGGCGATGTTACGGCCATGTCAGCGCGCTGTCCCCGTTAACCAGATGCCGCCCCCAAATACCAAGGCCCCGGCCAGGATACCGTCGATCCGGTCCAGCACCCCGCCGTGCCCCGGGATCAAGGCGCTGGAATCTTTCACCCCGAACCGGCGCTTGAGACGGGACTCGAAAAGATCGCCCACCTGCGCGACGACCGCAAGTGCGATGCTGAGCAGGACCAGGCGGAGGTAATCGTCGCCGCGCATCGCCGCCGCCGCCACGCCCACCCCGGCCGCGGCCAACATGCCGCCGCCCAGGCCGGCCCAGGTCTTGTTGGGACTGATCGACGGCGCCAGCTTTGGACCGCCGAGAGCCCGGCCGGCGAAATAGGCACCGACGTCCGTGCTCCAGACCACCGCAAGGAGCCAAAAGACGAGCTCCCGCCCCCGTGTCGGATCCTGGCGCAGCCACAGAAACGCCAGGCACGCCGCGGCAAGATACACCACACCCAGGCCCGGCCACACCGCACCGCTCCGCCCCGTGCGCCTAGCCATCACCGTGACCGCCACGGCGCCGGCGGCGGCCAGCCACCCGGCCGCGAGGTAATCGCCCAGGCTGCCCGCGGCCACGGCCAGTGTCACGGCCGCGACGACCAAGCCGCCGGTCGGATCCAGCCGGCCGCCGCGGCACATGCGCGCCCACTCCCACGCGGCGACCCCGGCCGCGGCGAGCACCAGCACGTCGCTGTAGGGCGACCCGAAATAAAGCGCGGCCAAAGCCGGCGGCGCCAGGACCAGGGCCGTGGCGACCCGCAGCCCCAGGCCCCGCCATTCACCGGGACCCGACCGCGTCACCGTAACGCCGGTCGCGCCGCTGGAATTCGCGGATCGCATCGGCCAGGTCGTCCTTGCCAAAGTCGGGCCAAAGCTTCTCGACGAACACGAACTCGCTGTAGGCGGATTGCCAGAGCAGGAAGTTGCTGATCCGCTGCTCGCCGCTCGTGCGAATGACAAGGTCGGGATCCGGCATGCCCTGGGTGGACAACGCTCCGGTAAAGCACGCCTCGTCGATCGCCTCGGGGTCGAGCCGGCCCGAGGCGGCTGCATGGGCCAGGTCGCGCGCCGCCGCCACGATGTCCCGGCGGCCGCCGTAGCTGATCGCCATGGTCAGGTTCAGCCGGTCCCCCGCAGCGGTCCGCTTTTCCGCCTCGCAGATCAGGCGGGCGATGTCCCTGGGCAGGCGATCGCGCTCGCCGATGACGCGCAGGCGGATCCGCTCCTTGTGCAGTTCGGCGATCTCGGCCTGCAGGTGGCGGCGGAGCAGACCCATCAGGTCCTCGACCTCGCTCGCCGGGCGTTTCCAGTTCTCCGACGAAAATCCGTAGAGCGTCAGGTAGGAGATGCCGAGTTCGATGGCCGCGCTCACCGTGCGCCGCACCGCCTCCGCGCCGGCCCGGTGGCCGGCGGCGCGCGGCAGGCCCCGCGCCTTCGCCCAGCGCCCGTTGCCATCCATGATGATGGCGACATGGGTCGGCTGTGGGCCGCCCAATGAGGAAGCGACTACGTTCATCCGCCTAGACCTGAAGGATTTCTTCCTCCTTCTGCGCCAAGGCCTCGTCGAGCGCCTTGATGTGTTCGTCCGTGAGCTTCTGGATCTTCTCGGCCCAGTGATGGTGCTCGTCCTTGGAAATCTCGCCTTCGCGCTCCATGCGTTTGAGCATCTCCATGCCGTCGCGGCGCACGTTGCGCACCGCGACCCGCCCCTGTTCCGCGTACTTGGCCGCGATCTTCGTCAATTCGACCCGCCGCTCCTCCGACAGGGGCGGAATCGGCACCCGGATGAGTTGGCCCTCGGTGGCCGGGTTGAGGCCGAGGCCCGAGCTGCGAATGGCCTTTTCGACCGTCCCGACCAGCGTGCGGTCCCAGACCTGGACAGTGACCATCCGCGGCTCCGGCACGCCGATCGTGGCCACCTGATTGAGTGGCATGCTCGACCCGTAGGCCTCGACGGTGATCGGCTCCAGCAGGCCGGCCGAGGCGCGGCCGGTGCGCAGGCCGGCGAATTCCCTGCGCAACGCCTCCTGGGCGCCATCCATGCGCCGGATGATGTCGCTGAGGTCCGGTTCGGCCACGGGTCAACCCTCATCCTGGACGATCGTGTAACGGCCCCCGCCGCAGACGACCTGGGCGAAGGCTCCGGTTTCGTAGATCGAGAATACCAGAATCGGAATGGCGTTTTCACGTGCCAAGGAAATGGCCGCATGGTCCATGACGCCGAGGTCCTGGGTCAGCACATCCAGGTAGCTCAGGCGCTCGTAGCGCCTGGCGTTCCGGACCTTGACCGGATCGGCGTCGTACACGCCGTCGACCTTGGTCCCCTTCAGCAGCACCTCGCAGCCCATCTCCGAGGCGCGCAGGGCGGCCGCTGTGTCCGTGGTGAAGAAAGGGTTTCCCGTACCGGCGGCGAAGATCACCACCCGCCCCTTCTCCATGTGCCGGACCGCCCGGCGCCGGATGTAGGGCTCGGCCACCGTGGCCATGGGGATCGCCGACTGCACCCGGGTCACGACGCCAAGCTTCTCCAGCGCGCTCTGGACGGCCAGCGCGTTGATGACGGTGGCCAGCATCCCCATGTAGTCGGCGGTCGCCCGCTCCATCCCGGCGGCGGTGCCCGATAGGCCGCGGAAGATGTTCCCGCCGCCGATCACGAGGCAGATCTGAACCCCCATGCGGTGCACCTGGCGCACGTCGCCGGCGGTCCGTTGCACAGCGTCGGGGTCGAGCCCGTAGTCGTGGGCGCCCATGAGCGCCTCGCCCGAGATCTTGAGCAGGACCCGTTTGTAATTCGGCTTCGCGGCCATGGACTCCTTCGATGAAACGGCCTCGACGATCGCGCGCGCCTCGGCCCGGCGGACGGACACCGGGCCGCGGTGAGCCATGATGACCTCCCGCCGACCCGGACGGGATCACTGCCCGAGCTGCGCGGCGACCTCGGTGGCGAAGTCGCTTTCCTCGCGCTCCACCCCCTCGCCGAGCTGAAAGCGGACGAAGCCGGCGATCTTGATCGGCGCGCCGATTTCCTCGGCCGTCTGCTCCACGGCCTTGCGCACCTTCGTCTCGCCGTCGATGACGTAGGTCTGCTCGAGCAAACAGACGTCCTCATAGAACTTGCGCAGGCGACCCTCGACCATCTTCTCGATCACGTTGTCCGGCTTGCCGGTGGCGCGCGCCTGCGCGCTCAGGACGTTCTTCTCGCGGTCGAGCGCCGCCGGCTCGACGTCGCCGGTATCCACTACCTGCGGCGCGGTCGCCGCCACGTGCATGGCGAGCCGCCGGCCGAAGGCGCCCAGCTTGTCCTTGTCGCCCGCGGACTCGAGCGCGACGAGGACGCCGATCTTGCCGAGTCCCGGGGCGGTCTGGTTGTGGACGTACGAGGCCACGATGCCGTCGCGGACCTCGAGGTACGCGGCGCGCCGCAAGGTCATGTTCTCGCCGATCTTGGCGATGAGGGCGGTCAGCTGGTCGTCCACGGTCCCCGCCGCGCCCGGGTAACCCGCCGCGCTCAACTTCTCCACGTCGTCGCCGGCGTCGAGCGCGAGCTTCGCGACCGTGCGCACGAAGTCCTGGAACGTTTCGTTGCGCGCCACGAAGTCGGTCTCGGAGTTGACCTCGACCACGGCCCCGCGCGCGCCCTCGGCGACCACGCCGACCAGGCCCTCGGCGGCCACGCGCCCCGCTTTCTTGGCGGCGGCGGCCAGGCCTTTCTTGCGCAGCCAGTCGACCGCGCCTTCGAGGTCGCCGCCCGTCTCGGTCAGCGCCCTCTTGCAGTCCATCATGCCGGCGCCCGTCTTCTCGCGCAGCTCCTTGACCAGCGCAGCGGTGATCTCGGCCATGACCTATCCGTCTCCTCGGTGCAAATTCCACCCCATTCGAGTTTCGACGCACCGGCGAGGCGCCGGTGCGGCGGCGATCGACGTGGCGGCTCAGGCGCTCGCCGTGCTCTTGTCCGCGACCGCAATGGCGGTGGCGGGCTCCTCGACGGGGGTCGCTTCCGCCGATTCGCCCGCGCCGGGCTCCTCCGGTGTGGCCTCGCCTGCGACGGTCTCGGCCTTCTCAGCAGCCTCCTCGGGCTCGGCCTTCGCGGCAACCGCCTTTGCCTCGACATCCTCGGCAGCCGCCTCGGGCTCGGCCGTCGCGGCAACCGCCTCTGTCTCGACCTCCGCAGCAGCCTCCTCGGACTCGGCCTTCGCGGCAACCGCCTCGGTCTCGGCCTTCGAGGCAACCGCCTCGGTCTCGGCCTTCGCGGCAGCCTCCTCGGGCTCGGCCTCCGCGGCAGCCGCCTCGGTCTCGGGCAGCGTTTCCACGAGCCCTTCTTCGGCCTCGCCCACGTCCGCGCCGCTGGCCATGAGTTCGGCCTGGATGCCGTCCAGCACGGCGTCGGAGATCAAATCGCAGTACAGGCTGATGGCGCGGATCGCGTCGTCGTTGCCGGGGATTGGGTGGGTGACGTCCTCGGGGTCGGAATTCGAGTCGACGAGGGCGACGACCGGAATCGCCAAGACCTTGGCCTCTTTGACGGCGATGTGCTCCTTGTTGGTGTCGATCACGAAGAGCACGTCCGGTAAACCGCCCATTTCCTTGATGCCGCCCAGCGCGCGATCGAGCTTGTCGCGCTCCCGGGTCAGGTGGAGCAGCTCCTTCTTGGTCAGGCCCGACTCCTCCTGCGCGAGGCGTTCGTCGAGTTCGCGCAAGCGGCGGATCGACTGCGAGATGGTCTTCCAGTTGGTCAGCATGCCGCCGAGCCAGCGGTGGTTGACGTAGTATTGGCCGCAACGCTTGGCCGACTCTGCGATCATGTCGCTCGCCTGCCGCTTTGTGCCCACGAACAGGACCCGGCCGCCGCCGGCGACCACGTCGCGGACGAAGACCAGGGCCCGATGGAGCAGCGGGACCGTCTGCTCGAGGTCGAGGATGTGCACGCCGTTGCGCTTGCCGAAGATGTACGGGGCCATCTTCGGGTTCCAGCGGCGGGTCGTGTGTCCGAAATGGACGCCAGCCTCCAGGAGCTGGCGCATAGTGAAGGTCGGTAGCGCCATGATCTCTTCTTTTCCGGTTCAGCCGCCGCGGGCCTCGCATCCGCCAATCGGACACCGGAGCGACGCCCGGGGATTCGTCCCCCGGGGACCGCGCAGCCCGCGTGTGTCGTTGAGTGCGCCGGGTAGTACCCCTCAAGCCCGGATATTGCAAGGGGAAAACCGGTCCGCGGGGCGGCCTCAGACGTCCTGCACCTCGACGCCCGGGATCGCCTTGATCGCCTGTCGGATGGTCGGGGACAAGCGGTAGCCGCCGGGCAGGTCCAGCTCCACCTCGCGCCCGTCGGCCAGGTCGAGGACCAGCGAGATCCGCCCGCGCCCGCGCCCCTCGCGCGCGAGCAAGCTCTTCAGGCTGCCGAGTGGTCGTTCGTCGCCGAGGAAGACCTTGAGCCCCGTCCCCGCCCGGGCGACGGCGGCGTCCAGGGGCTCGACCTCCTGGGCCATGAGGCGCAGGTCTTCCCCGTCACCCCTGGGCTCGACCGTCAGCAGCAGCGGCGCGCCGCCCTCGAGCAGGTCGCGGGACCTGGAAAGCAGCTCGGAAAAGACGACGACCTCGAAGACCCCGCTGGTATCGGACAGCTGCACGAATGCGAAGCGGTTGCCCTGGCGCGAGGTGCGCTCCTGCTTGCCGATCACGATGCCGGCGACCCGCTTCCGGCCCGCCTCGTGGTCGAGGATAGCGGGCAGCTCGGCGGCGTGGACGACCCGCAGCCGTTCGAGCGCCCTGGCGTGGGCGTCGAGCGGGTGGGCCGAGAGGTAGAAGCCGATGGCCTCGAACTCGTGCCGCAGGCGCTCCATGGGGGGCCAGTCGTCGCCCTGCGCCATGGTCAGGTCCGGCGCCTCGGCGTCCGAGCCGTTGCCGAAAAGGGTCTCTTGGGCGCTCGCCCGCTCGCTGGCCGCCGCGGCGGCGTGCCGGACGATCGTCTCGGCCGCCTCGTAGACTTGACGACGGTTACGGTTGAGGCCGTCGAAGGCGCCGGCGCAGGCGAGGTTCTCCAGCTGACGCTTGTTGAGGCTGCGCGCGTCGGCCCGGCGTGCGAAATCGCCGAGGCTTCGGAAGGGGCCGCCGGCCTCCCGCTCGGCGACCAGCACGCGCATGGCCGCCTCGCCGACGTTCTTGATCGCGCCGAGCGCGTAGCGGATCGCCGGCCGGCCCTCGCGCCCGCCGTTCGCGCTCGGCGTCTCGACGCTGAAATCCGCGCGCGAACGGTTGACGTCAGGCGGCAGCAGCGGAATCCCGAGGCGCCCGAGCTCCTGGCGAAAGACGTTGAGCTTGTCCGTGTTGCCCATGTCGAACGTCATGGAGGCGGCCAGGAACTCGACCGGGTAATTGGCCTTCAGGTATGCGGTCTGGTAGGCGACGAGGGCGTAGGCCGCCGCGTGCGCCTTGTTGAAGCCGTAGCCGGCGAACTTGGCCATCTGCTCGAAGATCTGCTCGGCCCTGGCCGAAGGCACGCCGCGGGCGGCCGCGCCCTCGATGAACGTCTTGCGCTGCGCCTCCATCTCGGACTTGATCTTCTTGCCCATGGCCTTGCGCAGGATATCCGCGCTGCCGAGGGAGTAGCCGGCCAGCTCTTGAGCGATCTGCAGGACCTGTTCCTGATAGATCATGATCCCGAAGGTTTCCTTCAGGATGCCTTCGAGGCTCGGATACAGGGTGTCCGACGCTTCCTCGCCGTGCTTGCGGGCGATGTAGCTGGGAATGTTGTCCATCGGCCCGGGGCGGTAGAGGGCGACGACCGCGATGATTTCCTCGAAGCGGTCCGGCTTGAGGCCCCTGAGGACGTCGCGCATGCCGGCGGACTCAAGCTGGAACACGCCGACGGTCTCGCCGCGGCCCAGCATCTCGTATGTCTTGGGGTCGTCGAGGGGGATGCGCAACAGGTCGATGTCGACGCCGCGCTCCACGATCAACTCGCACGCCCGGGCGAGCACGGAGAGGGTCTTGAGGCCGAGGAAGTCGAACTTCACGAGGCCGGCCTTCTCGACGTACTTCATGCTGAACTGGGTGACCGGCATCTCCGAGCGCGGGTCGCGGTAGAGCGGGACCAGCTCATCGAGGGACCGGTCGCCGATCACGACGCCGGCTGCGTGGGTCGAGGCGTGCCGGTACAAGCCCTCGAGCTTGAGCGCGATGTCGATCAGCCGAGCCACGGTCTCGTCCCGG
Source organism: Kiloniellaceae bacterium (assembly GCA_046758005.1). Taxonomy (GTDB): domain Bacteria; phylum Pseudomonadota; class Alphaproteobacteria; order Kiloniellales; family J153; genus JBHHZJ01. Next base: position 18,830 of record JBHHZJ010000005.1, read on the forward strand.
TCGCGCATCTCCTGCAGCCGCGCCTCGGCCGCGATCGCGCGCTCCAGGCTCACCGGGTTGGCCGGGTTGTGCGGCACCAGCTTGCAGATTCGGTCGACCTGCGGATACGGCATGTGCAGGACCCGCCCCACATCGCGCAGCGCGGCGCGGGCCTGCAGCTTGCCGAACGTGATGATCTGGGCCACCCGGTCGCGGCCGTACTTGTCCTGCACATAGCGGATCACCTCGTCGCGCCGCTCCTGGCAGAAGTCTATGTCGAAGTCCGGCATTGAGATGCGCTCGGGGTTGAGAAAACGCTCGAAGACGAGGCCCCAACGCAGTGGATCCAGATCGGTAATGGTCAACGCCCAGGCGACCACCGAGGCGGCGCCCGAGCCCCGCCCCGGGCCGACGGGAATGCCCCGCTGCTTGGCCCACTGGATGAAGTCGGCGACGATCAGGAAGTAGCCGGGGAAGCCCATCTGCTCGATGATGCCGAGCTCGTAGTTCTGACGCTCCCGGTACACGCGCGCCGCGGCCTGCCGCGCCGCCTCGTCCATGTCCGGCGCGAACACCTGCGTTTCCAGGCGAGCCTTCAGCCCCGCCTCGGCCCGGGCTCGCAGCTCCTCGGTCTCGCTGCGTCCGCACTCGGTGGGAAAGGCCGGCAGAATGGGCGCGACCTCGTCGGGCACATAGGCGCAGCGCCGGGCGATGACGAGGGTGTTGTCCACCGCCTCGGGCAGGTCGGCGAAAAGGCGGGCCATCTCCTCGGCCGACTTGAAGCGGTGCTCGGGGGTCAGGCGGCGGCGCTCGCTCTCGGCCACGTACGCGCCCTCGGCGATGCACAGGAGCGCGTCGTGCGCTTCGTACATGTTCTCGTCGGCGAAGAAGGCCTCGTTGGTGGCGACGAGCGGCAGGTCGTGCGCGTACGCGAGGTCGACCAGCCGGTCCTCGATCCGGGTCTCCTCGGGCAGGCCGTGGCGCATCAGCTCGACGTACAGCCTGCCGGGGAAAATCCGCGCCAGCGCACGCAGGATCTCTTCCGCCACCTCGTCCCGCCCCTCGAGCAGCCGCCGCCCGACCGGTCCCGCCGGGCCGCCGGTCAGCGCGATCAGGCCGCCGCCGAACGTGTCCAAGTCGGCGGGCGCGACCTGTGGCGGCTCGCCCGGCGCGGTCTCCAGATAGGACTTGGAGACGAGCTTCATCAGGTTGCGGTAACCCGCCTCGCTCTGCACGAGCAGGACGAACGGCTCCGGCGCCGGTGACGGCGGGGAACCGCCGGCGAGCTCGCCACGTTCCCGACCCAGGGCGATCTGGCAGCCGATGATCGGCTGCACGCCGGCCCGCCGCGCGGCCAGCGCGAACTCCAGCGCGCCGAACAGGTTGCCGCTGTCCGTGACCGCGACGGCCGGCATCGCGTGGCCGCGGCACAGCGCGATCAGCTCGTCGATCTTGAGCGCGCCTTCGAGCAGGGAATAGGCGGAGTGGACGCGGAGGTGGACGAATCCGGCGTGCGGCATGGCGCAGAGCATACATCGCCGCGCCGGCCTGTCACCTTGTGGATTACGGGGAAATCCGTTTCGGTAGGCGTTCCCTGAGCAACCGGATGTGCTCGGGGCCGATGCCGCAGCAGCCGCCAACCACCTGCACGCCCATGGCCACCCATTTCCGGGCCTCCGCCGCGTAGTCTTCGGGCGAAATGATATCGACGAACTGCCAGTCCGGCATGACGAAGTGTCCGCTGTGCGGGTAGGCGGCGACCGGGCCGGACCATGTCTCGAAGATGACCCGAAGGGCCGGCTCGACGGTCGCCACCTCGCTGTGCATGACCCCGGCGAGCGCGCCGCCGGCCGCCATCACCTTGGCGAGGCCCTCGGCGAGGCCCGTCGTGCTGTCCGCGCGCCGGAAGAAGAGCGTCTTGCCGTCCGCCCCGGGCCGGCAACTGAATCCCACCCAGACGGGCAGTCCCGTGGCGGTCGCGGCCTCGACCGCGTAGGTGCCGTACTCGATGTCCTGCATCATTTCGAGCGCGATCAGGTCGACCCCGGCCTCCGCCAGCGCCGCGGCCTGCTCCCGATAATCGGCTTGTGCGACGTCGGGCCGGGGCGCCTTGTCCTTCGCGTTTTCCGGCAGAAAGCTGGAAATCGACCCGGCGACCCAGACGTTCCGGCCGCGCGCGGCGCGCTCGCGCGCCGCATGCGCCAGCTCGACCGCCCGCCGATTGAGTTCGCCCGCCCGCGCGCCCAGGCCGGCCGGCTCGAGCACGTTGCGCGCGGCGCCGAAGGTGTTGGTGATGATCACGTCGGCACCGGCGCGGATGTAGTCCTCGTGGATGTCGCGGATCACGTCGGGATGGGTGGCGATGGCCGCCCCGCTCCAGGCGACCCGGTCCATGGGCACGCCGCGGCGCTGCAACTCGGTGCCCATGGCGCCGTCGAGGAGGATGACCTCGCCGCGTTCGAGACGCTCCTGCAACTCGATCATGTCTTCGCCCGCCGTTCCCGATGGCCACCCCGCCCGGCCAAAATAGCACGCACCGGCCTGCGGGCAATCAGCTCGGTTCGTGCTCGACCACGCGGCCGTCCTCCAGGCGCAGCATCCGGTCCATCCGCCGCGCCAGGCCCAGGTTGTGGGTGGCGATCAGCGCGGCCAGGCGGACCTCGCGGACAAGATCCATCAGGACCTCGAACACGCCGTCCGCGGTGTGCGGATCCAGGTTGCCGGTCGGCTCGTCGGCGAGCAGGATCGCCGGCCGGTTGGCCAGCCCGCGGGCGATGGCGACGCGCTGTTGCTCTCCGCCGGACAGGCGCGCCGGGCGATGATCGGCGCGCGCCGACAGCCCGACCTGCTCCAGCAAGTCGCGCGCCCGCGCGGCGGCCCGCGACTTGGGCACGCCGGCGATCATTTGCGGCAGGACGATGTTCTCGAGCGCCGAAAACTCGGGCAAAAGGTGATGGTACTGATAGACGAAACCGATGGTCTGGCGGCGCAGCGCGGTCCGCGCCCCGTCGTCGAGCCGCGAGGCCGCGTGCCCGCCGATCACGACCTCGCCGCCGTCGGCCCGCTCCAGCAGGCCGGCGATGTGCAGCAGGGTGGATTTCCCCGCGCCCGACGGGCCGACGAGCGCGACCAGCTCGCCCGCGTGCACGTTGAGCGACACGCCCTGCAACACCTCGAGCACGCGCCCGCCCTGGCGGAACGTCTTGGCGATGCGTTCGAGCCGCAGCCCCTGGCCCGCAGCGGCCCGCCCCGGCGCCTCCGCGGCCACCGGTGCGCCTTCACTCATAACGCAGCGCCTCCACCGGATCGAGCCGCCCGGCGCGCCAGGCCGGATAGACGGTTGCAGTGAAGGATAGGCCGAGCGCCATCACGATGACCGCGGCCACTTCGCCCCAGTCGATGACCGCGGGAATTTGCGAAAGAAATCGGATCTCGGGGCTCCAGAGGTCGGTTCCGGTCAGGCCTTCGAGGACTTGGCGGATGCTCTCGATGTTGAGACAAAAAGCGATGCCCAGGATCAGCCCGATCATGGTCCCGACGACCCCGATGCTGGCGCCGCTCATCAGGAAGATGCGCAGGACCATGCCCCGCGTCGCCCCCATGGTGCGAAGGATCGCGATGTCCCGCCCCTTGTCCTTCACCAGCATGATCATGCCCGAGATTATGTTGAAGGCCGCAACGACAATGATCAGGGTCAAGATCAGGAACATGACGTTGCGTTCCACCTGGATCGCGTTGAAGAAGCTGGAATTCGACTGCTGCCAGTCGAGAATCCGGTAACCCGGGCCGAGGGCGGCCGCGATGCGCCGGGTCGCCTCGCGCACCTTGTCCGGGTCCTCTACGAAGATCTCGATCGCGTTGACCTGCCCGGGCAGGCGGAAGAAGAGCTGGGCCGCCTTCAGCGGCAGGTAAATGAAGGTGCTGTCGTACTCGTACATGCCGACCTGGAACAGGCCGACGATGCGGTAGGCCTTGAGGCGCGGCATAGTGCCCATGACCGTCGCCGTCCCTTGGGGCGAGACAAGGGTCACGCTGTCACCGACCCGCAGGTTCAGCCGCTGGGCCAGACGGCTGCCGATCACGACCGCGCCGCCGGCGCCCTCCTCCGCGGCGGCGAACCCGTCGAGCGAGCCCGCGACCATGTTGTCGGCGATGAGCGCGCGCGCCCTCAGGTCTTCCGGCCGGACCCCGCGCACGAGCCCGCCCGAGGCCGCGCCGCGCGCGATAACCATGACCTGCGCTTCGACATGGGCGGTCGCGCCGACCACGCCCTCGACGCCGCGCAGACGCGCCACGACGGCCTCGTAGTCGGCGATCGGCCCCTGCGACCCGTAGACCGTGAGATGTCCGTTGACGCCGAGAATGCGCGCCAGCAGCTCCTGGCGGAACCCGTTCATCACCGCCATGACGATGATCAGGGTCGCCACCCCGAGCGCGATTCCCAGCAGGGAAAACCCGGCGATGACGGAGATGAAGCCCTCCTGGCGCCGCGCGCGCAGGTAGCGCATCGCGACCATCCGTTCGAAGGGGCTGAGGATCATGAGCGCGACCGGAGCTCAGGCCCGCGGTGCGTGGGAGCGGACCTCATGTTTGGATAGGTGCAACATGAGGTCGTCATACCGAGCTCGTTCAAGGATGAGAATCCGCTCACGAAATACGGTTTTAGAGTTCAAAGCACTGTCCGGTGAGCCGGGCCAGGGCGGACTCGAGGGACAGCTCGTGGCGCTCGCCCCCCTGGCGCCGCTTCAGCTCGACCACGCCCTTCTCCAGGCCGCGCGGGCCGATGATGACCTGCCAGGGCAGGCCGATGAGGTCCATGTCGGCGAACTTGGTGCCGGCGCGCTCGTCGCGGTCGTCGTAGAGCACCTCGACGCCCGCGGCGCGCAGCTTGGCGTAGGTCTCCTCGCAGACCTTGGCGCATGGGCCGTCATCCGCCTTGATGTTGACCAGTCCGACATGGAACGGGGCCACGGGCGGGGGCCAGACGATGCCGTCCCGGTCGTGGCTGGCCTCGATGATCGCGCCCACCAAGCGCGACACGCCGATTCCGTACGAGCCCATGTGGACCGGCACCTGCTCCCCGCCGGGCGTGGCGACCACGGCGTCGAGGGGCGCGGAATACTTGGTGCCGAAATAGAAGATGTGGCCGACCTCGATGCCGCGACGGCGCACCCGCTTGTCCTCCGGAATCGCCTTCTCGAAGGCGGCCGGGTCGTGCTTGTCGTCGGTGCGGGCGTAGAGCTGCGTCCAGTCGGCCACGATGGGCTCCAGGTCCGCCTCGTAGTCGACCTCCCTGGCGAGCACGTCGTGCGCCAGGAGATCGCCGTGGCAGAAGACCGCGGTCTCGCCCGTGTCGGCGAGGATGATGAACTCGTGGCTCAGGTTACCGCCGATCGGCCCCGATTCGGCCTCCATGGGAATGGCCTTCAGTCCCATGCGCGCGAAGGTCCTGAGGTACGACACGAACATCTTGTTGTAGGACCGCTTGGCGCCGGCGTAGTCCAGGTCGAAGGAGTAGTTGTCCTTCATCAGGAACTCGCGCCCGCGCATGACGCCGAAACGGGGCCGCACCTCGTCGCGGAACTTCCACTGGATGTGGTAGAGCATCTTCGGCAGGTCGCGGTAGCTCTTGACCGCGTGGCGGAAGATCTCGGTGATCAGCTCCTCGTTGGTCGGGCCGTAGAGCATCTCCCGGCCGTGGCGGTCCTTGAAGCGCAGCATCTCCGGCCCGTAGGCGTCGTAACGCCCGGACTGCCTCCACAGGTCGGCCGACTGGACGGTCGGCATGAGGACCTCCTGCGCGCCGGAGCGGTCCTGCTCCTCGCGTACGATCTGCTCGATCTTCTTGAGCACGCGGAACCCGAGCGGCAGCCACGAATAGATGCCGGCGCTGGCCTGGCGGATCATGCCCGCGCGCAGCATCAGGCGGTGGGAGACGATCTGGGCCTCGGACGGCGTCTCCTTGAGCGTGGGCATGAAATACGTGGAAAGACGCATCGCGCTCCTTCGCCTGTACGTAAGAGTAGTCTCCACGATCATGGGAAGATGATATTGGGTCCTTGGGCCGGCGCGCGGGCCTCCAGGCGCGCCGCGGCGTTCGGGTCGGCAGATGTATAGAAGAAGGCCTCCGCGATGTCCATGGCGCGCCGGGCCCGACCGGCGCGCGGCGTGATCAACGCCGGCCGTACAGGATCTCCTGGCAGCGCTCGGTCAGGTCCGCCTGCGCTTCGTTCTGGAGCGGTTGGCCGTTGAAGTACGCCCGCCCGTCGCGGACGGTCACGTTCCCGATCTGGGCGTCGGCGTCGAATAGGTCCGGGTCGGCGGGAATCCCGAAGCGGTCCTCCAGCTCGACTTGGATGTCGATCTCGATCGTCTCCGGTGGGGCGATCCGGACCCCGTCGTCGAGGTCGGCCGGCGCCACGGCGCGGCCGCGCACGTCGACGCCGGGCCGGTAGGCCACATCAGGCGCCGGCACATGCTTGACAAGGCGGCGGCAGTCCGACTTTGTGATCGCCGCGCTCACCTGGTCCTGCCCTGCCGCGGGGGACGCCACGGCAAGGATCAGGGGCACGAGCGCCAGGGCGGGGCGTCTGATCGTGCGCGGGATCATGGGACGAGGCTAGGGACCGGCCGTTTAACAAACCGATAACGGCCGGCCTTGGCGTGCCGAACCGCCGAAATGGGGCGGTTTCCGGCGTGCGGGCCGGCTGCGGCGCGCGGGGCCGCACCGCGTCTGCGAGGGGGGCGAGGCATGCTGTCATCATACTTCAAGCTGGCCGAGCACGGCACCACGGTGCGCACCGAGGTGCTGGCCGGGGTCACCACCTTCCTGACCATGGCCTACATCACCTTCGTCAATCCGGCGATTCTGGCCGATGGCGGGATGGACTTCGGCGCGGTCTTCGTGGCGACCTGCCTGGCCGCCGCGCTCGGCACCCTGATCATGGGGCTGTACGCCAACTACCCGATCGCGCTCGCCCCGGGCATGGGGCTCAACGCCTACTTCAGCTACGGCGTCGTGCTGGGCATGGGCTACGAGTGGCCGGTGGCGCTGGGTGCGGTCTTCCTCTCCGGCCTCCTGTTCATCGTCGTCAGCCTGCTGCCGGTGCGCGAGTGGATCATCAACGCCGTTCCCGCAGGGCTCAAGCTGGCCATCTCGGCCGGAATCGGGCTGTTCCTGGCGATCATCGCGCTGAAGAACGCCGGCGTCGTGGTCGACCACCCGGCCACCCTGGTCACGCTGGGCGATCCGCTGTCCTGGCCGGTCGTCCTGTCGTTCTGCGGCTTCTTCGCGATCGTCGCGCTGGACCGCCACCGGGTGCCCGGTGCGGTCATCATCGGAATCCTGGCGACGACGGCGGCGGGGCTGGCCCTTGGGGTTACCGAGTGGCGCGGCCTGACCTCCCTGCCCCCGAATCCCATGCCGACCTTCCTCCAGCTCGACATCGCGGGGGCCTTCCAGGTCGGCCTGGTCACGATCGTGTTCACGTTCCTCTTCGTCGACCTGTTCGACACCGCAGGGACGCTCATCGGCCTGGCGCACCGCGCCGGGCTGCTGGACGACCGGGGCCGTCTGCCGCGCCTGGGCAAGGCGCTGCTCGCGGACAGCACAGCCACCGCCGCGGGCGCGGTGTTCGGCACCTCGACCACGACCAGCTACATCGAGAGCGCCTCCGGCATCAACGCCGGCGGGCGCACCGGCTTGACCGCGGTCACGGTCGCCGCCCTGTTCCTGCTCGCCCTGTTCTTCTCGCCGCTGGCCCAGACGGTGCCGGCGTACGCGACGGCGCCGGCGCTGCTGTTCGTCGCCTGCCTGATGACCCGCGGCCTGGCCGAGGTCGACTGGGACGACGTGACCGAGTCGGCGCCGGCCGTGGTCACCGCGATCGCCATGCCGCTCACGTTCTCGATCGCGCACGGCATCGGCATCGGTTTCATCACCTATGCCGCGATCAAGATCGTCAGCGGCCGGCCGGCCGAATGCCCGCTGGCGGTTCACGTGATCGCCCTCCTGTTCCTGGGGAAATTCATCCTATTGTGAGGCGGCAGTCCGTTCAATTCGCGCAAGACGTTGTCCTGGTTGTAAAAATCTGGAAAAAGGCGTGACGCGCACGGGTCTTTCGGCTACACTGCACACACAAAATCCGTGCAGGAAAATGCATGGCCCGAGTTTGGGGAGGTGCCGCCGTCAGGCGGCGAAGGAGGGCGGAAAACCCTCTAGAAACAAGAACCCATCAGCCGTCACGTTGAGGGCAAGCTTGCGCTGCGGGCTTGCCTTATTTTTCGACCCTTCGGCCGGGAACGCCGGGGCGGCGGGCCCCCGTGCCCCGCCTCAGCGCGAGGCCTGCGCCCACGGCGGGGACAGCGCGGCGATGCGGGCGTGGACCGGGCAGTCCGGGCGGTGCGCCCCGGGCAGGTAGCCCAGGCTCACGAGGAACTCGCCCACGATCTCGGGTCCCATGAACACGAAGGTGCGCCGCAGCAGCTTGACCCACGCGGGTTTGTCGCGCGGGTGGTGGGCGTCGAGCCAGTCGGCGAAGCCGCCGTGGCTATGGCGCAGTCCCTTGATTCGGCGGGCATTCTCGATGACGGCGTCGATCTTGCGCCGGTTGCGCACGATGCCCGCGTCGGCGAGCAGGCGCGCCCGCTCGGCCGCGCCGTAGGCCGCGACGCGGTCGATGTCGTAGCCTTCGAAGGCGGCGCGGAAGGCGGCCCGCTTGCGCAGCATCAGGCCCCAGGACAGGCCGGCCTGGTTGATCTCCAGCACCAAGCGCTCGAACAGCACGGGCTCGTCCCGGGCCGGAAAGCCGTATTCCCGGTCGTGGTAGGGCCCATGCAGCGGATCCCCGGGGGCGGAGTTGCAGTAGTCGGCCATGCGCGCCGGGCCCCGCTCAATCCGGCCTGACCGGGATCAGGTCGTTCGTGATCACGTAGTAGGCCACGCCCCAGAGGACGGCGGAAACGAGCGTCGTGATCAGGGCCTTGCGCCACAGCATGGGCCGCTCCGGCGCGCTGGTCGCGTGGCCCGGGTCGGGATTGTCCGGCACCTTGACGCCCCAGGGCAGGACCGCGAAGAGCACGACCCACCAGATGATCACGTAGACCAGGATGCCGCTGAACCAGGTGATCTCCCGCTCCTTTTCCTTGCCAGGGCTGCGACCGTCAAGCCTGCTCCAGCTCGATCAGGGTGCCGCAGAAGTCCTTGGGATGCAGGAACAGGACCGGCTTGTCGTGGGCGCCGCGCTTCGGTTCGCCGTCGCCGAGCACGCGCGCGCCGGCGACCCTCAACCTGTCACGCGCGGCGTGGATGTCCTCGACCTCGTAGCACAGATGGTGAATGCCCCCGTCCGGATGGCGATCGAGGAACTTCGCGATCGGGGAAGCGTCGCCGAGCGGATGCAGCAGCTCGATCTTCGCGTTCGGCAGGCTCACGAAGACGACGGTGACCCCGTGGTCGGGCTGGTCGAGGGGCGCCGAAACCTCGGCGCCCAGCACGTCCCGGTAGCGGGCCGCGGCCGCCGCCAGGTCCGGGACCGCGATGGCCACGTGGTTGAGCCTGCCGATCATGCCGCCTCTCCTGCCACGCTATCCGGGACGCTTCGCGCCGGCGTCATTGGGCGCGCTTGGCGCCGAGGGGAATTCCGCTCCATTTCGGCCGGCTGAGCTTCTCGGCAAAGGACGAGAACATGATGTTGAAGCTGACGCTGACCCTCAATCGGCTGCTTTCGTTGCGCGGCACCGAGTGCACGAACCAGGCCGGAAACATGACAAGCCGCCCGGGCAATATCTTCAACTGATGCACGGTGGAGTTCAACTTGTTGTGCTTGAGGACATCGGGAAGGATGATCTCCAGCTGCGGCCTTGGGTCGTGGAACGAGATCGTGTTCGCGCCCTCCTCGGCCTGGACGTAGTAGACGCCGCTCAGGAAGTTGTTCGGGTGCAGGTGCGGGATATGGAACCCGCCCGGCGGGCTGATGTTGGCCCAGCACCCGGTGATCAGGAACGACTCGTAGCGGACCTGGTATTGGTCGAGGATGGCCTTCGAGGCGAACTCGAAGAGTTCGACCAGGTCCTTGAATTCCGGCAGTTCGTGAAGGGTCTGGTCGGTCTGCCAGCCCTGTCCCGGCGCAAGCGGCGGACGTGGCGCGGTCAGCTCGTCGAGGACCTGGAACAACCGCCGGTTCAGCGGTGCCGCGATCTCGGGCTCGAGATCGTGAACCCACACGCAGGTTGGAAAGAACGGTTGGGTCGTGACCTTTGCGAACATGCTCGACATCGCTCCAACGTCGCCCCCGATCGGCCGACCGCGCCGCGTCTCACTGCAGACGCACCAGATGCACCTCGGTGACCGGCTTCTTGCCGAGCATCCGGTGGAACGCGCGGCGCACGGCGAGGCGCGCTGCCTCCTTGACCGTCTCGTCGTCGCGGCGGTCGACCGCCGGCAGGTATCTCAGGGCTTCGCGCACGCCCTCGGCCACGACCTTAAGCTTGTCGGCCTCCGCCTCGGCATCGAGCAGCCCCTGCGCGCAGATCATGGGATCGCCCTGGAACAGATTGTCGCGGCCGATGACCAGGGTCACGACCGCGGCCCCATTGTACGCCAGGCGCCTGCGGGTGCGCAGCACGGGGCTGTCCAAGGACAGCAGCCGGTTGCCGTCGAAGGCCAGGCGCCCGGCGGCCACGTGCCCGACGATCCCGGCCGGCGCGGGCGCGAGGCGGATCAGCGCGCCGTTCTCGCCGAGGATCTGCTCGGGCACCTGGCAGGCCTGGGCGAGCCGCGCGTGCTCCGCGAGGTGCCGCGCCTCGCCGTGCACGGGCACCGCGATGCGCGGGCGCACCCACTGGTACATCTGGGTCAGCTCCTCGCGCGCCGGATGGCCGGAGACGTGAATGAAGTGCTGGTCGTCGGTTATCACCTCGACGCCCTTGCGCACGAGCATGTTCTGCAGCCGGAAGATCGCCACGTCGTTGCCGGGAATGATGCGCGAGGAAAAGATCGCCGCGTCGCCCTCCTCCAGGGCGACGTTGGGGTGCTCGTCGTTGGCGATGCGCCACAGCGCCGAGCGCGGCTCGCCCTGGCTGCCGGTGCATAGAAGCAGGACCTCCGCGCGCGGCAGGAGCCCGACGTGCTCCTCGGAAATCAGCGGCGCCACGTCGGCCAGATAGCCGGTGTCGCGGGCCGCCTGATAGACGCGCTGCATCGACCGGCCCACCAGCGCGACGCGCCGGCCGTGCGCCTCGGCGACCTTGGCCGCGGTCTCCAGACGCGCCACGTTGGAGGCGAAGCAGGCGACAGCGACCCGGTTCTTAAGTCCGCCGACCAGCTCCATGAGGACCGCGCGGACCTCCGATTCCGAACCCGAATCGCCGTCGATGAGGGCGTTGGTGGAATCGCACACCATGGCGAGCACCGATGCCTCGGCCAGGCCGCGCAGCGCCCGCTCGTCGTAGCCGTCGCCGACCAGGGGCGCGGGATCGAGCTTCCAGTCGCCGGTGTGCAGGACCGTCCCCGCCCCGGTGCGGATGACCAGCGCGTTCGGCTCGGGGATGGAATGGGTGAGCGTGACGAGCTCGATCTCGAAGGGGCCGACGGTGAAGCGGCCGGACAGCGGCACTTCGATGATCTCGACCTCGTCCTCGATGCCGGCCTCGACCAGCTTCGGGGCGGCCATGGCCGCGGTGAAGGCCGTGGCGTAGATCGGGCAGCGCAGGCGCGGCCAAAGGTGACCGACGGCGCCGATATGGTCCTCGTGCGCGTGGGTCAGCACGAGCCCGGCCAGGTCATCCCGCCGTTCCTCGATGAACGCCGGGTCCGCCATGAGCAGATCGACCCCGGGAAGGCCGGGTTCGGCGAAGGTGACCCCGAGGTCGACCATGAGCCAGCGACCGGCGTGACCGTACAGGTTCAGGTTCATGCCGATCTCGCCCGTGCCGCCGAGCGGCAGGAAGTAGAGCTCGTCCGGCCCGGGCCGGTCGATCATGCCACGGCCCGCGTGTTGGCGCGGTACAGCAAGCGCAGGCCGCGCAGCGTCAGGTCCGGGTCGATCTCGTCGATGCACGATGTGGCGCGGGCAAAGAGCGGCGCCAGCCCGCCCGTGGCCACGACCTTCATGTCGCGGCCGTCCTCGGCCTTAATGCGCGACACCAGACCTTCGACCAGACCGACGTAGCCCCAATAGGCGCCCGATTCCATCGCCGGCACGGTGGCCTGTCCGATCACCCGCTGCGGCGGTTCCTTGATCGCGATGCGCGGCAGCTTGGCCGCCGCCCGGTCCAGGGCCTCAAGCGACAAGTTGATCCCCGGAGCGATGACGCTGCCCTCATAGGCACCGTCCTCGCCGATCACGTCGAAGGTCGTTGCCGTGCCGAAGTCGATGACGATCAGAGGCCCCCCGTATTGCGCGTGGGCCGCGACGGCGTTCACCAGGCGGTCCTCGCCGACCTGATCGGGCCGCTCGATCCTGACCTCGATGCCGATGTCGGTTCCCGGCTCGCCGACCACGAGCGGCTCGGTCCCGAAATAGCGCCGGCACAGGGTCCTGAGGGCGTACATCGTCGCCGGCACGACGTTGGCGATGATCGCGCCCTCGATGTCGGCGGGGCGCAGGTCCTCCAGAGCCATGAGCTGGGTCAGCCACACGGCGTACTCGTCGGCCGTGCGTTTGGCCTCGGTCGAGGCGCGCCAGGATCCGCGCAGGCGGTCGGCCCCGTCGTAGACGGCGAAGATGATGTTGGTGTTGCCGGAATCGATGGCGAGCAGCATGGCCTCGCGCCTCACGTGGCGAAGTAGATGTCGCCGGCGGCGATGACCCGTCGCTTGGCGTCCGACAGCTCGAGGACCAGCGCGCCGCGCTCGTCCAGGTCGCGGAACGTCCCGTGCAAGGTCTCCCTGGGCAGGCGCACCTCGATCTCCTCGCCGCGCGCGTGAGCGTGGTTCAGCCAACCTTGCCGGACCGGGGCGAAACCGTCGTCGAGCCAGCGGTTGACCCAGGTCAGGAAATGCCGGCTGAACGCCTCGAGCACGTCGACGTGGCTCACCTCGCGCGGTGCGCCCTCGAAGTGCAGGCTGGTGGCGGGAAAATCGGTGTCCTTCGGGAAGCTCCGCACGTTGACGCCTACGCCCAGGATCAGCCAATCGAGCGCCCCATCCGAGCCGGTCTTGGATTCGAGCAGGATGCCGGAGACCTTGCGGCCGTTGAGCAACACGTCGTTGGGCCACTTGTAGGTGACCTCGAGCATGGGTGGCGCGACGCTGCCGATGGCCTCGCCCACCGCGAGCGTCGCGACGAAGCCGAGCTGGGCCGCCTCCGCCGGGCCGCAGTCCGGGCGCAGCACCAGGGAAAGGTACAGGTTGTCGCGGGGACTGGCAAAGTTGCGCCCCTGCCGGCCGCGGCCCTTGGTCTGCTCGCGCGCCCACACCAGCGTGCCGTCCTCGGCCCCCTGCTCGGCCAGGCGCGCGGCTTCGTCGTTCGTGCTATCGACCCGGTCGAGCGCGACCAAGCGGTAGGCCGGCGGAAGCTTGGGACGGGCCGCCGACCCCGTCGCCGGCGTGGTCATCCGGGAAACAGGGCCGAGGCCGCGGCCGCGGCTCGACTCAGCACCGGGCCCGGGGCGACGAAGAAGAGCAGGATGACCACGCTGGTCGCGGTCAGGATCACGGCCATTTCGCGGCCGATCGGCCGGTCGAACGCCTCGGTGGGCTCGTCGAAGTACATGAACTTGACGATGCGAACGTAATAGAACGCGCCCACCACGCTGGTCAGCACGCCGATAACGGCCAGCGCGTAGAGCCCGGCGTGGATCGCGGCCATGAACACGTAGAACTTGGCCAGGAAACCGGCCATGGGCGGGATCCCGGCCATCGAGAACATGAAGATGAGCAGCGCCAGCGCCATCATCGGATGGGTCTTGGACAGCCCCTTGAGGTCCTCGATCCCCTCCACCATGACCTCCTTCTGGCGCATGCACAGGATGCAGCCGAAGGTTCCGAGGTTCATGACCAGGTAGATCGCCATGTAGAAGGCCAGCCCGCGCACGCCCTCCTGCGTCCCGGAAGCCAGGCCGATCAGCGCGTAGCCCATGTGTCCGATCGAGCTGTAGGCCATCAGGCGCTTGATGTTGGCCTGGTTGATCGCCGCCAGCGCGCCCAGGATCATCGAGCCGATCGAGATCACGATCACGATCTGCTGCCACTGGCCGGCAAACTCGCCGAACGGCCCCATCATGACGCGCACGAACAGCGCCATGGCCGCCACCTTGGGCGCGGTGGCGAAGAACGCGGTGACCGGGGTGGGCGCGCCCTCGTAGACGTCGGGGGTCCACATGTGAAATGGCACTGCGGCGATCTTGAAGGCCAACCCCGCCATCAGGAACACCAGCCCGATGATAAGGCCGAGCGAGGGCGCCTCGCCCGCGGTCACGCTCTTCGCGAGGACCTCGGCGAGCGGGGCGAATCCCGTCGTCCCGGCGAAGCCGTAGATCATGGAGGCGCCGTAGAGCAGCATGCCCGAGGACAGGGCGCCGAGGACGAAGTACTTCAACCCGGCCTCGGTCGAGCGCAGGCTGTCGCGTCGGATCGCGGCGATGACGTAGAGCGACAGGCTCTGCAGCTCGAGGCCCAGGTAGAGCGAGATGAGGTCGTTGGCCGAGACCATCATGAGCATGCCGAGCGTCGCGAACAGCATCAGCACCGGGTACTCGAAGCGCATGACCTGCTCGTGCTCGAAGTAGCGCAGCGACATGGCCATGGCCGTGGCCGAACCGAGCAGGACCAGAAGCTTCATGAAATCGCTGAAGCGGTCGACGACGAACATGCCCTCGAAGGCGCTGGCACCGCCGCGCGGCCCCAGCGCGAGCAGGCCGATGACGGCGATCAGCGTCAGCACCGAAAGCACGAGCACCGTGCGCGTCGCCGCGTTGCCGCGGAACACGCCGAACATGAGCAACGCCATGGCCAGGCCCGCCAGCGACAGCTCGGGCAGGGCCGTGATCAGGTCGAGCGGGACCATCGGCGCGCCCTCCGTTTCACCGGGTCGCCGCCAGGGCAGCGAGCCCGGGCTCGCGCGCCACCGCCAGCGCCGCCTGGTGGTCGTCGATCAGGTTGGTCACCGAGGCAGAGATGATGTCGAGGAACGGCATGGGATAGACGCCCATCCAGAAGACCAGGGCGATGAGCGGGGCGAAGACCAGGATCTCGCGCGGGCTGAGGTCCAGAATCGCCTTGAGGTCGGCCCGGGTCAGCGCCCCGAAGATGATCCGGCGGTACATATAAAGCATGTAGGCGGCGCCGAGGACCATGCCGCTCGCGGCCAGCAGCGCGACCCAGGTGCTGACTTGGAACGCGCCGACCAGGACCAGGAACTCGCCGACGAAGCCGCTCGTCCCGGGCAAGCCGACCGAGGCCAGCATGAAGATCATGAACGCCAGGGCGTAGGCCGGCATCCGATTGACGAGCCCCTCGTAGCGAGCCATCAAACGGGTATGCATGCGGTCGTAGACAACCCCGACGAGAAGGAACAGCGCCGCCGAGACGACGCCGTGGGAGAGCATCTGGAAGATCGCGCCCTCCAGGCCCTGCTGGGTCACGGTGAACGTGCCCAGCGTCACGAAGCCCATGTGGGCCACCGAGGAATAGGCAACCAGTTTCTTCATGTCCTCCTGAGCGAGCGCGACCAGCGAGGTGTAGATGATCGCCACGATCGACAGCGTGAAGATGAGCGGCGTGAAGAACTCGGAGGCCAAGGGCAGCATGGGCAGCGAGAAGCGCACGAAGCCGTACCCGCCCATCTTCAGCAGCACCCCGGCCAGGACCACCGAGCCGGCGGTCGGCGCTTCGGTGTGGGCGTCGGGCAGCCAGGTGTGCACCGGCCACATCGGGATCTTGACCGCGAACGAGGCGAACAGGCCCAGCCACAGCCAAGTCTGCATGCCCGCCGGGAAGTCGTGGGCCAGCATGGTCGGGATGTCGGTCGTGCCCACCTCGAAGTACATGGCGAGCAACGCGAGGAACAGGAGGACCGAGCCGGCCAGCGTGTACAGGAAGAACTTGAAGGCCGAATAGACGCGGTCCTCCCCGCCCCAGATGCCGATGATCAGGAACATCGGGATCAGCACGCCCTCGTAGAAGAAGTAGAACAGCACGAAGTCGAGGGCGCAGAACATGCCGACCATCAGCGTCTCGAGAACCAGGAAGGCGATCATGTATTCCTTGACCCGGTTCTGGATCGCCTCCCAACTCGCGATCACGCAAATCGGGGTCAGCAGGGTGGACAGCAATACGAAGAGCATCGAGATGCCGTCCACGCCCATGTGGTACGAGATGTTGTAGGCCGGGATCCAATCGGCCCGCTCGACGAACTGGAATTCCGCGCTGCCGCGCTCGAAGCCGAACCAGAGGAACAGCGACAGGACGAAGGTGATGAGCGAGGTCCACAGCGCCACGTAGCGGGCGTTGCGCGCCACCACCTCGGCCTCGCCGCGGATCGCCACGATGAATGCCGCGCCGACCAGCGGCAGAAACGTGACCAGGGAGAGGATCGGCCAGCCGTTCATGGCCGCCTCATCCGATCCGGCCGAGGAGGTACCATGTGACCAGGCCGACGACGCCGATCAGCATGGCGAAGGCATAGTGGTAGACGTAGCCGGTCTGCAGGCGGCCGGCTCTGCGCGCGAGGTTGAGGGCCGCCGCCGCGACCCCGTCGGGGCCGACCCCGTCGATCAACGCGCCGTCGCCCGAGCGCCACAGCCCCGCCCCCAGGTAGTGCGCCGGACGGACGAACACGGCGTCGTACAGCTCGTCGAAGTACCACTTGTTGTACACGAACAGGTACACGGGGCGCACCCGCGCGACCACCAGGCCGGGCAGGTCGGGACGCAGCACGTACATGACGTAGGCCAGCCCGATTCCGCCCACGCCCATGACGAAGGGCAGGATCTTGACCCAGAACGGCACGTGGTGCGCCGCCTCGATCGAATCGTTGGCTTCGAGGACCATGATCGCCCCGCCCCAGAAAGCCTCGCGCCCCTCCCCCACGAAGGCCTCGTAACCGACGTACCCGGCGAGCGCCGCACCCGCGGCCAGGGCGAGCAGCGGGATGATCATGACCTTGGGCGCCTCGTGGACGTGCGCCATCACCTCGGGCTCGGCGCGCGGCGCGCCGTGGAAGGTCAGGAACAGGAGACGCCAGGAATAGAAGGCGGTCATGAACGCCGCCGCCACGCCCAACCAGAACGCGAACTGCCCCGGCCCGGTGTCGGCGGCGTAGGCGGATTCCAGGATGATGTCCTTGGAGAAGTACCCGGCGAACGGCGGAATGCCGGCCAGCGCCAGCGAGCCAACCCACATGACCGCGTAGGTGATCGGCACCATGCGCCAGATCCCGCCCATCTTGCGCATGTCCTGCTCGTCGGAAAAGGCGTGGATGACCGCGCCCGCGCCAAGGAACAGCAGGGCCTTGAAGAAGGCGTGGGTCATGAGGTGGAAGATCGCCGCGCCGTAGGCGGACACGCCCGCGGCGAAGAACATGTAGCCGAGCTGCGAGCAGGTCGAGTAGGCGATCACCCGCTTGATGTCGAACTGGGTCAGTCCGACGGTGGCGGCGAAGAAGGCGGTCCCCGCGCCGATATAGGTCACAAGGTCGAGAGCAACGGGGGCGTACTCGAACATCGGCGACAGGCGCACGACCATGAACACGCCCGCGGTCACCATGGTCGCCGCGTGGATCAGGGCCGAGACCGGCGTCGGCCCCTCCATCGCGTCGGGCAGCCAGGTGTGCAGGAACAACTGCGCCGACTTGCCCATGGCGCCGATGAACAGCAGGATGCAAATGATGGTGAGCGCGTGCCCCTCGATGCCGATGAATTCGAAGGTCTGGTCCGCCATGCCCGGCACCGCGGCGAAGACCTGGTCGAAGCCGACCGCGCCGAACAGGAAGAAGGTCCCCACGATGCCGAGCGCGAAGCCGGTGTCGCCGACCCGGTTGACCAGGAACGCCTTGATCGCCGCGGCGCAGGCGCTCGGCCGCACGTACCAGAAGCCGATCAACAGGTAGGACGCCAAGCCCACGCCCTCCCAGCCGAAGTACAGCTGGACGAAATTGTCGGCGCTGACCAGCGCGAGCATGAAAAAGGTGAACAGGCTCAGATACGAGAAGAAGCGCGGAATCGACTTGTCGTGCGCCATGTAGCCGATCGAGTAGACGTGGATCAGCCCCGAGACGACGGTCACGACCAGCAGCATCACCGCGCTCAGGGTGTCGAGCTTGATCGCCCATGACAGCTCGAACTGGCCGGAATCGATCCAGGTGAACAGCTCGGTGACCCGCTCGTTGCCGTCGATCGCCACGTCCTTGAAGACCATGATCGACAGCACCGCCGAAATCCCGAGCAGGCCGCAGGTGACGAGCTGCGCCCCGCGGTCGCCGATGACGCGCCCGAACAGGCCGGCGATGGCCGAGCCCAAGAGCGGCAGCAGAACGATCAAGGATTCGATCACGGGGCTCAGCCCTTCATCAGGTTGATGTCCTCGACCGCGATCGAGCCGCGGTTGCGGAAGTAGACGACCAGGATGGCCAGTCCGATCGCGGCCTCGGCGGCGGCGACGGTGAGCACGAACATGGCGAAGACCTGGCCGACCAAGTCCTGCAAGTGGGCCGAGAACGCGACCAGGTTGATGTTGACCGCGAGCAGCATCAGCTCGATCGACATCAGGATGACGATGACGTTCTTCCGGTTGAGGAAGATGCCGAAGATGCCGAGCGTGAACAGGATCGCGGCGACCGTCAGGTAATGGGCGAGACCGATCTCGAGCATGGCTTACACGCCGCTGCGGCTGGGAACCTTCTTGACCTCGATCGCCTGCTCCCGGCGCAACGACACCTGGGCGCCGATCGATTGCCGGCGCACGTCCACCCGCTGGCGCAGGGTGAGCACGATGGCGCCGATCATGGCGACCAGCAGGACCAGGCCGGCGGCCTGGAACAGGTAGATGTACCTGGTGTAGAGCACTTCGCCCAGCGCGGCCGTGTTGGCCTGCTGCTCGGGCGGCAAGATCGGCACGCTGGCCGCCGCGCCCGCCTCCGGGGCGGCGATCGATGCGCCGAGCACGAGGGTCAGCTCGACGAGCAGGATCAGGCCGATCAGGCCACCGATCGGGAGATACTGCAGGAAGCCCTGGCGCAGCTCGACGATGTCGACGTCCAGCATCATGACGACGAACAGGAACAGCACCGCCACGGCCCCGACGTAGACCACGACCAGGATCATGGCCAGGAACTCCGCCCCCATGAGCACGAAGAGCCCGGCCGAGTTGAAGAAGGCGAGGATCAGGAACAGCACCGAATGCACGGGGTTGCGCGCCGAAATCACCATCACCCCGGCGGCGACCGCGACCGCCGCGAAGAGATAGAAGGCCAGCGCCTGGACGATCATCCCCGATCCCCTTCCCGAACGGCGGACCCAGCGCGCCGGCGCCGTCCTTCAGCCACCCGAGGCGCGGCGCTCATCCCTGTCCGAGCTCGGACGAGGACCCCGCGTCGCACCGGTCGAACCGCGAGGCCCAGCCGCGGCCGCTGCAAGATATCCGAATCCCGTCAGTCCTGCCCCCAACCCCGAGCCGTTCCGCGGCGGCGCCACCTATCGGTACGGCGCGTCCATCGCCAGGTTGGCGGCGATTTCGGCCTCCCAGCGATCGCCGTTCGCCAGCAGCTTCTCCTTGTCGTAGAACAGCTCCTCGTGGGTCTCGGTGGCGAACTCGAAGTTCGGCCCCTCGACGATCGCGTCGACCGGACACGCCTCCTGGCAGAAGCCGCAGTAGATGCATTTGGTCATGTCGATGTCGTAGCGGGTCGTGCGCCGGCTGCCGTCCGCGCGCGGCTCCGCCTCGATCGTGATGGCGAGCGCCGGGCAGATCGCCTCGCACAGCTTGCAGGCGATGCAGCGCTCCTCCCCGTTCGGATAACGGCGCAGGGCGTGCTCGCCGCGGAAGCGCGGCGACAGCGGGCCCTTCTCGTACGGGTAGTTGAGCGTGACCTTGGGCTTGAAGAAATAGCGCAGCGTCAGGCCGAGGCCGCTCAGCAGCTCGCCGAGCAACAAGGTGCGCGCGCCGCGATCCATGATTCCCATTAATTACCAACTCCTTAGCCGCATGCGGCCCGTCCCCGCCCGGCCCGTCGCCACCCGGAATTCGGCGCCTAAGATAGCGGCCGCCGCGCGCTTGGCAAGGCCCGCGCCGCTCATCGCGCCGGCAACAGATCGAAGGTGATCACCACCCCCGCCGTCAGCACCACCCAGAACAGGGACAGCGGCAGGAACACCTTCCAGCCCAGGCGCATGAGCTGGTCGTAGCGGTAGCGCGGGAAGGTCGCCCGCACCCACAGGAAACAGAACAGGACCAGCGCGACCTTGCCGGCGAACCAGACCGGCCCGGGGATCCAGTTGAACGGCGCCACGTCGAACAGCGGCAGCCATCCGCCCAGGAACAGGATGGTCGTCATCGCGCTCATCAGGATCATGTTGGCGTATTCGCCAAGGAAGAAGAGCGCAAAGGTGAACGACGAGTACTCGAGGAAGAACCCGGCCACCAGCTCCGACTCCCCTTCCGGCAGGTCGAAAGGCGAACGGTTGGTCTCGGCCAGGGTCGAGACGAAGAACACCACGAACATCGGCAGCAGCGGCACAGCGAACCAAAGCCCCTTCTGCGCCAGCACGATGTCGCTCAGGCGCAGCGAGCCGACGCACACGAGCACCGTGATGATCACGAAGCCCATCGAGACCTCGTAGGAGACCATCTGCGCCGCCGAGCGCAACGCGCCCAGGAACGGGTACTTCGAGTTCGAGGCCCACCCGGCCATGATCACGCCGTAGACGCCGAGCGAGGAAATGGCGAACAGGTACAGGATGCCAACGTTGATGTCGGACAGCACGATGCCTTCGCCGAACGGGATCACGGCCCAGCCGATCAGGCTCAAAATGAAGGTCAGCATCGGCGCGGCGACGAACACGACGCGGTTCGCCCCGGCCGGCAGGATCGTTTCCTTGAACAGCAGTTTGACGGCATCGGCGATGGGCTGCAGCAGGCCGAAGGGTCCGACCACGTTCGGCCCCTTGCGCAGCTGCATGGCGGCGATGACCTTGCGCTCGGCGTAGGTCAAGTAGGCGACCGAGAGCAGCAGCGGCACCATGATCGCGACGATCTGCGCGACGATAACGACCGTCGGCCAGGCGTAGACGTTCCAGATGTCAACCATGGGTTCCGGTCGCCTTGGCTTGCCGGCCGCGCACGAACGCCTCGGTGCACCGCGCCATGGTTTCCGAGGCCCGACTGATCGGATCGGTCATGTAATAGTTCTCGACGGCGGTCCCGAACGGAGCCGGATCGAGGGCCCCGGCCGCGCCGAACGCGCCCCACGGTGCCGGCTCGATCTGGTCGATCGCGGCGAACAGCGGGTTCGCCTCGATCAGGCGCTGGCGCACCTCGCCCAGGTTGTCGTATGGCAATCGGGTTCCGATGAACTCCGACAGCGCGCGCAGGATGGTCCAGTCCTCCCGCGCTTCCCCGGGGGGGAAGGCGGCCCGGCGACCAAGCTGCACCCGCCCCTCGGTGTTCGTGTAGGTGCCGTTCTTCTCCGTATAGGCCGCGCCGGGCAGGATCACGTCCGCTCGGTGCGCGCCGGCGTCGCCGTGGTGGCCCTGGTAGATCACGAACGCGCCCTGCTCGGCATTGGGGCCGAGCCTGGCCATGTCGATCTCGTCGGCGCCGAGCAGAAACACGACCTCGATCTCGCCGCGCGAGGCGCCCTCCAGGATGGCGGCGGTGTCGCGCCCGCCCGCGCCCGGTACGAATCCCAGGTCCAGGGCGGCCACCCGCGCCGCCGCGGTGTGCAACACGTTGAAGCCGTTCCAGTCGCCGCGCACCATGCCGAAACGCTCGGCGGCCTGCCGGGCCAGATGCAGGATCGCGGCGCCATCCGCCCGGGCGAGCGCGGCCATGCCGAGCACGATCATCGGCGGCTCGGCGGCGGTCAGGACCTCGGCGAAGGCGCCCCTGCCCTCGGCGATCTCGCCCAGCGTCTCGGGTCCCGCGCCCAGGCGCTCGACCGGGTAGGTCAGGTCGCAGGGGGCGCCTATCAGGCCGACGTTGAAGCCGCCCATGAGAAAGCGCTTGCGCAGGCGCGCGTTGACGAGCGGCGCCTCCCAGCGCGGGTTGGTCCCGACCAGAAGGGCCGCGTCGGCTTGCTCGATCCCGGCGATCGTGGTGTTGAACAGGTAGCCGGCGCGCGCCCGGGGGTCGAGCTTGGCGCCGTCCTGCCGACAATCCAGATTCGGCGAGCCGAGCCTGGCCATGAGGTCCTTGAGCGCGAGCATGGATTCCGCGTCGCACAGGTCGCCGGCCAGCGCCGCGATCTTGCCGCCCTCGAGTCCCTGGAGGCGAGCGGTGATCGCGTTGAACGCCTCCTCCCAGGTCGCCTCCTGTAGCCTGCCGTCCCTGCGCACGTAAGGCCGGTCGAGGCGCTGCCGGCCCAGGCCGTCGCAGGCGTAGCGGGTCTTGTCGGCGATCCACTCCTCGTTGATGTCCTCGTGCAGGCGCGGCAGGATGCGCATTACCTCCCGGCCGCGCGTGTCGACCCGAATGTTGGAGCCGACCGCGTCGAGCGCGTCGATCGAATAGGTCTTGCCCAGTTCCCACGGGCGGGCGGTGAAGGCGTACGGCCGGGAGGTCAGCGCCCCGACCGGGCAGACGTCGACCAAGTTGCCCGACAGCTCGGAGTTGATTGCCTGCTCGAGCGTGCTGATCTCCATGTGCTCGCCGCGGCCGAGCGCCCCGATCTCCTCCACACCGCCGATCTCGGTGGCGAAGCGGATGCAGCGCGTGCAGTGGATGCACCGGGTCATGATCGTCTTGATCAGCGGCCCCATGTACTTTTCCGGCACCGCGCGCTTGTTTTCCTCGAAGCGGCTGCGGTCGAAGCCATAGGCCATCGCCTGGTCCTGCAAGTCGCATTCGCCGCCCTGGTCGCAGATCGGGCAATCCAGCGGATGGTTGATCAGCAGGAACTCCATCACGCCCTTGCGGGCCTTCTCCACCATGGGCGTGTCGGTGCGGATCACCATGCCCTCGCCGGCCGGCATGGCGCAGGAGGCGATCGGTTTCGGCGAGCGCTCCATTTCGACCAGGCACATGCGACAGTTGCCGGCGACCGACAGCCGCTCGTGATAGCAGAAGCGCGGAATCTCGATGCCGGCCAACTCGCAAGCCTGAAGGATGGTCAGGCCGGCCGGGACCTCGATCTCCCTGCCGTCGATGGTCAGCTTCGGCATCGCGTCGTCCTACTCCGCCGCCTTCGGGATCGTCTTCTTGTACTCGAGGATCCGTCGCTCCAGCTCGGGCCGGAAATGCCGGATCAGGCCCTGGATAGGCCACGCCGCGGCGTCGCCGAGCGCGCAGATCGTGTGCCCTTCGACCTCGTAGGTCACGTCGAGCAGCATGTCGATCTCCGCGACGTCGGCCTGGCCGCGCACGAGCCGGTTCATGACCCGCCACATCCAGCCCGTGCCCTCGCGGCACGGCGTGCACTGACCGCAGCTCTCGTGCATGTAAAAGTGCGACAGGTTGGCGATGGCGGCCACGATGTCGGTCGATTTGTCCATGACGATGACCGCCGCCGTGCCCAGGCCGGACTTGACCTCGCGCAGGGAGTCGAAGTCCATCAGCACCGTGTCGCAGATCGACTTCGGAATGAGCGGCACCGACGAGCCGCCCGGGATCACCGCGAGCAGGTTGTCCCACCCGCCGCGCACGCCGCCGGCGTGGATCTCGATCAGCTCGCGCAGCGGGATGCCCATCTCCTCCTCGACGTTGCACGGCGTGTTGACGTGGCCGGAGATGCTGAAAATCTTGGTCCCGGTGTTCTTCGGCCGGCCGAGCCCGGTCCACCAGTCGACGCCGCGCCGCAGGATCTCCGGCACGACCGCAATCGTCTCGACGTTGTTGACCGTGGTGGGACAGCCGTACAGGCCGACCGCGGCGGGGAACGGCGGCTTGAGGCGCGGCTGGCCCTTCTTGCCCTCCAGGCTTTCCAGCAGCGCGGTCTCCTCGCCGCAGATGTAGGCGCCGGCGCCGCGGTGCACGTAGATGTCGTAGACCCAGTCGGACCCGCACGCGTTTTTGCCAAGCAGGCCCGCCTCGCAGGCCTCGTCGACGGCGGCCTGCAGCCGCTCGGCCTCGCGGAAGAACTCGCCGCGGATATAGATGTAGCAGGTGTGCGCGCCCATCGCGAACCCGGCGACCAGGCAGCCCTCGAGCAACCGGTGCGGGTCGTTGCGCATGATCTCCCGGTCCTTGCAGGTCCCGGGCTCGGACTCGTCGGCGTTGACCACGAGATAGTGCGGCCGGGTGTCGCTCTCCTTGGGCATGAACGACCATTTGAGGCCGGCCGGAAAGCCGGCGCCGCCGCGCCCGCGCAGCTCGGAATCCTTGACCATCTGCACGATCTGCTCGCGGCCGAGCTCGAGCAGCTTCTTGGTGCCGTCCCACGCGCCGCGCCGCAGCGCGCCCTGGAGGCGCCAATCTTCGAGACCGTAGAGGTTGGTGAAGACGCGGTCCCGGTCGTGCAGCATTCAGTCCGCGCCCCCCGCGCCGCCCGGCGCGAGCGCCGGCACTTCCCTCAGCGTCGTCGGGCCGCCCTCCGGGGCCGAGCACCGCCGCCCGGTCTGCGGGCCCGCCGGCACGTCCTTGCCGGCCCTCAGTTCGTCGATGATCTCCGTCATGCGCCGCGGCGTAAGGTCCTCGTAGTAGTCGTCGTTGATCTGCACCATGGGCGCGTTGGCGCAGGCGCCCAGGCATTCAACCTCGACCACGGTGAACAGGCCGTCTGCGGTATTCTCGCCCAGGCCGACGCCGAAGCGTTCGCAACATGTGCGCGTCAACTCGGCGGCGCCGCGCAGCCAGCACGGCGTGGTCCGGCATACCTGGATCAGGTATTTGCCGACCGGCTTCAGGTTGAACATGGTGTAAAAGCTGGCGACCTCGTGCACGCGGATCGGCGCCAGATCCAGGACGTTGGCCACGTATTCGATCGCTTCCCCGGGCAGCCATCCGCCGTTTTGGCGCTGTGCGAGGTCGAGCAGGGCGACGACCGCGCTGGCCTGGCGGCCCTGCGGGTAGCGGGCGATGAGCGCCTTGGCCCGCTCCATATTCTCCGGCGTGAAGGCGAAGTCTCCCGCCTCGCCCGCGCGGTAGCTGGTCACCTTCATCGGTCGACCTCGCCGAACACGACGTCCATCGAGCCCAGGATCGCCACGCTGTCGGCCAGCATGTGCCCCCGGCACATGAAGTCCATGGCCGAAAGAAACGCGAAGCTCGGCGCGCGGATCTTGCAGCGGTAGGGCCGGTTGGCGCCGTCGGAAACGAGGAAGACCGCGAACTCGCCCTTGGGCGCCTCGACCGCCGTATAGGTCTCGCCGGGCGGTACGTGGTAGCCCTCGGTGTAAAGCTTGAAGTGGTGGATGAGGGCCTCCATCGAGCGTTTCATCTCGGCCCGTTTCGGCGGGGTCACCTTGTGGTCTTGCACCATGACGGGCCCGTCCGGCATCTTCTCGACGCACTGGCGCATGATACGCACGCTCTGGCGCATTTCCTCGATGCGCACGAGATAGCGATCGAAGCAATCCCCCTTCTTGCCAACGGGAATGTCGAACTCGAGGTCCTCGTAAACCTCGTAGGGCTGCGCCTTGCGCAGGTCCCAGGGCACGCCGGAGGCGCGCAGCATCGGGCCGCTGAAACCCCAGTCGAGAGCGTCCGCGGCGCTGACGGCGCCGATGTCCACGCACCGCTGCCGAAAAATCCGATTGTCGGTCAGCAGCGTTTCGCAGTCGTCCACCATGTTCGGGAAGGTGTCACAGAACACCGCGATGTCATCGAGCAGGCCCGCCGGGAGATCCTGGTGCACTCCGCCGGGCCGGAAGTAGGCGGCGTGCATGCGCGCCCCGGAAGCCCGCTCGTAAAATTCCATCAGCTTCTCGCGCTCCTCGAAGCCCCAGAGCATGGGCGTCATGGCGCCGATGTCGAGGGCGAAGGTGCAGATATTCAGCAGATGGTTCAGAATCCGGCTGATCTCGCTGTACAGGACGCGGATGTACTGGGCGCGCGGCGGGACCTCGATGCCGAGCAGCTTCTCGACGGCCAGAGCGAAGGCGTGCTCCTGGTTCATCGGCGCGACGTAGTCGAGCCGGTCGAAGTACGGCACCGCCTGGAGGTACGTCTTGTACTCGATCAGCTTCTCGGTGCCCCGGTGCAGCAGGCCGATATGCGGGTCGGCGCGCTCGATGACCTCGCCGTCCATCTCCAGCACCAGCCGCAGCACGCCGTGCGCGGCCGGATGCTGAGGCCCGAAATTGAGGGTCAGCGGCTTGATCTCCACCTCGGCCATCAGACCTTGCCCTCCTCGCCCTCCTCGCCCTGCGCGGTCGCGCCGTCGCCGGCCTTTTCGTCCCCGGGCAGATGCAGCATGCCCTCCCAGGGGCTGACGAAATCGAAGTAGCGGAACTCCTGGGTCAGTTTCACCGGCTCGTAGACGACGCGCTTCTGGTCCTCGTCGTAACGCACCTCGACGTAGCCGGTCAGCGGGAAGTCCTTGCGCAGGGGATGGCCCTCGAAGCCGTAGTCGGTCAGGATACGGCGCAGGTCCGGATGATCCGAGAAGAACACCCCGAACAGGTCCCAAACCTCGCGCTCGAACCAGTTGGCCGATCGGAATACCGCCGTCACCGACGGCACCGGTGTCGCCTCGTCGATCGCCAGTTTGACCCGGATGCGCTGGTTGTACTTGACCGAGAGCAGGTTGTACACGACCTCGAAGCGCTCCTCACGGTCCGGGTAGTCGACGGCGGTCACGTCCATAAGCTGCTTGAACTGGCAGTTCTGGTCGTCGCGCAAGAAGGTCAACGTCTTGACGATCGCCTCGCGCTTGGCGCGCACGACCAGCTCGTCGCGGGCAAGCTCCGCACCGAGCACCTCCTCGGGGAGCGCCGCGGCGATGTACTCGCCGAAGTCTCGCAGGGCTTCGTTCATGCGGCGGCGCCCGATCCGAACATAGCTGGCCAAGCGCTCAGCGCACGATGCCGGCGCTGCGCTTGATCTTCTTTTGCAGTTGCAGGATGCCGTACAGCAGGGCCTCCGCCGTCGGCGGACAACCCGGCACGTAGATGTCCACCGGCACGATGCGGTCGCAGCCGCGCACGACCGAGTAGGAATAATGGTAATACCCGCCGCCGTTGGCGCAGGATCCCATCGAGATCACCCAGCGCGGCTCGGCCATCTGGTCGTAAACCTTGCGCAGGGCCGGTGCCATCTTGTTGGTCAGCGTGCCGGCCACGATCATGACGTCGGACTGGCGCGGGCTGGGGCGGAACACGATGCCGAAGCGATCGAGGTCGTAGCGGCTGCACGCGGAGTGCATCATCTCGATCGCGCAGCACGCCAGCCCGAAGGTCATCGGCCACAGGGACCCGGTCTGGGCCCACGCGGCCAGCTTGTCCATCTGGGCAACCAGGAAACCCTTTTCGGAGAGCTCGTCGCTCACGCCTTTCAGGACGGCGTCCTGCCCGGGCACGGGCAGGAGCGGCGCCTGGGCCGTGCTCGTGCCGGGTGCCTTTACTCCCATTCCAGGGCCCCCTTCCTCCACTCGTAGATGAAGCCGACGGTCAGGACGCCGAGAAAAACCACCATCGACCAGAAACCGAACACACCGATGTCGCCGAGCGCCACGGCCCAGGGAAACAGGAACGCCACCTCGAGGTCGAAGATGATGAACAGGATGGCGACCAGGTAGAAGCGAACGTCGAACTTGCTGCGGGCGGAGTCAAAGGCCTCGAAGCCGCACTCGTAGGCCGAGACCTTCTCCGAGTCCGGACGCTGGCGGGCCACGATGTAGGACGCCGCCACCATGACGACGGACAGGCCGATGGCGATTCCGAGAAAGATCAGGATCGGCAGATATTCGGCCAGCAAGGCGTCCATCGTCCTGGTCCCCTGAACTGGGCGCGCGGAGGTGGCCCGCGGCCTCTGGAATATAGGTACAACCCGGTTTGGAGGAAAGCACCAAACGGCCCGCAGCCGCGCCATTCCCTGATCGGGCACGGCGCTTCGCGGACCGAGTGGACCGATCCGGAAATTCCATTCGCTCTCCGTCATCCCGGCCAAGCGGCCCCTGGGTCCGGCCTCCGGCCGGCCCGAGGAGAGCCTCCGCCCCACGAGCCGGAATCCATGTCTCGGCCTGCACCAAGCGGTGTCATGGACTCCGGGTCGTAAGGCGCGCGGAAGGACGAATCCAGATACCAAGCGAACCTCGAACCCAGGGTACCAGGGCGTCCGTTGGAGGGGCGCTGGTCCGGGCCGGGCCGCGACCGCTCGACGACGCCTGGATCGCGTCTACGCGGCCCACGTTCGAGAAACGCGCCGGTCCGAAACCATCTTGCGTTCGTCCCAGGCAGGGCCCGACGCGCCCCGCAGGCTCGATCGGCCCTATTTGAAGCCGATCACGGGCCTCGGCCGCGCGCTGGTCAGGGTCGGATGGCGGGAGTGACGGGACTTGAACCCGCGGCCTCCGGCGTGACAGGCCGGCGCTCTAACCAACTGAGCTACACCCCCGGGAGGCTTACCACCCACGATCATAAGAGAACGATACGTGCGACCGCCTTGCAGCTATTCTCGCCGAGGCGCGTGGTGCGCCGCGATGCCGGCGCATCACAGGGACCGTGCGACGACGACCGAAGGGCGCACAAGACCGCCCGGAGGGCGCTCTTCCCGTCCCGCGGAGGGCGTCGACGCCGCTTGGCGATGTCCCGCATCGCCGGCGCGCCGTTTCCACCCCAACGGACGGGAAAAGGCCATCCCACGCACCATCCTCTTACTCTTACGATGGCGGGTACTCGTCCTCGGGCCGCCGTGATGTACTCCACGCCCCTTGGGGTGTCAAGCGGCCCACCGCCGGCGCGAACGGCCCTCGGCCGCCCATTGTAGAAACAGATATAGGGTCCGCCGCGCCGTATACCAGGCGTTCGCCCCCTAGCGGACGAACGAATCGCGGCGGCCCTCCAGACATGCCATTTGCGGTCTGGTGGGCGATGACGGAGTCGAACCGCCGACCTTCTCGGTGTAAACGAGACGCTCTGCCGACTGAGCTAATCGCCCACGGGGTCGTATCGCCCGCGCGCGTTTCGAACACGTCTTGGACCCGCCTCTCTGAGCGGCCGGTCCGCTTTGCGGCGCGCGGCAAAAAAACGCCGACCGCCTCCGCCTGGGACGCGGGGCGGCCGGGGCCGAATCGCGTGCATGCGCGTTTTTCTACCTGTTCACCGAGTCCTTGAGCGCCTTGCCCGCCTTGAACTTGGGCTGGTTGGATGCAGGAATCTTGATCCGTTCACCGGTCCGCGGATTCCGGCCTTCCGACGCGCGCCGCCTGCTGACGGAAAATGTCCCGAAGCCCACAAGGCGAACCTCTTCACCTCCCTTGAGGGCGTCACTGATCGCATCGATCACGCTGTCGATGGCGTTGGTGCTGTCCGCCTTGGATAAACCAGTCCTCTCTGCAACGACGGCTACGAGATCATTCTTGTTCACGTTGGACCCCCCTAGAATGGACAAAGACAGGTGCGCAGAAGTGGAAAGAAAGGCACGCTGAAGGAGCCGGGATTTTAGATCGCAGAATCCGGCGGCGTCAATGCGACAACGCGCCAAATACGAAGGATTCTCGGCCTTCTTCGTGGATAAGATCGGTCCGGCGAGTGCCGCCGCCCGACGGCGTCAGTGCGTGACGACCCCGCTGCGCTCGTCTTTGCCCTGGACGCCGCGCGCCGTCTCGACCTTGGCGGGCTCGGTCCATTCGATGGGCGTGGGCTTGGAAACGAGGGCGCGCTGCAGAACCTCGTCGACCAGATTGACCGGCAGGATTTCCAGCGCGCGCTTCGCGTTGTCCGGGATCTCGGCCAGGTCCTTTTCGTTCTCGTTCGGGATGATGACCGTCTTGATCCCGGCGCGCATGGCCGCGAGCAGCTTTTCCTTGAGTCCGCCGATCGGCAAAACGCGGCCGCGCAAGGTCACCTCGCCGGTCATCGCCACGCCCCGCCGCACCGGAATGCCGGTGAGCACCGAGACGATCGCCGTGACCATGGCAATGCCGGCCGAGGGGCCGTCCTTCGGGGTGGCGCCTTCCGGGACGTGGACGTGGATGTCCTTCTTCTCGAACTTGGTCGGCTCGATGCCAAACTCGAGCGCGCGGCTCTTGACGTAGGATTCGGCGGCCTGGATCGACTCCTTCATGACGTCGCCCAGCTTGCCGGTCGAGGTCACCCTGCCCTTGCCGGGCACGGTGACCGCCTCGATCGACAGCAGCTCGCCGCCGACCTCGGTCCAGGCCAGGCCGGTGGCGACCCCGACCATGTCCTCCATCTCCGTCTCGCCGTGCCGAAAGCGCGGCACGCCGGCCAGTTTCTCCACGTTGCGCCGGTTGACATGGACCTGCTTGGCCTTGCCGATCGCGATCTCCTTGACCGCCTTGCGCATCAGCCCGGCGAGCTCGCGCTCGAGGTTCCGCACGCCCGCCTCGCGCGTGTACAGGCGGATGAGACCGCGCAGCGCCTGCTCGGAGATCGACCACTCGCCCTTCTTGAGGCCGTGCTGCTTCATCTGTTTACCGATGAGGTGGCGGACGGCGATCTGCACCTTCTCGTCCTCGGTGTACCCGGCGATCCGGATCACCTCCATGCGGTCGAGCAGCGGCTGCGGGATTCGCAGCGTGTTCGCGGTGGTCACGAACATCACGTCGGACAGGTCGTAGTCGACCTCGAGGTAGTGGTCGTTGAAGGTGCTGTTCTGCTCCGGGTCGAGCACTTCGAGCAGCGCCGACGACGGGTCGCCGCGCCAATCGGCGCCCAGTTTGTCGACCTCGTCGAGCAGGAACAGTGGGTTCGAGGTCTTGGCCTTCTTCATGCCCTGCAGGATCTTGCCGGGCATGGAGCCGATATAGGTGCGGCGGTGACCGCGGATCTCGGCCTCGTCGCGCACGCCGCCCAGGCTCATGCGCACGAAGTTGCGCCCGGTGGCGCGCGCGATCGACTTGCCGAGCGAGGTCTTGCCCACGCCGGGCGGGCCGACGAGGCACAGGATCGGGCCCTTGACCTTTCGCATGCGCTGTTGCACGGCCAGGTACTCGAGGATCCGCTCCTTGACCTTCTCCAGGCCGTAGTGATCGGCGTTGAGCACCCGCCCGGCGTGCCTGATGTCTTTCTTGATCTTGCTGCGCTTCTTCCAGGGGATGCCGAGCAGCCAGTCGAGGTAGTTCCGCACCACCGTGGCCTCGGCCGACATCGGGCTCATCGTGCGCAGCTTCTTGACCTCGGATTGCGCTTTCTCGCGCGCCTCCTTGCTCAGCCGGGTCTTGGCGATCCGCTCCTCCAACTCGGTGATCTCGTCGCGGCCTTCCTCGCCTTCGCCGAGCTCCTTCTGGATCGCCTTAAGCTGCTCGTTGAGGTAGTACTCCCGCTGGGTCTTTTCCATCTGCCGCTTGACGCGGTTGCGAATTCGCTTCTCGACCTGCAGGACGCCGATCTCGGCCTCCATGAAGGCGTAGACCTTCTCCAGCCGCTCGCTGACGGAATGGCAATCGAGCAGCTCCTGTTTTTCCGGGATCTTCAGGCTCAGGTGCGAGGCCACCGTGTCGGCGAGCTTGCTCGGATCGTCGATCTGGTTGATCGAGACCAGGACCTCGGGCGGGATCTTCTTATTGAGCTTGATGTACTGCTCGAACTGCGAGACCACGGTCCGCGCGAGCGCGTCGATCTCGCGCTCGTCGCCGAGCGTGTCTTCGACGATCTCGGCGTAGGCCTGGAAAAACTCCTGGACCTCGGTGTACCTCTTGATACCGGCGCGCTGCTGGCCCTCGACCAGGACCTTGACGGTGCCGTCGGGCAGCTTGAGCAGCTGCAGAACGGTCCCTACGGTGCCGACCGAGTAGATGTCGGCGGGCGTGGGGTCATCCTGCGCCGCGTTTTTCTGCGTCGCCAGCAGGATCTGCTTGTCGTCCTTCATCACGTCTTCGAGGGCGCGCACGGACTTCTCGCGCCCGACGAAGAGCGGCACGATCATGTGGGGAAACACCACGATGTCGCGCAACGGAAGGACCGGGAACAGATTGCCGCCTGGGATTTCCAGCATGTTGCCTCGTTACTTGTGACGACGCGGCGAGCCGCGCCGGGCCTTCGCAAGCGTTGGGTTCACACCCAAGACCCGCATTCTCCCCTGAAAATCGTGCGCGCCGAGGACGAGTTCAAGGGTATGGCCGCTGGGCCCCCGGGGCCGGCCTAGGCGCTGCTTCCCACGTCCTCGCGGCGGTCGGTATAAATGTAGAGCGGCTGGGCCCGCCCCTCGACCACCTCGCGGTTGATGACGATCTCCTCGACGCTGTCCAGGCTGGGCAGATCGAACATCGGCTCGAGCAGGATGCTTTCCATGATGGAGCGCAAGCCGCGGGCCCCGGTCTTGCGCGCAATGGCCTTCTCGGCGATGGCCTTGAACGCGTCCTCGGTGAACTCCACGCTCACGTCCTCCATCTCGAACAGGCGCTGGTACTGCTTGACCAGCGCGTTCTTGGGCCGGGTCAGAATCTCGACCAGCGACTTCTCGTCCAGGTCGTCGAGCGTGGCGACGACGGGCAGGCGGCCGACGAACTCCGGGATCAGGCCGAACTTGAGCAGGTCCTCCGGTTCGACGTCCTTGAGGACCTGGCCCGCCGAGCGCTCGTCCGGGCTGCGCACGTCGGCGCCGAACCCGATCGAGGTGCCGCGGCCGCGCTGGGCGATGATCTTCTCCAGGCCGGCGAAGGCCCCGCCGCAGACGAACAGGATATTTGTCGTATCGACCTGAAGGAATTCCTGTTGAGGGTGCTTGCGCCCGCCCTGGGGCGGCACCGAGGCGATCGTGCCCTCCATGATCTTGAGCAGCGCCTGCTGGACGCCTTCGCCCGAGACGTCCCGTGTGATCGAGGGGTTGTCCGACTTACGGCTGATCTTGTCCACCTCGTCGATGTAGACGATGCCGCGCTGGGCGCGCTCGACGTTGTAATCGGCCGACTGCAGCAGCTTCAGAATGATGTTCTCGACATCCTCGCCCACGTAACCGGCCTCGGTCAGGGTCGTGGCGTCGGCCATCGTGAAAGGCACGTCCAGGATGCGCGCCAGGGTCTGCGCCAACAGCGTCTTGCCGCACCCGGTCGGGCCGATCAGCAGGATGTTGGATTTGGCCAGCTCGACGTCCGAGGATTTGGCCCCGTGGGCCAACCGCTTGTAATGGTTGTGCACGGCAACCGAGAGCACGCGCTTGGCGTGATCCTGACCGATCACGTAGTCGTCGAGGACGGCGCAAATGTCGTGCGGCGTCGGCACCCCGTCGCGCGACTTGACGAGGGTGGTCTTGTGCTCCTCGCGGATGATGTCCATGCACAGTTCGACGCACTCATCGCAGATGAAGACCGTGGGGCCGGCGATGAGTTTGCGCACCTCGTGCTGGCTCTTCCCGCAGAAGGAGCAGTACAGGGTGTTTTTGGAATCGCTGCCGCTCGACTTGGTCATGCCTTCGACGTCTCGAACCCTTGATTCGGCCAAGTCATGTTAGACACACGGGCCACCGGCACACAACGGGAAAATCGGCATTTCCGGGCCGGTTTGCCGCCTCCGCCGGCCGTTTGCGGCGCGGCCGCGCGCTCCCTAACTTAACTGTAGGCGCGGCGCTTCAAGAATCCCTTAACGGCGCAGCGCCCGCCGCGTTAACCCTAATCGGCTCCCCTGAGTTACGATTACGTTACCATTGGGTTAACGGGGCCGGGACCGCTCAAGCGCCGTCGCCCGGCCCGATCGACTGGCCCTCCTCGTCCTTCGCCCCTTTCGCCCCCGCCGGCCGGTTGACCACGACGTGGTCGATGAGGCCGAAGCTCTCGGCCTCCTCTGGGGTGAGGAACTTGTCGCGCTCCATGGCGTCCTCGATGGCCGTCAGCGACTGGCCCGTGTGCGTGGCGTAAATCTCGTTCAACCGGCTGCGCGTGCGGATGATCTCGCGGGCGTGAATTTCGACGTCCGTGGCCTGGCCCTCGAAGCCGCCGGAGGGTTGGTGCACCATGATCTTGGCGTTGGGCAGGGAGTAGCGCTTGCCGTGGGCCCCGGCCATGAGCAGCAGCGAGCCGGCCGAGGCCGCCTGCCCGATGCACACCGTCGAAACGTCCGGGCGGATGTACTGCATCGTGTCGTAAATGGCCAGCCCCGCGGTGACCACGCCACCCGGCGAGTTCACGTAGAACGCGATGTCCTTGTTCGGGTTTTCGGACTCCAGATACAGCAGTTGGGCGCAGACCAGGCTGGCCACGGAATCGTTGATCGGCCCGGTTAGGAAAATTATCCGCTCCTTGAGCAGGCGGGAATAGATGTCGTAGGCCCGCTCGCCCCGGTTGGTCTGTTCGACCACCATGGGGACGAGCAAATTCATGGACGTATCGCGTGCGTCGCTCATGAGATGTGTGTTCCTTGCGTGGCGAGCCGAGACCGCCGCCCCGGCCGGCTCAGGATTGCGTGTCCGCAGCGCCTTTCCTGCCGCCCGATTTCCCGGTCCGTCCGGCGCCCTCGTCCGCGTTCTTGCCTTTGCCGCCCTTGGCCGCGGATTCGGCCGGCTTCGCCTCGCTCTGAGCGGCCTCGTCGGCCTCAGCCGCCATTTCCGCGCGCAATTCGGCGGGCGTCACGTTGCGCTCGGTCACCTTGGCGAGATCGACGATGAAGTCGACGACCTTGTCCTCGAAAATCGGCGCGCGCAGGTTGGCCATGGCCTCGGGTGCGCGTTGATATAATTCGAAGACCGTGCGCTCGTGGCCCGGGTGGCGCTGGGCCTCGCGCAGCACGGCACGGTTGAGTTCGTCCTGGCTAACCTCGATTCCGTTGCGCCGCCCCACTTCCGAGATCAGGAGCCCAAGCCGCACCCGCCGTTCGGCGATCGTCCGGTATTCCTGCTTGAGCTCGTCCTCGCTCTTGGCCGCATCCTCCGGGTCGAGCCGGCCCTCCCGGCGGTCTTCCTCGATCTGTCGCCAGATGGTGTCGAACTCCGCGTCGACCATGCCCTCTGGAACCGGGAAGTCGTGCGCCTCGGCCAGTTTGTCAAGGAGCTGGCGCTTCAGCCGGCCGCGCGCGACGTCCCGATACTCGCCCGCCAGGCGCTCGCGCACCCGCTCCTTCAGGGCCGCCAGGTCGGTCTCGCCCAACGTCGCGGCCAGCTCGTCGTCGATGGGCACCGGCGCCGGTTCGAGGATGTTCTTGATCTTGACCGTGAAGACCGCATCCCGGCCGGCCAAGCGGTCGTTGACATAGGTCTCCGGGAAGGTCAGCTTGACCTCCCGGGTGTCGCCGATCTCGGCGCCGACCAGCTGGTCCTCGAAGCCCTGGACGAAGCTGTTCGAGCCAAGCTCCAGGTGATGGTCCTCCGCGGACATGCCGGGGAATTCCTCGCCGTCCACGGTGCCCGTGAAATCGAGCACCAGGACGTCACCCAATTGCGCCTTGCGCGGCTGGTCCAGCGGCTTGGTCCTCTTGTGCGCCTTGGCCAAGTCCGACAGCGTCTCCTCGACCGCGCTCTCCTCCACCGCGATGGCAAGGCGCTCGAGCTCGAGGCCGGAGAAGTCCATCGGCTCGATCTCCGGCAGAATCTCGAGCGCCATGGTGTATTCGAGGTCCTTGCCCTCGTCGAAGGAGGTGATCTCGATTTTCGGCGGCGTCGCCGGGCGCAGGCCGCGCTCGTTGATCGCCTGGCTCGAGCTGTCGTTGACGGCGCGCTCCAGCACCTCGCCCATCACCGACTTGCCGAAGCGCCGCTTCAGGATGTTCAGCGGCACCTTGCCGGGCCGGAAGCCCGGCACGCTCACCCGGGTGCCGAGCTCCTGCAGGCGCCCGGCCATCTTCTCGTCGATGTCCTCGGCGCTGATCAGGACCTTGTATTCGCGTTTCAGGCCCTCGGTGTGTGTCTCGGTAACCTGCATGGGCGGTTTGGCCTTTCCGTTCCCCGCCCCCTCCCGGATGTCTCCGACCGCGCCGCCGGCGGGCTGCGGCCTCGAAGGGCGGATCTGCTCGATCGGTGGTGCGGGCGGAGGGACTTGAACCCCCACGGATTGCTCCACTGGCACCTAAAGCCAGCGCGTCTACCGGTTCCGCCACGCCCGCGTCGCTGGCGGCGGCCCGTGTACAACATAGTGATCGCGGGCGCAACAGCCAGGGCCCGCTTCACCCCGCCTCGGCGCTCGCGCCGGCCGCGGGTGCCAAACGCGATAGGCACGCCGCGGCGCAGGCCTCCACGATCGCCTCGGCGTCGATCCGGTACGTGCGGTACAGGTCCGGGAGGTCGCCCGACTGGCCGAAGTGCTCGACGCCGAGCGCCTGGACGCGGTGACCCTGCACGCCGCCCAGCCAGCTCAGCGCTGCTGGATGGCCGTCGACCACGGTGACCAGCGCCGCGTCGGGGGCCAGCGGCGCCAGCAGGCGCTCGACCGGCGCGCGCGCCGCGCGGCCGCCGTCCTGGCGCGCCCGTTCGGCTGCGTGCCAGGCGGCGTTCAGGCGGTCGGCCGAGGTGACGGCGAGCAGCCCGGCGCCCGGGATGTCCTCGCAGATCGCATCGTATGCGGCGATCGCCTCGGGCGCGACCGCCCCGGTGTAGACGATGGCGAGCTCCGCCCCAGGCCGCGGCGGGCGCAACCAGTAGCCGCCGGTGATCACCGCCTCCTCGAGTTCGTCGGACAGCATGCGCTCCGGCTGCGCCAGCGGCCGGGTGGAGAGCCGGAGATAGACCGCGCCGCCCGCGGCGTCGCGCAACCAGTCGGTCCCGGCCCCGGCCGCCTTTGCCTCGCCGGGACGCTGCATGTAGTCGAAAGCCCAACCCATGATCGTGGCCAACTCGTCGACGAAGGCCGGCTCGAAACTGGCAAGCCCGTCCTGCGCCATGCCGATGAGCGGGGTCGAGATCGACTGGTGCGCGCCGCCCTCGGGGCCGAGCGTGATGCCCGAGGGGGTCGCGACAACCATGAAGCGGGCGTCCTGGTAGCAGGCGTAGTTCAAGGCGTCCAGGCCGCGCTGGATGAACGGGTCGTAGAGCGTGCCGACCGGCAGCAGGCGCACGCCGAACAAGGAGTGCGACAGGCCGAGGGCGGCGAGCAGGATGAACAAGTTGTTCTCGGCGATACCCAGCTCGATGTGCTGACCCTCCGGAGACATGGCCCAGCGCTGGGCCGAGACGACCTTCTGCTCCTTGAACACGTCCCCGCGCCGGTGCCGGTCGAAGATGCCGCGCCGGTTGACCCAGCCGCCCAGGTTGGTCGAGACCGTGACGTCGGGCGATGTGGTGACGATGCGCTCGGCGAGCGCGCCGCCGTCGCGCGCCAGGTCGGCCATGATTCGCCCGAAACCCTCCTGCGTGGACATGACCTCGCCGCGCGGCTGGGGAAATTGGGCCGGCTTCGGCACCCGCGCCGCGGTATGGCGCTGCGGGCCGCGGGCCGCGAAGGGCACCCGGTCGAGGAAGGCCTGCAGGGTCTCCGCCGGCAATTCCAGCCCGGCGAAGCGGTCCCATTCGGCACCGTCCGGAATCCGGTGGCGGCGCTTGAACTCGGCCATCTGGGCCGGGTTCATCAGACCGGCGTGGTTGTCCTTGTGACCGGCGAACGGCAGGCCCAGGCCCTTGATCGTGTACGCGATGAAGCAGGTCGGCCGATCGTCCTGGACGCCGTGGAAGGCCTCGAGCACCGAGTCCATGTCGTGCCCCGCCAGGTTCGTCATGAGCCCGGCCAGCGCGTCGTCGTCGTGCGAATCCAGCAGCGCCCCGACGCCGGGCACGTGGCCGATGTCGGCGGCCAGCTGTCGGCGCCAAGCCGCGCCGCCCTGGAATACCAGGGCCGAGTACAGCGAGTTCGGGCAGTCGTCGATCCACTGGCGCAAGGCCGCGCCGCCCGGCTGCCGGAAGGCGGCCTGA
Organism: Kiloniellaceae bacterium; assembly: GCA_046758005.1. Lineage (GTDB taxonomy): Bacteria > Pseudomonadota > Alphaproteobacteria > Kiloniellales > J153 > JBHHZJ01. The sequence continues at coordinate 56,850 of JBHHZJ010000005.1, forward strand.
AGGCGGTTGCCGTACTTCAGGGTCACCACCTCCCAGCCGAAGTTCGAGAACATCCGGTCGATGCGCCCGAACAGGCGGTCGGTGACCACGGCGTCCAGGCTTTGCCGGTTGTAGTCGATGACCCACCAGACGTTCCGGACGTCGTGCTTCCAGCCCTCGAACATCGCCTCGTAGACGTTGCCCTCGTCGAGCTCGGCGTCGCCGAGGAGCGCGACCACGCGGCCCTCGGGCAGGTCCTCGGGCGCCCAGCCCTTCAGCCGCACGTAGTCCTGCGCCAGGCCGGCGAACGTGGTCATGGCCACGCCGAGGCCGACCGAGCCGGTCGAGAAGTCGACGTCGTCCACGTCCTTGGTCCGCGAGGGATAGGACTGCGCGCCGCCGAGCGCGCGGAAGCGCTCCAGATTCTCCCGGGTCTGGTGGCCGAGCAGGTACTGGATGGCGTGAAACACCGGGCTGGCGTGCGGCTTGACCGCGACCCGGTCGTGCGGCCGCAGGACGTCGAAGTAGAGGGCCGTCATCAGCGTGACCAGCGAAGCGCTCGAAGCCTGATGGCCGCCGACCTTCAGGCCGTCCCGGCTTTCGCGCAGGTAGTTGGCGTTATGGATGGTCCAGCTCGACAGCCAAAGAACCTTCCTTTCCAGCGCGCGCAAGCACGCGAGCCGGGTCTCGGCCGCGGCGGCCTCGCCGTCCCGTCGTTCCAGCGCCAAGCGGTTGGTCATCCGGCAGACCCCTTCGCGCCGCCGCGCCTCCGCGACACGCATCGGATCGGATTCGTCCCGGGCGTTATGATCCACGAGGTCCGGCCGGTCCACAAGCCCGAGTGACGACAGCGGACCCGGGCCCTGCGCCCGGGTCCGGCCCGTCTTTCGGCGAATCAAGCGGCAATCGGGCCAGGTCCGGCCTTTATTTTACCGGCTTAGATTAAGGCTGAAAGAAAGGTCACTAACGGTTTAATGCAAAAAAACAAAATACGAGACCGCCCGAGCCGTAGCCGCAGGCGCACCCGTCTGGGGCCGGTCCGCGCTCCGGTGCGGGTTCAGCCGGCGACGGCCTTCGTGAAACGCTCGGCGAAGCTGGTCAGACCGAGGGTGCGCTTTTCCTCGAAGCACTGCTGGTGCGCGCTCTCGATCGACACCGTGTAGTGCACGTGCGGCACACCCATGGAATCCGGGACGATATCCAGAACCCTTGCGATCTCGATGATGTTGCCCCGGCGAACCTTGCGGAAGACGGCCCCGATCTCGACATCCTGCCGACGGGGACCCGGTTTGAACCACTGGCCGACCTGTGACGCGAACATGATGAATACCTTTCACTCGACCCCGGCGTTGCGGCGCCCAACCTGCGCCCACTCTGGCCAGCATTATCGCCAATCCCGTTTAAGGTCAGGTTAATACTATAACCAACAGAAAATTGAGAGATTCGATCAAGGTTTTCGCACATTTTCGCACATTAGGGGGAGACCTGCGCCTTCAGGCGCCGCAGGACCCCTGGGAGGGCCTCCGGAAGGTCCTCGGCGATCAGGCCCGGGCCCACGGCGGCGCCCGCCTCGCCATGCAGCCACGCCGCGGCGCAGGACCCATCGAAGGGGGTCATGTCCTGGGCGAGCAGCCCGGCGACGAGGCCCGCCAGGACGTCGCCCGTGCCGGCGGTGGCGAGTTCGGGCGGCGCATTGGCGTTGATCGCCGCGCGACCGTCCGGCGCGGCAATCACCGAATCGGCGCCCTTGAGCAGAACCACCGCGCCGCTTTCCTTTGCCGCGGCCCGGGCGCGAGCGAGCTTGTCGCCCTCGATCCTCGGAAACAGGCGCGCGAATTCGCCCTCGTGCGGGGTCAGAACGCACGGCCCCCGGATGGCCGCGAACAGCTCGGCCGGGCGCTCCTGGAACGAGGTCAGGGCGTCGGCGTCCAGGACAACGGTCTTGCCCGCCGCCAGGGACGCAAGAACCCGGGTCCGGCTGCCCGCGCCGACGCCGAGGCCGGGCCCGGCCAGAACCGCGTTGCGCCGGGAATCGGCGAGCAGGCTTGCGAACTCCTCCTCGCTGTCGGCCGGGGCCGTGATCAGGCTCGCGCCCGAGAGCGCATAGATGGGCAGGGAGTCGCGGGTGCACGCCACGGTGACCAGGCCGGCCCCGACCCTGAGCGCGGCGCGGGCGGCCAGCCGCCCGGCGCCGGTCACCACCGCGCCGCCGAGCACGAGCGCGTGGCCGAAGCGGTACTTGTGGCTGTCGAGCTGGCGCCAGGGGTAGCGGGCGGACCAGAGCCCGGGCGCGTTCTCGAAGGTCCGGGGCGCGATCTGGTCCAGGACGCCGTCCGGAATGCCGATGTCGGCGACCACCACCTCGCCGCACAGCCCGCGTCCGGGCAGCAGGAGGTGGCCTGGCTTCTTGCGAAAGAAGGTGACGCACAGGGACGCCCGGAGCGCCGTGTCGCCCACCACCGCGCCGGTGTCGCCGGACAGGCCGCTCGGCACGTCCACGGCCACGGCGGGCAGGCGCGCGGCGTTCACCGTCTCGACGGCGGCGCGGGCCGCGCCGCCGAGCGGGCGCGTCAGGCCGGCGCCGAACAGGCCGTCGACCACCAGCCCCGCCCCATCGATCAGCCGCGGGATCGCATCCCGATCCAGCGGCTCCACCGTCCCGGGCCACAGGCCGGCGTGATGCGCGGCCTCGCCGCGCAGCGCCTCGCGCGCGCCGAGCAGCGCCAAGCGCACCGGCCACCCGGCCTCGGCCAGGTGCCGGGCCGTCACGAAGCCGTCACCGCCATTGTTCCCGGGGCCGCACAGCACCAGGACGGAACACGGCCGATGGCGCGCGCGGACGGCCTCGGCGACGGCGCGCCCTGCGTTTTCCATCAACTCGATCCCGGGCACCCCGGCGCTCACGGCCGCTGCGTCGGCCCGGGACATCTCCGCCACCGTCAGAACGCAAGGCATCGCTGGTTTTCCGAATCCCTGGTCCGTGCCGTTCAAGACCCGCCTAAGGCAACCTGGCGGCCGGCCGAACGGCGCGGCGCTTACCGGGGGCCCGCAGCGGCGGCGCGCAGCGCGGCCAGGCTGGAGCGCGCCGCATCGCGCAGCAACAGGACATCCGCATCGGCCAGAACGAGGTCGTAGCCCGCCTCGAGCAACCGCCCGACCGAGCGCCCCGGGGTCGGAATCCCGCCCAAGGTCGCGCCGCCGGCCTTGGCCGCCGTTTCCACCTTCTCGATCATGGCGCGCACCTCCGGATGGTCGGGCTCGCCCAGGTGCCCGGTGTTGGCCGAGAGGTCGAAGGGTCCGACGAACAGCATGTCCACACCGTCGAGGCCGGCGATCGCGGCCGCATTGCGCACCGCTTCGGCGCTCTCGATCTGGCACATGATCAGCAGGGAGGAGTCGGCCGCCGCAACGTAGTCCCGCCAGCGGGCGCCGTAGTCGGAAGCGCGCACGATGCTGGCCGCCATGCCGCGCCGACCGCGCGGCGGATAGCGGCATGCCGCCACCGCCGCCTCGGCCTGCGCCGTCGTGTCGACCGCCGGGACCATGACCCCGGCCACGCCGATGTCGAGCACGCGCTTGAGGGCCACCGGGTCGTTGGACGGCACGCGCACGAGGGGCGCACAGGCGCGTCCCTGGACCGCTTGCAGCAGCGCAACCGCGTCCAGGTACGAGCCGGGTCCGTGCTCGAGGTCGATCAGGACGCAGTCGTAGCCCGCCTGGGCCACGATCTCCGCCGCGATCGGGCTGAACATCTCCAGCCAGCACCCGAAGGCGGGCCCGGCCTCGCGATGGCGCGGCTTGAAGCTCGTGGCCTGGCTCATGCGTCCCCTTCCGCCCCGTCTTCCGCCCGCCGGCGCGAAGGCGCCGGGGCCCCGCACCGAGCCGCTAATTATGGGTTTGGCCCGGAAGCACTTTGCAGAACGCCGCCGGGTCCATCCCGCGCAACTGCTGACACAGGGCGCGGGCCGCCGCGGCGGTCGGCAAGCCTTCCGCGACGACCCGATAGAACACCCCGCCCTGGCCGAGATCCGCCGGCGCGACAACGATCCGCCGGCCGGCGAAAACGTTCGGGTGCTTCCGCCGTATCTCGCGCACCGCGCCCGCCGCGGCCGCTTCGCTCTTCTCGGAGCGGAACCAGACCCGGAACGTCCCGCCGTGGACGCCGCCCGAGCCCGCCAATTCCTTCTCCGCCGCCTGCGGCTGCGGCTGGCGCGCCACCTGCGTCGGCGCGGGCTCGGCCTTCGGGGCGGCCGCTGCGGGCTTGTCGATCACGGGCGCCTCGGGCAGGGCCGGCTTCCGGGCGGCCGCGGGTCCGCTCGCGGGTTGCGCCGGCGCCGGGGGCGGCGGCAGCGTGGGCTTCTCCTGGTCCTTGCCGGCGCCCGCCTCGCCGGCCTCGAGCGCGCCGCCCGCGTCCTCCGCCGCGCCGGACAGCGTCTGCGCCAGCCTCGGCTTGACGCCTTCCCGGCGCAGCAGTTCGGCCTGCTCCCTGGCCTTGGCGTGGCCCTGGGCGGCGGCGAGCTGATACCAGTTCAAGGCCTCGCCCTTGTCGACCTGCGAGTTGAGGCCGAGCAGCTTGATCTGGCCCAGCGCGTACTGCGCGTCGGCCAGGCCGAGCCCCGCCGCGCGGCGGAACCAGCGCTCGGCCTCCACCTTGTTTTCAGCCACCCCTTCGCCCCGGAAATAGGCGAGCGCGAGATTGAACTGGGCCATGGAATGGTCCTGCCGCGCCGCCAGGGTCCACAGCTCCACGGCGCGCGCCGGATCGCGCGCCGCACCGCGCCCCTGCGCGTACATCAGGCCGAGATTGTTCTGCGCCGCCGAAATTCCTTGCGCCGCCGAGAGGCGATACCACTCGACGGCGCGCCGGTCGTCCTTGGGCAGGTCCATTCCGCCGGTCTCGTACAGCTTGCCCAGGCTGTACTGGGCGGTGGCGTCGCCGCCGCGGGCGAGCGGCTCCCAGATCCGCGCCGCCCGTTCGTAGTCGCCCGCCTCGTAGGCCGCCATCCCCGCGTCGTAGCCCTGCGCCCATGCCGGCGCGGCCAGCCCGCACACGATAAGCGCAAGCCGCCCGGCGCGCGCGAGGGTGTCGATCATTCGGACGCCGACAGATGCCCGCGGGCGCATCGCGGTGTCAGCGGCCTTGCCGCGCCGCGGCCAGGGGCGCGGAAGATGGCCCGCGGCAGCGGGAATGGGGTGGCTGATGGGACTTGAACCCACGACCCTCGGTACCACAAACCGATGCTCTGACCAACTGAGCTACAGCCACCACGAACTGGCGCAATCTCCGGATTGCCGCCATACGGCGCGGCGGCGGGGACGCTCGGTGTTAAATCACCCGCATTCAGCCCCGTCAAGCGCAACGCATGGCTTGCCGCGCGGCGCGGCCAGGGCGTAGGCTGCGGGCGAAAATGGCGGGCGCAGCCGCGGCGAGTCGAGCCTGCGCTCGAAGGAGAGCCGACATGCTCGAACCCGCAGCCGCAATCGGCCGCATCGGCACCGAGAGCGCCTTCGAGGTTCTGGCCCGGGCCAAGGCGCTCGAGGCGCAAGGCCGCTCGATCGTCAACCTCGGCATCGGCCAGCCCGATTTCCAGACCCCCGGCCACATCGTCGAGGCCGCGGTCAAGGCCCTGCGCGACGGCCACCACGGCTACACGCCGGCCGCCGGCATCCCGGAGCTGCGCGAAGCGGTCGCCGCCGATTTGCACCGACGCCTCGGCGTCGAGGTCGATCCGGGGCTCGTCCTCGTCGTGCCCGGGGGCAAGGTGACCATGTTCTTCGCCGTGCTCATGTTCGGCGAGCCGGGCGTGGAAATCCTGTACCCCAACCCGGGCTTCCCGATCTACGAATCGGTCATCTCCTTCAGCGGCGCGAGGCCGGTGCCGATCCCGCTGTTGGAGACGAACGAGTTCGCCTTCTCGGCCGAGGACGTGCTGGCGCGGATCACGCCGGCCACGCGCCTCATCATCCTCAACAGCCCGGCCAACCCGACCGGCGGCGTCACCCCGCGCGAGGAGGTCGACAAGCTGGTCGCCGGGTTGCGGCGCCACCCGGGCGTGGCCGTGCTCTCCGACGAGATCTACGGCCAGATGCTCTACGACGGGCGCGAGCACGCCAGCCTCCTGCACTACCCGGAAATCCGCGACCAGGTGATCCTGCTCGACGGCTGGAGCAAGACCTACGCCATGACCGGCTGGCGCCTTGGATTCGGCGTCTGGCCACGGCGACTGATCGAGGGCGCGACGCGGCTGGCGATCAACTGCCACTCCTGCGTCAACGCCCCGGCCCAGCATGCCGGCATCGCGGCCCTGACCGGCCCGCAGCAGGCGGTCGCCGACATGGTCGCGGCCTTCGACGCGCGCCGTCGGGTCGTGGTCGAGGAGGTGAACAAGATCGCGGGCCTGTCCTGCGTGACCCCGGGCGGCGCCTTCTACGCTTTCCCGAACGTCGCCGGGACCGGCGTCGCGGCCAAGGAGATGGAGGTCAAGCTGCTCGAGGAGGCCGGGGTCGCCACCGTCGCCGGGACCAGCTTCGGGCGCTACGGCGAGGGCTACCTGCGCCTGTCCTACGCCAACTCGATCGAGAACATCCGGGAGGCCATGCGCCGCATCCGCGGCTGGCTCGAGGCGCGCCGGGCGGCCTGAAGGCCACCAGACGGCCGCAGATCCGCCGCGCGCCCAAGCGACTGCTCACGTACTATGCACAATGCCGATTTATTAGGCGAACGCCCGTGGCGCCACACCCCATCCGTTCCGCGCCGAGGCCCCGATTTTCTTAATTAGATCAAAGTATAAGTATGGACGGTGCCAGGCCGCCGCAAACTGGTACGCCGTGTGCGTTAGGACTGGGGAATGGCGCTCCGCGCGCCCCGGCCGGCGCGGAACAGTCCCGCCAGGCCGCATGAACACGCCACATCACGCCATACAAAGAAGACCGGACCATGAAAAAGATCGAAGCGATCATCAAGCCCTTCAAGCTCGACGAGGTGAAGGAAGCCCTCCACGAGGTCGGAATCAAGGGCATCACCGTGATCGAGGCCAAGGGCTTCGGGCGCCAGAAGGGCCATACCGAGCTATACCGGGGGGCCGAGTACGTCGTCGACTTCCTGCCGAAGGTCAAGGTCGAGGTCGTGCTCGAGGACAGCTTGGTCGAGCGCGCCATCGAGGCGATCCAGCAGGCCGCCCACACCGGCCGCATCGGCGACGGCAAGATCTTCGTCAGCAGCATCGACGAGGCCATCCGGATCCGCACGGGCGAGCGCGGCGCGGAAGCCGTCTGAGGGCCGCGCCCGCGGACCGGCCAAGTCCCGACACACGGTTCCACCGAAAAAACCAACGATGGGGAAAACAAGCATGTCCGACGTGAAAAAAGTTCTCGATCTCATGAAGGAGAACGACGTCAAGTATGTTGACTTCCGGTTCACCGACCCGCGCGGCAAGTGGCAGCACCTCGCGATCCACGCCGATGCGGTCGACGAGGACGCCCTGACCGACGGCGTCATGTTCGACGGATCCTCGATCGCCGGCTGGAAGGCGATCAACGAATCCGACATGACCCTGGTCCCGGACCTCTCGACCGCCGTCATGGACCCGTTCGCGGCGCAGCCGCTGCTCATTCTGGTCTGCGACGTGAACGAGCCCGCGACCGGCCAGCCCTACGAGCGCGATCCGCGCTCCACCGCCAAGAAGGCGGAGGCCTACCTCAAGGCCACCGGCATCGGCGACACCGCCGTGTTCGGGCCGGAAGCGGAGTTCTTCGTGTTCGACGACGTGCGCTTCAAGGTCGAGCAGAACCACTGCTTCTTCCACTTCACGGCCGAGGAAGGCCCGTACATGTCGGGCGAGGCCATGGAGGAAGGCAACATCGGCCACCGGCCGCCGCCCAAGGGCGGCTATTTCCCGGTGCCGCCCGTCGATTCCGCCACCGACCTGCGCGCCGAGATGCTCACGGTCATGGGCGAGATGGGCCTCAAGGTCGAGAAGCACCACCACGAAGTCGCCCCGGCGCAGCACGAGCTCGGCTTCAGGTTCGACACCCTGGTGCGCACGGCGGACAACCTGCAGATCTACAAGTACGTGGTGCAAAACGTGGCGCACACCTACGGCAAGACGGCCACGTTCATGCCGAAGCCGGTGTTCGGGGACAACGGCTCGGGCATGCATACGCACCAGTCGATCTGGAAGGACGGCAAGCCCCTGTTCGCCGGGGACGGCTACGCCGGCCTGTCGGAGGCCGCGCTCTACTACATCGGCGGGGTCATGAAGCACGCCCGGGCGATCAACGCCTTCAGCAACCCGACGACCAACAGCTTCAAGCGGCTGGTGCCGGGCTTCGAGGCCCCGGTGCTGCTCGCCTACTCCGGGCGCAACCGCTCGGCGGCCTGCCGCATCCCGTTCGGCGCGAGCCCGAAGTCCAGGCGCGTCGAGGTGCGCTTCCCCGACCCGACCGCGAACCCGTACCTCGCCTTCTCGGCCATGCTCATGGCCGGCATGGACGGGATCAAGAACAAGACTCACCCGGGCGACCCCATCGACAAGAACCTCTACGATCTGCCGCCGGAGGAGCTGAAGGACGTGCCGACGGTGTGCGGCTCGCTGCGCGAGGCGGCGAACGCGCTCGTCGACGACCACGAGTTCCTGCTCGCCGGGGACGTCTTCACCAAGGAGCAGATCGACGCGTACCTGGATCTCAAGTGGGAGGAGATCTACCGCTTCGAGCACGCCCCGCACCCGGTCGAGTTCCAGATGTATTACTCGTCGTAGCGCGCGCTCGAAGGGCAAGCGCACGGGCCGCCGGCGGGGCGCGCCGGAGCGCGAACGATCGGATTCGATTCGCCGCGCCGGCCCGGAGCGGCCGGCGATCAGGCGGCGCTGGAGACCGGGCCGGGTTGCGCCGACGGGGCCACCGCGCCCTCGATCGCGCCGGGCGGGCCGAGCCCCGCGCGAACCCGTGCGATCAGCCGCTGCACCTCCTGCTTGCCCGTCCCGTCGACCTCCATCAACAGGCGCGCGATCGGGTCGTCCAGGATGTCGTCCAGCGACGGCTCCCCGCCCGCCTGCTCCCACGCCTTTTTCATTGCCATCCTCCCTCGTCCTCCCGGATCCGACGGCCGCTTTCGTCGCTCCCGGTGAATTCGTCCAAATATACTGCGATCAAAAACATCCGGCAAGTATTATATTATTTTCAATTTTCCATATTTAAACAAAAAAGGAATAGCTACTTTACATTAACTGCCAAATTAGGGTAACATACCCTAACGACCGGTCATCCGGGTCTCATGCCCGGGCCTCCCCAGGGTTGACTGCCCTAATAACGATCTATTAGGACCTTTGGCCCTAGCATCGAGAACGAAAGCGCGCCGCCAAGCGCGAAGAAGGATCCGCCCGATGCCCCGCGATACCACCGAGGCGCGCCCGATGACGGCAGAGGAACTGCGGCGCCACTGCTCGCGCCTGTACGGCGCGCACCGCTGGCAGACCGCGCTCGCCCGGGAGCTTCAGGTCAACGACCGCACGGTGCGCCGCTGGGCCTCCGGCGCCTCGCCGGTGCCGCAGTCGGCGGCCCTGTGCGTGCGGCTCATGGTCTTCCTCGACGAGCTGAGCTGGCTCGGCGAATGGCGCAAGCTGCTCGAGGAGGAATTTTGAGGCGCGGGGGCCTCGTCCGGGGCTGGCCGCGACGTGCGCGCCAGGAGCCGCCAATCGCTCAACGAGGCAGCGTGATCGTGACCTCTTGGCCGCCGGTGCCGTGCACCTTGTCGTGGGCGCGCAGGGTCACGGCGTCGATGCCCTCGGGGACGGCCACGCCGCCGAGCGAGCGGGTGAACGGCTGCTCGGTCTCGTGCGGGTGCAGCAGCACGCGGGTGCCGAGGACGCGCCCGTCCGGGGCCAGCACCTCCCACTTGTCGGCGTAGTGGTCCCACCCGGCGTCCTCGTGCGCCACGGTGACGTGGAAGCGCCAGGTCCCGGTCCCCTCGCGAACCGCCTCGACGGCGAGCACGTCGGCCTCGCCGGCAAGCGCCGGCCAAGCCGCGCCGAGATGGGCGAGGGCGAGGACGGCCGCCAAGGTCCGCCTCACTGGGCCGCCGCCTCCTTCGGCACCGGGCGCGGCCGCCCGTTCGCGTCGAGGGCCACGTAGACGAAACGGCCCTCGGTGACCTTGACCCGCTCGCCGCGGCGGCGGCGCAGCGCCCAGGCCTCGAGCCGGATGGTGATCGACGTGCCGCCGATCCGTTCGATCTCGGTATAGACGCACAGCACGTCCCCGACGTAGACGGGAAGGTGAAAGGTCATGGCGGTCACCGCCACCGTGGCGACCCGCCCGCGGGCGCGCTGGGCGGCCGTGATGCCGCCCGCGATGTCCATCTGAGAGAGCACCCAGCCGCCGAAGATGTCGCCGCTGGGGTTGGCGTCGGCGGGCATCGCCAGGGTCCGGATGGCCAGTTCGCCGCGTGGGGTACCGCTTGGTTCCGCCATCAATCCTTTCCAAGGAGTTAACTATATGTTGTTAATAATTCTGCTATAACATACATGATAGGGCAAGTTTGTTACCGTGAGGCAGTCCACCGGGGGGCAAGGATCGAACAGGATGTCGGACCTTTTCGAAAACCTGGCACGCAGCCAGGCCAGCTATTCGGCCAAGGACATCGAGGTCCTCGAAGGCCTCGAGCCGGTGCGCCGGCGCCCGGCCATGTACATCGGCGGCAGCGACGAGCGCGCCATGCACCACCTGGTGGCCGAGCTG
>JBHHZJ010000006.1:0-65007 GCA_046758005.1 Kiloniellaceae bacterium
GGTACCGCCACCATCGCGACCTCGACGGCCAACGTCGTGGGCGGCGACTTCCTTACCCTGTACGACCTGACGACGCCGGGCGGCAACTCGGTCACCGTCGACGTCGCGCCGCTCATCGACGCCGTGGTGAGCACCAAGGGCAACAACCTGAGCGGCACAGAGACCGCCAAGGTCCTCTTCGACAGCCTCGGCGTGACCGTCACGCTCGATGCCAACTTCGACCGGAAGACCGACAACATCACGACCGGGACGATCACCGACCCGGGCGCCAACCTCACCGGTGAAACGGTGATCAACGACATCGACGGCGGCGTCACCAACGAGGCGCTGACGGCGCTGCTGGCGCTCGGTTCGACCGTGTACGACAAGGCCACCGGCATCTTGACGCTCACGGCCACCGACGGCGGCGCCACCCTGACGCTGTCGGCGGCCGGCATCCGTCTCGGCGTGGACGGCGGTGCCTTCGGTGCCGCGGGCGCCGCGACGGCCGACTTGGTGAGCGCGTCCGCGAAGACGGTCGAGGTCGCCATCGATACCGCATCGGGTGTCACGGTCCAACTCGCGCAGATCAAGGCTACTGCCGTGGCTTCCACCGCCACCAGCACCGTGACGATCAACGTCGGCGAGTTGCTGTTCGGCAACACGGTCGCCAATGGATCGACCACGACCAGCTTCACCTTCAAGGTCGGGACCGGCAACCAGACGTACGACGACCTGACCTTCTCGGTGAACGCGGCCAGCGCCTCGGCGCTGGGGCTGAGCAACACCGGCATCAGCACCGCGGCCCTCGCCGGGACGGCCTCGACCGCGGTGTCTGCCGCGATCGATACGCTGAACCAGACCCGGTCGGACATCGGTGCGGCGCAGAACCGGCTCACGTTCGCCTCGAGGAATCTGTCGACGGCGATCGAGAACGCGGAGGCCGCCCGGAGCACGCTCCTCGACCTGGACGTCGCTCAGGAAATCTCCACTTTCACGAGCAAGCAGATCCTGGTTCAGACCGGCGTGTCGATGTTGGCCCAGGCCAACCAGTTGCCGCAGAACCTGCTACGTCTGTTCCAGTAAGGAACCGGGACGGAGAGAGGGGGGGCCCCCCCTTTCTCCCCTCCCCGACGTTAGCGAGGGACAGTGGAGGGTAAGATGGAAATCCGGCCAGTCATATTACCGGCTGCCGTGCCATCGGCCCCGAAGGACCAAACAGCACGGTTGCCGGGCGAGGCGAATCCCGCCACGCCGCCCCCCAAAGCGGCACGGCCCGACGTTCAGACCAGCGTGCCGGACGAACCGGTCAAGGCGCGGGAAGGCCCGCGGATCGTCAAGGTCCGCGCGGAGCTGCGGTTCGACGAGAGCATCAATCGCGTCGTGGGCCGCATGATCAACGAGGAGACCGGTGAGGAGGTCCGCGAAATCCCGCCGGCGGAACTTCGACGAATCTACGCGGCCATTCGCGAGATGCTCGGCTCACAGCTCGACGAGACGGCGTAATGGAGCTCTTCAACCTCAACAACGTGACCGTCGACGCCAGCGGCAAGGTGACGTTCTCCGGCCTGAGCTCGGGGATCGACTTCAACAAGGTGACCGACGACATCATCGCCGCCAAGCGGATTCCCATAGATTCGATCGAAGCCCAGATCACAGAGAACACCGACAAGATCACCGCCCTCGAGGATCTGCGCGGCTTGCTCACCGCGCTGAGGGACTCGCTCGACGACCTGCGCGGCAAGGTCAGCGTCGGAAACGCGGGCAACATATTCGCCGCCAAACAGGTCTTCGCGAGCACGAGCCGCACCGACGGGCTTGTTCCCAGCGCCGCCGCCAACCTTCTCGGCGCAAGCGCGACCAACGCGGCCGCGAACGACAGCCACACCATCGAGGTCCTGCGCGTGGCCGCGGCGCACAAGGTCGCCTCGACGACGTTTACGAGCAAGACGACCGCCCTCGCCCTGTCGGGTAACTTCGAGGTGACCGGCAGCAAGGCATCGGCGACGATCGCGGTCACCGCCACCGACACGCTGCAGGACATCCGCGACCGGATCAACAACGCCAACACCGGCACGACCGCGACCGGGATGACCGCGAGCATCGTCCAGGCCGCGACCAGTCAGTTCATCCTCGTGCTCACGTCCGACGACACCGGCCAGAGCATGCGGATCACCGACACGGGGACCGTGCTTTCCGGCCTCGGCATCTCGTCAACCAACGGCGCCGGCGGCTTCCGCAACGGGGTCGGCGCCGCCAGCAAGATCGACGCCACCAACGACGGGTTCAAGCACATCCTGTTCGACGGCACCCAAGGGGATAAGGCGTTCCTGATCAGTTACGATCAAGCCACCAAGGTCATGACGCTCACGCGCGGGGACGGGCAGACCGACACCGCGACGTTGTCCTCCACGGCGATCGCCACCGGCAAGACCGAGACGGCGACCTTCAGCAAGTTCGGGGCCACGATCGTCCTGGACGAGAACTTCAGCAAGACGACCGACATCCTGGTGGATGCCGATACGGCCAGCGTCACCGGCGGCACCGGCGCGATCGACGCCAACACGATCAAGATCACCGGCAGCACCGGCAACGTCTCGGGCATCGCCTCGACGACGCTCACCTTCGGCAACCTGGCCACGCCGAACGCCATTTCGGTATCGGTCGGCGGCTTCTCCGGAACCTTCGACGGCACGTCCACCGGCACCAAGACGGTGACGCTGAGCGACGGCAGCGGCAACGTGCTGACGATCCAGTTCAACGTGGGCGGAGTCTTCGACGGCACCGAGACCGCGGCCTCGATCGATTTGCAGGAACTCGAGAACCTCGTCGTCTCGAACGGCACCCAGTTCACCAACGAGCTTCAGGCCAGCCAGACCGCCCGGTTCACGGCCGACGGCCTGCTCGACCAGGACCGCTTCGAATCCCGGTTCGTCACCAACAGCAGCTCCACGCTCAGCAGCCTGGCGCCCCAGGCGGGCAGCCCGGGCAGCTTCGACATCAAGGTCGGCAGCGGCACGGTCACGGTCAACTACACCGGCACCGACACGCTCGCCCAACTGGTCACCGCGATCAACAGCGCGATCACCACCGCCGGCGCCGGCAACGCCGTGTTCGACGCCGGCACCTCCGCCTCGCTGATGACCGATGGTGGTGGGGTCCGCCTGGTCATCACCAATACGAGCGGCGCGGCGATCTCCCTGACCGACACCAACAACCTGCTGGCCGGGCTGGGGGTCGACAACAACCTGGTGATCGAGCGCACGAGCAACACGGTGAGCGACCTGTTCGACGGCATTACGCTGACCCTGTTCCAGGCCGAGGAAGGCACGCAGGTCAAGCTCGACGTCGAGCGGGACCTGGCCGCCGCGAAAACCGCCATCCAGAACCTCGTCACCACGTACAACGAGTTGAAGAAATCCCTCAACCAGCACTCGAAGGTCGATTCGTCGACCGGCACGATCACCGAGGACACCGGCGTACTCTTCGGCACGCCCACCCTGCTCGGGATCACCTCGCGGGTGTCCTCGGTCTTTTCGCAGGAGACGCAGGGCGTCGACACCGCCTTCGCCGCGCTGTCGCAGATCGGCGTCAAGTTCGTCGACAACAACTCCATCTCCGACCCGTTGCTCGCCAACACGCTGGAGATCGACGAGACGGCTCTGGACGCGGCGCTGCTCAACAACCCGGACGACGTGCGCCGGCTGTTTACGTTCGACTTCTCCTCGTCCGACCCGCGGGTCTCCCTGCTCAGTTTCACCGGCAAGACGGCCTTCAACGCCTCCGGCTACACGCTCAACATCGACTTCGACGACCGCTTCCACAGCCAGGCCTTCACCGCGGGCGGTTCGTTCACGCTGGTCGACGCACAGGACGGTGGCCCGGCTTCGGACGGCATCAGCGCGATCACCTTCGGCGACGCCGTGGTGTCCGGCAACGCCTATCGCTACAGCTACACCAGCGCCACAGAGCAGTTGTCGCTCACCAACGTGACCACGGGGCTGACCGAGACCGTCGATATCACCAGCACGCTCGACGCCATCGGCAACGGCGGCGACCTGGACGCGGGCGAGACCGCGACGATCACCTTCTCGGCCCACAACGCCACCATCACGCTGTCCGGCGACAAGGGCTTCACGCGCGCGACCAACATCTCGAACGGGGCGCTGGACACGACGGACCTGGCCGCCAACGGCCTGACCATGACGGGCGGCGCCGTGACGACGCCGGTCAGCGGCCTGAACAAGGCCACGGTGGATGCGCTGCGCGCGGCCGGCGCATTCAGCACCACGACCGGGTTGCTGACGCTCAACGTCGATAGCACGGGCGTGGGCAACGCCACCTTCGATGCGGCGGCCGGGATCAAGTTCGCCGTGGACGGCGGGGTCATCGGCGCGGGGCCGACGGTCAACGTCGGGGACGGCGCGGCCCACACCATCGACATTTACGTGAACGACGGAACCTCCGACATCAAGGTGGCGACCCACACATTCACGTCCTTGACCTCCGCCGGCGCGGGCACCGGCAACCTGACCATCGACCTGGGCACAGGGCTGGTCGGCGAGACCTCGACCGTCGCCTCCGACAAGGCGCCGATGGAGAACTTCCTGACCCTCAGCAACGGCTCGTTCGAGATCCGCGACGCATCGAGCACGCTGCTGGGGACGGTCAGCTACAACAAGACCGACAGCCTGACCGACCTGGCCAACAACATCACGGCAAACGTCACGGACGTTTCCGCCAGCGTGATCAACGCGAGCGGGACGTTCAAGCTGGAGATCGTCCACAAGGACCGCGACGTGCTTACCTTCACCAACGACAGCGACGGGCTGCTCTCCCAGCTCAGCCTCGCCAACGGGGGCGACGCCGTGTTCACGGCGAACATCGACGGCGCGGCCAACGGCGGTGACAACCTGAGCACGACGGTGAGCGCACGGTCCATGACCGCGACCAGCCTGACCGGCGCGGAGGGCCTGAAGGTCTTCTACAGCGGCATCGGCGATTTGAGCGGCGTGAAGCTCAATTTCACCGTGGGCTTCGGCGCGCGCTTGTTTTTCGAGATCGACGAGTTGCTCACGGCCGAGACCGGGCTGATCGACTCGAACGTCGAAACGCTCAAGGAGCAGAACAAGCTGAGCCAGAGCCGCGTCGACGACATGCTCGCGCGGCTCGAGCAGACCCGCGAGCTCCTCGTACAGCGCTTTATCAACGCGGAGACCGCGCTGGCGCAGGCGAAAAATCTTCAGGAGAATCTGCGTCTCGCGTTCGACGCCTTGTTCGCCAATCAGAACAAGCGATAACCGAATCCAGGATTTCCGTACCCGCCAGGAGGGCCCAGGGCATGGACGTTTCCCAGAAGTACCTGATGCAACAGATCATGGCGGCCTCACCGGCCAAGCGCGTGGCCATGCTCTACGAGCGCGCGATCGGTCTGCTCAAGGAAGCCGTGGCGGCCATAGAGGCGGGCGACATCGAGCGGCGCTGGAGGGCGAACAGCAAGGCGTCGGAGGTGATCTGCCACCTCTGGGAAACGCTCGACATGGAGCGCGGCGGCGAGATCGCGGCGGACCTTGGCCGCCTCTACGAGTTCATTGTCCGGCGCCTGACCGCGGTCGATGTGGCCAACGATCCGCAGGCGGCGCGGGAGGTGATCCGGCTGCTCGACCCCCTGCGGCGGTCCTGGCACGAGCTTGCCGAGGCCGCCGCCGCGCAAGACGGCTCCTCCGGATCGGACCAGCCCGTGCCCACCCAAATTACGCTTTCGGCCTGAGCCGTGCCGAACGGGCCGTCATGGACTTCCTCGACGCCGACAAACGGGTCAGGCCGTTCATCAATCCGCATCGGCTGGTCGCGACCGAGGCGCAGTTCAAGTTACTGATCAGGAACAACAAACCCTAATCCGCAAGACCGACCCCGAGATCGGCGGCTGCAAAACGGAGGACAGTGCGGGTGAACCGGCAGCTTCAGACATATGGAACCCAGCAGGTGATGACCAGCGATCCGGTTACGCTCGTCGCCTTGCTCTACGACAAGGCCGTCCTATCGTTGAAGGCCGCGGTCAAGGCCATTCGCGACAACCAGATCGAGAACCGCTGGCGCGCCAACAACAGGGCGGTGGAGATCATCAAGCACCTGCTCATGACGCTCGACATGGAAAAGGGCGGCGAGATCGCCAGCAACCTGGAGGCGATTTACGCCTACATCCTTCGCCGCCTCGTCGATGTGGACGTGAACAATGACTCCCGGGCGGCGGAAGAGGCCATCGCCCTGCTCGAGCCGCTGCGCGCGTCGTGGACGGAGCTGGCCCGGGCCACCGGGAACGTCGCGGTCGACGATCCCAAGCTCCGCACCCTGGCCGCCGCGGCGCCCGCGGACGGCGAGGCCGCCGGTCCGGGCGCGCCCGACGCCCGGATCGGCGCAGACCCCTCGCCCGCCGCCGTCGGAACCGTCTGTCTCTCGGCCTGAGCAGCACCGTATAAAGCGTCTCGGGGCATGGGCCGCCGTTGGCCCGGCCCCGTTCTGCGCGCCGGCAGGCCCGGCCGCGGCCGCGCGGGCGGCACCCGCTCGGGCCCCTTGGCCGGGGTGCGGCAAAAAGGGTCGGGCCGGCGGGCACGATTTGCCGGCCAACGGCAGCAATATCTTCCCCCAAGGCTCCGAATGCGGCCGGCACCAAACCGGGCTCGGCAGATACATTTAGCTTAAAAACAAGTACTTAAGGAACATTTGCCGGTTTGGCACGGTGGTTGCTCCTACGCTATTGCCGGGAATGCCCGGGCGAACCCGCGCTGCGCCGCCCGGACCCGAGCGGTCCCGCGCGGCGGGTGCGAACAGGAGGAACAGGACGACCGATGGCTTTGGCAGCGTCCCAGGAACAGCACGACGAGACGGCGGCGGCGCGCCCCGAACGCGCCGGATTGGCGGGCTACGACGCCGCGGTCCGCGCGCTCGAGGACGCGGCCGCGGCGATCGCAGAGGACGACATCGAGGCGCGCTGTCATGCGGTTCAAGCCGCCACCGAGGCCGTCACGACAATGTACCTGGACCTCGACATCCGACGCTGCGGCGAGCTCGTGCAGAGCCTGAGCACGCTCTACCACGTGATCCTCGGCCGGCTGCTGCGCATCAACCTGGATAACGATCCGGCGACGGCGCGCGAGGCCATCGAACTGCTCGAACCTTTTCGCGCCGTCTGGGCGGCCGGCGGGGACCCGCTGGCCCCGCCGCAACGCGCGGCCGGTCCGCAATAAACCCGCACACAGGACGGCAACCAGGATGGAAGCCCACGCGATCACGCCAGCCAAGGCCAGCCCACCGCCCGCTAGGCCGGAACCGCGAAGCGGACTCGGCGACCTGTTCCACGTCTTGTTGCGGGCGAGCGCGCGGCGGCTCGCGGTCGAGGCCGCGCCGGCCTTGCACGCGGCGGACGGCGTAGCGCGCGCCCCGCGCGCCGAGCCCCGTCGCGAACCGGCGAGCGCGCCGACATCTTCCGATCCGGACCGGCGCGCGGACGAACCGGAGGCGCAGGCCGCCGCCGGTTTGAAACCCACGGCGGACCCGGAACCGCGGGAACCGGAGAAGGAGCGCGCGGAGCCGGAGGAGATGGCGGGTCGATCGGACGCACCGCCCCGGATCGCCGACCCGGACAACGCCGAACCCGCCCGCCTTGCGGCCGACAACGAGGTCGCGCCAGGCGCACCCCCAGGCGCACCATTGGACCCCGCGGGCGCGCCCGGGGAACCCGTCGGGGCCGCGGCGCCCGCTCCGGCACCGAACTTCGCCGCCGAGACCCCCGCCGGAGCGGCGCGCGCGGCCGGCACGGATGGCCACCTTGTCCCGGCGGCAACGCGCCTGGCCGCACAGGCCCAAGCCGCCGCCGCGTCGGCGCCGGAGGTCCCGGCGGGTCCGGCCGGTGCGGCGCTCCGCGTCGAGTTCACACCGGCCACGCTTGTGGCCCCGCCCAACGCCGCGCTGGGCGGCGGTGCCGCGCTCGCGGTATTGGCGGCGAACGCCGCGCAACGCGCGGCGGCGCAGGACGGCCAAACCGGCCCGAACCGACCGGCATCGCGCGCCAACGCGGCCATGGTTGCGCCCGGGACGGCGCCGGCATCCGCGCCCTCCGTGGCCTCGGCCGCCGGCAATCCGGGACAGACCGCCGGCCAATCGCGCGCCGGGGCACCGGGCGCGCCCACGCCCAATCCGAACGCCGCGGCGGCAGGGACTCACGCCGGCCGGGGTGCGAAACTCGTCGGCGCAACCCCACCTACGGCGCCCGCCGCGACGCCGGGCGGGCCGGCGCAAGGCGACGCCACGGCCGCGACCGACCACGCTTTGCAGGCCCCCATCAACGCGCAGGCGCCGTTCGCCGAGTCCCGCAATTCCCGGGCCCGCAACGCGGACGCATTGAGCGCGCCGAGCGCAAGCACCGCGATGCCGGAGGCCCGCAACCGAAACGCGCTCGCCCAGAACGCGGCGGCGCCGGGCGACGGCGCGCGGGCCGAGGCGGGGCCCGATGCGCGAATCCAGGAGCTACCGGGTCCGCAGGGCGGGCCGCACGGACGGTCGCAGGCCGCGCCGGCGTCCGCGCACGCGCCGGACGGGCAGGCGCGGAGCGCGGCGAGCCAGGGCGGACACACGGCCGACTCATCGGCACCGTCCGTCGCTTCCCCACCGGGGGCGACGCCCGGGCAGCCGGCCGCGGCCATGGCGACCGCCATGCCGCTCGATCCGATCACCCCGGCCCGCCACGCCGATCCCGCAGGGCCCCAGACCGCCAGCCTGCCGGACGCTGCGGCGGGCGGCCCGGCCCAGGCGGCCGGGCGCGCGGCGGCCACGCTGCCCGCGCACGCGCGCCCGGGCGCGGCGCTGTCGGTCCCCGTGGATCAGGTCGCCGTGCATATCCAGCGCGCCGCCGCCCGCGGTGAGGACCGCATCCGCATCCGCCTGCATCCGGCCGAACTCGGCCAGATCGACGTCAAGCTCAAGGTCGGTTCCGACGGCATCGTCAAGGCGGTCGTCTCGGTCGATCGGGCGGATACCCTCGATCTGCTGCAACGCGACGCGCGGGGGCTCGAGCGCGCGTTGCAAGACGCCGGCCTGAAGACCGATTCGGGAAGCCTCAGCTTCAACCTGCGCGGCGGCGGTCAGGGCGGCCTCGACGCCCGGCACGAGGCGCCGGCCCACGCGCCTTCGAGCGCGGAGCGCGCCGACCGGCCGGAAGCGCCTGCCGAGACCGGACCGCAACCGACGCCCTTCGTGTCCGAGCGCGCCTTGGACATTCACGTTTAGCCGACCGGCAAGGAGTCGTCCGCCATGGAAATCAACGGCGTGGCCTTCAAGGAACCGACCACCGGCGGGTCCAACGCCGGGCAGTCGCTCGCCGGCACGTTCGACACGTTCCTCACGCTGCTGACGGCCCAGCTGCAGAACCAGGACCCGCTCGATCCGCTCGACAGCAATCAGTTCACCGAGCAGCTCGTGCAGTTCGCCGGGGTCGAGCAGTCGATCACCACCAACAAAAAGCTGGACCAGCTGGTCCAACTCCAGACGAGCAACCAGTTGAACGGCGCAGTCTCCTACATCGGCCGCACGGTCGAGGTGGTCAGCGACCAGCTCCTGCTCGACGACGGGGCCGCCACGATCAGCTACGGCCTGGACGGCAACGCCGCGCAGACGATCGTCAACATCGTCGACGAGACCGGGCGCATGGTCCGCACCGTCAACGGCGAGACCGCGGCCGGGCGCCACGAGTTCAAATGGGACGGCCGGGGGTCGAACGGCGCCCAGCTTCCCGACGGCGTCTACAACTTCACCGTGACGGCCGTGGATTCGAACGACAAGACCATCGACGCGGTGACCGCGTCCATCGGCCGCGTGACCGGGGTCGAGATAGTGGACGGCGTCGTGACGCTCAACATCGGCGCGCTGGGGGTGCCGTTCGATTCGATCTTCGCCGTCCGCGAGGACCAACCGCAGACTTAAATTCGGCACCGACGATCGATCACATGACGGACCATCGCAGCCGGGGCAGGACGCCCCCGCCAGGTAAGGAGGAGATTTCAGGATGAGCATCTTTGGTGCGATGTTTTCCGGTGTCACCGGGCTGGACGCGCAGAGCCAGGCGCTGGGCATGATCGCGGACAACATCTCCAACGTGAACACGGTCGGATACAAGGCGACCACGACCCGCTTCTCCACGCTGGTGACCGAGTCGGCCTCGCGAACGCGGTTCACCCCGGGCGGCGTCCAGTCCCTGCCCGCCCAAGGCATCGACAGGCAGGGCCTGCTGCAGTCCTCCACGTCGCGGACGGACGTGGCCATCGCCGGGCGCGGTTTCTTCGTCGTGAACGAGTCGGCCAAGCCGGGCGTCGGCAACGAGTTCCTCTTCACCCGGGCCGGGTCGTTCAATCCGGACGAGAACGGCAATCTGATCAACACGGCGGGCTACTTCCTGCAGGGATGGCCGCTGACCAACGGCACGACGCTGCCGACCAACACCAGCGTTCTGACCAGCGTGCAGACCGTGAACGTGTCGAACCTGGCCGGCACCGCGAGCCCGACGACGAGCGTCGACCTGGCGCTCAACCTGCCCTCGACCGCGGCCGCGGCGACCGGCGGCGGCCAGATCAACACCAAGATCTCGGCCTCCACCCTGGCCGGCATCACGGACATCGACTACAAGGCGTTCGGCACGCTCGGGCAGGTCGCAAAGCTCACCTACGACTCGGTGCTGAAGCGGATCACCCTCGACATCGGCGGCCAGACCGGGGTCTTCGACGTGAGCGCGCAGACCGCCACGACCTACACGAGCACCGGCACGCTCGCGGGCATGGAGATCACGCTGGACACGAATTTCAATTACAACACCAGCGTCACGACGCAAACGAACACGATCACCGAGACCAACCGCACCGGCACCGACACCGCCGATTTCACACAGGCGACCAACCTGAACGGCATCCAGACCATGTCGTTCAACAGCGTGGTTTCCAACAACGACATCATCACCGTCGATTTCGACAGCGTGAGCGGCACGCTCACGGTCAGGGACCAGACCACGGGCGACACGGGATCGGTGATTATCGGCACCACCGGCGGCAACGGCGTGAAGGACTTCACATTGACCGGCGGCACCCTGGCCGGCACGGTCGTGACGATCGACACCAACGTCTTCAACTTCACCACGTCGTTCAACAACACGATCAACGCCTCCACCGGCGTGCGGAGCGGAGCGAGCACCGACACCAACGGCGTCACCATCAGCAGCTTCGCGATCGGGAGCCTCGACGCGGCCGCCCTGCGCAAGGTCGATACCGGCATCAAGGCCTTCACGCTGACCATCACGGAGGCCGCCGGCGCCGACGGAATCGCGATCAGCAACAACACCGGCTCCGTGTTTACGACCGCCACCATCACCGCGGGCGACGTTAGCGCCGGCGCCACGACCATGACCATCAACGTCAGTGACGGCACCGACTCCTTCGACGTGACGTTCAACACCAGCGGCGCGGTTTCCGCCGGCAACACGCTGGTCGTCGACGTGACGTTGAACGAAATTCTCAACAAGGTCGCGGCCGAGAACGACAACTTGGTGGTCGCCGCGACCACCCCGACGATCAGCAGTTTCGACGCCAACGACCTGGCGGCGATCGACAAGACGGCAATTACGTTCAACGTCGATGCGAAAGGCCGTGTCGTCATGGAGAGCGGCCCGACGGGGTTCTCCGTCAACCAGTCCCAGAGCGACAGTTTCGCGACCGCCGGCAACCGGAACATCGTGCTCACCGACGGAACGAACACCTTTACGGTCACGCTCAACGTGACCACGCCGATCACGGCCGGCAGCGCCGATGTCGCGGTCGACCTGCTCGAGCTGACGAACAGTGTCGGGCTCGGCAGCCCCATCGCCGGCGGGCAGTTCTCGTCCACGGTCCAGATCTTCGATTCGCTGGGCAACGCCCACGACCTGGAGATCCAGTACCTGAAGGAGGCCACCAACCAGTGGACCATCACGGTCCTGGACCCGGTCCTGGCTTCGACCGGGGCCAAGAGCGGCACGGTGGTCAACGCCACCCGGAGCATCGTCTTCAACGGCGACGGCACGCCGCAGACGATCACCTTCCCCGACGTCCGGATCACGGGCTGGACCACCGGGGCAATCGACAGCACGGTCGCCATCAAGCTCGGCACGACCAGCAAAGCCGACGGGGTGACGCAGTTCGCCGGCGAGTTCTCGATCAGCTCGATCGACCAGGACGGCGTGCGCTTCGGCGGTTTCGTCGGGGTGAACATCAGCGAGACCGGCGTCGTCACCGCCGTGTTCGACAACGGCGAGCAGTTGGCGATCTACAAGCTGCCGGTCGCCATCTTCGCCAACCCGAACGGCCTTGAGACGGTGAGCGGAAACGCCTTCCGGCAGACCGACACCTCCGGCGATATCCTGCTCCAGCAGGCCAACAGCGGCGGCGCGGGCACGGTGGCCTCCTCGGCCCTGGAGTCCTCGACCGTCGACCTGGCCGAGGAGTTCACCAAGATGATCACGACCCAGCGGGCCTATTCGGCCAGCGCCCGGATCATCACCACGGCAGACGAAATGCTCGAAGAGCTGATCCGCATCCGCCGATAGGCGCGCTGCGCGGCGATAAGGCGGCCGGTCCGTGATAGGCGAACGTTCCTAATCCGGACCGGCCGCAGGCCGCGGAAAAGCGGCCGCGGCAGGCGCGTCCCCGTTTTACGCAATATTAGCTTAATCCTTGGAATTAATCGTTTTTCAACAGCGGGGCGATAGGCTCTGCGAAGTCGCTGCGAGCGTGATTAATGGAGTGGAGTCGATGGAGTCGGACCGTCCAGGTAGGCGCAAGAACGTCATTGGACCGGCAGGACAGCCGCTGACCATCGACGACCTGCCACCGCCGGAGACGAAGCGCTGGGTCATCCGACGCAAGGCCGAGGTCGTGGCTGGGGTCCGCAACGGCCTGATCAGCCTGGAGGAGGCCTGCAACCGCTATAAGCTCTCGGTGGAGGAGTTCCTCTCCTGGCAGCGGCTGATCGACGAGCACGGCGTGCGCGGCCTGCGCAGCACGCGCCTGCAGCAGTACCGCAGGTCCGCCAACGGCGACGCGGCACCGCAGCGCAACGACCTGAAGCCCAAACCCTCGTCCTGACCCGCCCAAGGCCCCCGACCCGCCGGCCGACCGGTCGCCCCCGCTCCACGGCGCCGGCGCCCGGGACGCGCCGATGGGCCGACATGCCGTCGCGCCGGGGGCGTCACGGCCGGGTCCCGGGCCCGTGAGGGGGCAATTTTTTCCTGCCCGCTAGGCAAAATTTGCCTTCATTAACTGCAACTTTACCGCCCTGTTTTACCTTGATGCCCGAGGACACGGGAGGCGCCCCGCGCGCCTCCCGTGTTCTGGAACCAGGGCTCCTGACGGGGCGGTGCGATCCAGGACGGAAGCTTTCCAGGACGGTCGATTTTGAACAGCATCGCCGACACGTTGCGGAACTTGGGTCCGGCCCGCCTCGGCCTCATGGGCGCCGTTGCGGCGGGGATCATCGCCTTTTTCATCTACCTGACGAGCCAGCTGACCACGCCGGACCTGGCGTTGCTCTACGCCGACCTCGATCCACAGGACAGCGGGCAGATCGTCAGCCGGCTGGAGCAGATGGAGGTCAGATACCGCCTGGGCAGCGACGGCACCCAAATCTTCGTCCCCAGCGACCAGGTCGCGCGCCTGCGCGTGGCCATGGCCGAGGACGGACTGCCGAGCGGCGGCTCGATCGGCTACGAGATCTTCGACCGCTCCGAGGGCCTGGGCACGACCAACTTCGTCCAGAATATCAACCACGTGCGCGCCCTCGAAGGCGAGTTGGCGCGCACCATCCGCTCGATCGGCTCGATCCGGCAGGCGCGCGTCCACCTGGTCCTGCCGCGGCGCGAGCTGTTCACGCGCGACCGCCAGGAGCCGACCGCGTCCATCGTGCTCGCCTTGACGGGCAAGCAGCGGCTGGACCGGCCGCGAGTCCTGGCGATCCAACACCTGGTCGCCGCCGCGGTGCCGGGCCTCAAGCCGAACATGATCTCGATCATCGACAGCAACGGCACGCTGCTCGCGCGCGGCACCTCGGACGAGGACCTGCAAGGTACGGCAACGACCGCCGAGGAGATGCGCATCGCCTACGAAACGCGAATGGTGCGGACCATCGAGGAGCTGATCGAGCGCTCGGTCGGACCCGGCAACGTGCGCGCCCAGGTCTCCGCCGAGATGGATTTCGACCGGGTGACCGAGAACGCGGAAATTTTCGATCCGGACGGCCAGGTCGTGCGCTCGACCCAGATCATCGAGGAGGAGTCGGGCTCCCTCGACGGCAATGGCCCGCCGCCGGTGACCATCGGCGGAAACCTGCCCGAAGCCGCATTGCCCGCGGCTGAACCCAACGGCAGCCAAACCAACGCGACGCGCAACGAGGAGACGACGAACTACGAGATCTCGCGCACGGTCAAGACCCACGTGCGCGAGACCGGCACCGTGCGCCGCCTCTCGGTCGCCGTGCTGGTCAACGGCACGACGACGCAGACGAGCGACGGCAAAACGGCCTACCAGCCACGCAACCCGCAGGAAATGGAGCAGCTCGCCGCCCTCGTCCGCTCCGCGGTCGGCTTTGACGAGGCGCGTGGCGACGTGCTGGAGATCGTCAACCTGCAGTTCGCGGACCTGGGTCAGGACCTGAACGAGGCGGGGTCGGGCTCGTTGTTCGGGCTCGACCAGGCGCAGCTCATGCGGATCGCCGAGGTGCTGGTGCTCGGCGTGGTCGCGGTCCTCGTGCTCCTGCTCGTGGTCCGGCCGCTGGTCGGGCGTGTGATCGAAGGCGGGGCGGAGGACGGCACCGGCAGGCTGACCGACCAGAGCACCACGCAGGCCGCGCTCGCCGGCCCGGACCAGCAAGATGAGGGCGCCGGCGGCCTGACGAATTTGGAGGTGGTGGCGGACGAGATCGAGCAGATGATCGACCTCAACAAGGTCGAAGGCCGGGTGCGGGCGTCCTCGGTCAAGAAAATCGGCGAGATCGTGGACAAGCACCCGGAAGAGGCCGTCGCGATCATACGCAATTGGCTTTACCAGGAAAGCTAAGGGACGCCGAAGATGCGCCTGCGCGATGACTACCGCACGATGCGCGGCCCGGAGAAGGCCGCGCTTCTGCTGATGTCGGTCGGCGAGGACAACGCCTCGCGCCTCTTTGCCCTGATGGACGACGACGAGATCAAGGAGCTGTCGCAGGCCATGGCCAATCTGGGCACGGTGAGCTCCCAGATGGTGGAGCGGCTGTTGGTCGAGTTCGCCGACCAGATCTCCTCGACCGGCTCCCTTGTCGGCAACTTCGACAACACCGAGCGCCTGCTCTCGAAGGTCCTCGAGAAGGACCGGGTCAGCGTGATCATGGACGAGATCCGCGGCCCGGCCGGCCGGACCATGTGGGAGAAGCTGACCAACGTCAACGAGATGGTGCTCGCCAATTATCTCAAGAACGAGTACCCGCAGACGGTCGCCGTCGTCCTCTCCAAGATCAAGCCGGAACACGCCGCCAAGGTGCTCGCGCTCCTGCCCGAGCCCTTCGCGATGGAGGTCATCATGCGCATGCTGCGCATGGAGTCGGTGCAGAAGGAGGTGCTCGACGACGTGGAGCGCACGCTGCGCAACGAGTTCATGTCGAACCTGGCGCGCACCAACCGCCGCGACGCCCACGAGCTGATGGCCGACATCTTCAACTTCCTGGACCGGAGCATGGAGACCCGGTACCTGACCGCGCTGGAGGAGCGCAACCGGGACTCGGCCGAACGCATCAAGGCGTTGATGTTCACCTTCGAGGATCTGAGCAAGCTCGATCCGGGCGGAGTCCAGACGCTGTTGCGCAACGCCGAGAAGGACAAGGTGGCCCTGGCGCTGAAAGGGGCCTCGGAGGATCTGCGGGACCTGTTCTTCTCCAACATGTCGGAACGGGCCGCGAAGATCATGCGCGAGGACATGCAGGCCATGGGGCCGGTCCGCCTGCGCGACGTCGACGAGGCCCAGATGTACATCGTCCAGCTGGCCAAGGACCTCGCCGCCAACGGCGAAATCATCATCGCCGACAGCAAGGGCGAAGACGAGCTGGTCTATTAGGACGAGGCTGAGATCGCATGAGCGCGCCCAAGAAGTTTCTTTTCGACACTTCGTTCGAGCCGCCGCGGGACGAGGCCGAGGCGGCGCGGGCGCAAGGCAAGCCGGTGGCGAAGTACTTCGACGAGGACCTCGAACAGGCCCGCGAGGAGGGCTTCGCGGCGGGCAAGGAGGCCGGCGAGCGCGAGGCCATGGGCGGCATCGAGCAGGCCATCGCCCGGACGCTCGACGCCATTGCGCAGCAGTTGCCGGCGCTGTCCCGAGCCCAAGCCGAGGCGGAGGAACGCCAAAGCCGCGAAGCGGTTGCGGTGGCGACCACGCTGGTGCGCAAGCTGTTCCCCAAGATGGCCCGGCAGCAGGGGTTCGCCGAGATCGAATCGCTCGTCGTCGAGTGCCTGGAGCGCCTCCGCGAGGAGCCACGCATCGTCATCCGCGTCGCCGACGCCCTGCTCGACCCGGTTAACGAGCGGGTATCCGCCCTGGCCGGCCAGGTCGGATTCGAGGGCAGGATCGTGTTTCTCTCCCAGGATGAACTGAACCCTGGCGACGTGCGCGTCGAATGGGCCGACGGCGGCGCCGAGCGGGACAGCCACCGGCTTTGGCGCGAGGCCGACGGCGTCATCGAGCGGTTCCTCGGAGTGGCGCCCGAGGCCCCGGCGCCCGATCAGCCCATGGCACACAAGAGCGCCCTCGCATCCGCATAGGCCCTCATTCCCACAGGAGACGCCATCATGGCCGAAGAGCAAGACCTGGAACTGACCGACCTGGAAAACGAAACCCCGGAGCCGGAGCAAGCCGCGCCGGAACCGGAGCCCGCCCCGCCGGCGGAGCCCTCCAAGCCGCCGACCAACGCCAGGGAGCTGGAGGCGGTCTACGACATTCCGGTGCAGGTGTCTGCCGTGCTCGGCAAGGCGAGCATGCAGGTGAGCCAGCTTCTGAAGCTGGGCCGCGGCGCGGTGGTCGAGCTGGACCGCAAGGTCGGCGAGGCCATCGACATCTACGTCAACAACCGCCTGGTCGCGCGCGGCGAGGTCGTCGTCGTCGAGGACCGACTCGGCGTGACCATGACCGAGATCATCAAGATGGACCGCTCGTAGGGGCGAACGCGACGAGAAGGCCCCGGGGCATGGCGAGCCTCACCGCAACGGAAAAGCAGGGCGCACGGCGGCGGCAAGCCGCCGCCGTGCCCAGTGGTGCGCCGACGATCGATCTTGCGACCCTGCTGGGCGTGGCGGGCGCGTTCGTGGTGATCGGTGCGGCAATGGTCTTGGGCGGTTCGCCGGGCGCGTTCGTCGACATCCCAGCCATTCTGATCGTGTTCGGCGGCACGTTCCTGGTGACCACGGCCTCGTTCACCATGGACGAAGTGAAGCGCGCCCAGAGCGTCATGCTGCGCGCGGTCGTCTATCACGCCGAATCGCCGAGCGACGCGGCGCGGCGCATGCTCCACCTGGCCAACCGCGCCAGGCAGACCGGCGCGCTGTTCCTGGAGGACAGCGTCAAGGCGATGCGGCCGAGCCGCTTCCTCAGCCAGGCCATTCAGCTCGTGGCCGATGGCATGCCCACGGAGGAGATCGAGCAGATCCTCTGGCGCGAGCGGCAGGCTACGCGCGAGCGCCATGCGCGTTCGGCCAGCGTCCTGCGCCGCGCCGCCGAGGTGGCCCCCGCCATGGGCCTGATCGGCACGCTGATCGGCCTGGTCCAGATGCTCGGCAACCTGGAGGACCCGTCGTCCATCGGCCCCAGCATGGCGGTCGCGCTGCTCACCACCTTCTACGGCGCGATCCTCGCCAACATGGTCTTCCACCCGCTGGCCAGCAAGCTGGAGCGGAACTCGGACGTCGAGTCCATGGTCAATCAGATTTACACGATGGGCGCCGTCTCGATCAGCCGCCAGGAGAACCCGCGGCGGCTGGAAGTGATGATCAACACGATCCTCTCGCCCCTCCAACGGGTGAGCTACTTCGACTGACCCAGGTAACGGGAGAGTACGTATGCGACTCCTCATCGTTGGCACCCTTGACGGTCACATCGCCTCGGCCGGCAAGATTGCGTTGGAGCGCGGCGCCAAGGTGGCGCACGTCGACGCGATCGAGCCGGCCTTGGTCGCGTTGCGATCCGGTCAGGGCGCCGACCTGCTCATGATCGACGTGCGCCTGGACATCCGGCAGTTGTGCGCCAGCCTGGAGTCCGAGCGGTTCTCGGTGCCGGTCGTGGCCTGCGGCATCGGCGCGGAGACGCAGTTGGCCGTCGAGGCGATCCGCGCCGGCGCCAAGGAGTACATCCCGCTGCCGCCGGACGCCGAGCTGATCGCCGCGGTGCTCGCCGCGGTCGCCGAGGAGCCGAGTTCGATCATCTACCGCGACCCGGCCATTGCCAGCGCCCTGCGCCTGGCCGATCAGGTCGCCCCCTCGGACGCCACCGTGCTGATCACCGGCGAGTCCGGGACCGGCAAGGAGGTCTTGGCGCGCTACCTGCATTCCAAGTCGAAGCGGGCCAAGAAGCATTTCATCTCGATCAACTGCGCGGCGATTCCGGAGAACCTGCTCGAGTCCGAGCTGTTCGGGCACGAGAAAGGCGCTTTCACCGGCGCGGTCAGCCGCCGCATCGGAAAGTTCGAGGAAGCGCACGGCGGCACCCTGCTGCTCGACGAGGTCTCGGAGATGCACCCGCGGCTGCAGGCCAAGCTGCTGCGCGCGATCCAGGAACGGGAGATCGACCGGGTCGGCGGCACGCAACCGATCAAGGTGGACATCCGCCTGCTCGCCACCTCCAACCGCGACCTTGAGGAGGAGATGCGCAAGGGCAACTTCCGCGACGACCTCTACTTCCGCCTCAACGTGGTCACCATCCACCTGCCGCCGTTGCGCGAGCGGCGCCAGGACATCGACGTGCTGGCCAACCACTTCATCGCCAAATACGCCGAGGCCAATGGCGTCGCCACGCCGACGCTGGGCGCGGAAGTGCGCGAGCTCATGCACCGGCATCCGTGGCGCGGCAACGTACGCGAGCTCGAGAACACCATGCACCGCGCGGTGCTTCTGACGCGCGGCGGCGTCATCACCCCGGACTCGATGCTGCTGACCGGCGGGACCTGGGCCCCCGAGGACGGCAACGGCGCGTCGCCGTCCGACGCCGTGGCCGCGGCGGTTGCCCAATCGCGCACCACCCTGCGCGCCGAGGCGCAAGGGCTGGTCGGGCGCACCGTGGCCGATGTCGAGCGCGACCTGATCCTGGATACCCTCGAGCACTGCCTGGGCAACCGGACCCACGCGGCCAACATCCTGGGCATCTCGATCCGCACCCTGCGCAACAAGCTCAAGCTGTACAGCCAGCACGGCGTACAGATCCCGATGCCGGGGGAAGCGGAGCGGTCCTCGGTATGAGGCCGCGAGGACCGGCCGGCCCGGGCGCACCCTTGGCGCATCCTAGGCGATGACCGACACCACGGCTCAGGACGGCGGCGGCGCGGGCCCCAACCGCACGGCCGCCGGCGCGTCGTTCCTCGCCCGCGTGGTGAACACGCTCAGGCGCGGCGACATCGCGCTCGCGCTCGGCATCGCATGCATCCTGGTCGTGCTCATCCTGCCGATGCCGAACTGGATGCTCGACATCTCGCTGGCGGTGTCGATGACCTTCTCGGTGCTGGTCCTCATGACCGTGCTGTTCATCAGCCGGCCGCTCGATTTCAGCTCGTTCCCGACGGTCCTGCTCATCGCCACGATGCTGCGGCTTGCCCTCAACCTCGCCTCGACGCGGCTTATTCTGGCCAACGGCCACGAGGGCACCGATGCCGCCGGCCGGGTGATCCAGGCCTTCGGCAACTTCGTGATGGGCGGCAACTTCGTCATCGGGATGATCGTCTTCGGCATTCTGGTGATCGTGAACTTCATCGTCATCACCAAGGGCTCGGGCCGCATCGCCGAGGTCTCGGCCCGGTTCAGCCTGGACGCCATGCCGGGCAAGCAGATGGCCATCGACGCCGACCTCTCGGCCGGCCTGATCGACGAGAACGAGGCGCGCGGCCGGCGCAAGCAGCTGGAGGACGAGAGCAACTTCTTCGGCTCCATGGACGGCGCGGCGAAATTCGTGCGCGGCGACGCCATCGCGGGGCTGCTCATCACCTTCATCAACATCGTCGGCGGCATGATCATCGGGGTCGCACAGAACGACCTCACCTTCGCCGAGGCCGGGCAGGTCTACACGCTGCTGACCGTGGGCGACGGTCTGGTCACCCAGATTCCGGCGATCATCGTCTCGACCGCGGCGGGCCTGCTGGTGTCCAAGTCGGCCGCGATCGGCTCCGCGGACAAGGCCCTTTTCAGCGAATTGGGCGGCTACCCGCGGGCGCTCGGCCTGTCGTCGTTCCTGATGCTCGCCCTCGCCTTGCTGCCCGGCATCCCGGCGGTGCCGTTCCTCCTGCTCTCCGGCGTCGCCGGTACGCTCGCCTGGTCGACGGCCAAGCGCGGCGAGGCCGGCGAGGCGGCCAAGGCCGAGGGCGGCGATGCCGACGCGGCGCCGGCGCCGGCGGCCGAGGAGCCGATCAGCAACGCCCTGCAGATCGACAACCTGCGGCTCGAGCTGGGTTACGGGCTGCTGCCGATGATCAGCAGCCAGGGCGGCCAGCGCCTGACCGACCAGATCAAATCGCTGCGCCGCCAGTTGGCCCAGGAGATGGGCTTCGTCCTGCCCTCGGTGCGCATCCAGGACAACCTGCAGCTTCCCGCCAACACCTACGTGATCCGCCTCAAGGAGATCGAGGCCGGGCACGGCGAGCTGCGCCCGAACATGCTTCTGGTCATGGACCCGAAGGGCGAGAAGATCCCGCTGAGCGGCGAGGAGACGACCGAGCCGACCTTCGGCCTGCCGGCCATGTGGGTCGACGCGGGGGCGCGCGAGGAAGCGTTGTTCCGCGGTTACACCGTGGTCGACCCGCCGACCGTGATCACCACCCACCTGACCGAGGTGGTCAAGGACAACATGGCCGAGCTGCTGTCCTACGCCGAGACGCAGAAGCTTCTCGACGAGCTGGAACAGGACCAGCAGAAGCTGATCGCGGACCTGATCCCGAACCAGATTTCGGTCGGCGGCCTGCAACGAGTGTTGCAGAACCTGCTCGGCGAGCGAGTGTCGGTCCGCGACCTGCCGACCATCCTGGAGGGCGTGTCCGAGGCCTGCGGCTACACGCGCAGCATCACCGGCATTACCGAGCACGTGCGCGCCCGCCTGGCCCGGCAGATCTCCAACGCCCAGCTCAACGAGCAGGGAATCCTGCCCATGGTCACGCTGACGCCGCAGTGGGAGCAGGCCTTCGCCGAGGCCATCGTCGGCGAGGGCGAGGAGAGGCACCTGTCCATGGCGCCCTCGAAGCTGCAGGAGTTCATCCACCAGGTGCGCACGACCTTCGAGCGGCACGCCATGATGGGCGAGACTCCGGTCCTGCTGACCAGCCCCGCGATCCGACCCTACGTGCGCTCGATCGTCGAGCGCTTCCGCCCGTCCACGGTGGTCATGTCGCAGAACGAGGTCTACGCCAAGGCCCAGATCAAGACCCTGGGCCAGATCTGACGATGGCCGGAGGCGCGTCGACCTGAAGGAGATGACCGGTCCATGCGGCTGAAGAGCTTCACGGCGAACACCTTGCCCGAGGCCATGAAGCGCGTGCGCGAGGCCCTCGGGCCGGACGCCGTCATTCTGTCGACCCAGCCGGCGGAGAACGGCCTGGGCGTGCGCGTGACCGCGGCCCTGGAGGACTCTCCGCTCGACGAGCTGGACTTCGGCCCGCAACCGGGCGGGCCGCCGCCCATCGACGTGATCTCCCAGGCCCTGTCCTACCACCGGCTGCCGCCCGGCCTGTTCGACCGCCTGCTCGGCGCCGCCGCGAGCCTGCCCGCGTGCGAGGCCGTGATGGTGCTCGCCGGCGCGCTCGACACCGCGTTCGCCTTCGCGCCCCTGCCGGCGCTCGAGGCGCCGCGCCCGGTCATGCTGGTCGGCGCACCGGGAGCGGGCAAGACCGCGACCGCGGCCAAGCTGTGCGCCCGTGCGCGCCTCGCGGGCCGGCCGGCCGCGCTCATCACCATGGACACCGTCAAGTCGGGCGGGCTCGCCCAGGTCACGGCCTTCGCCAAGGCGCTGACGGCGCGCCTCGCCCAGGCCGGGGACGCAAGGGCGCTGGCCGAGGCGGTCCGGGCCTGCCCTCAGGACCATTTCGTCGTCATCGACACCGTGGGCGCAAACCCCTTCGAGGCTAAGGACCTCGCCCGCGTGTCCGAGGCCGCGCGCGCGGCCGGGGCCGATGTCGCGCTCGTGCTGCCGGCGGGCGGCGATGCGGCCGACTCCGCCGAGGCCGCGCTCGCCTTCGCCCAGACCGGGGCGAAGGGCCTGATCGGAACCCGCCTGGACACCGCCAGGCGCTTCGGCGGGCTGCTCAGCGCCGCACAGGCCGGCCGGATGGCCTTGATGGCGGCCGGCACGTCCCCCCACATCGGCGACCCCTTGCTGCCGATCAATCCGGTTTCGCTCGCGCGCCTGTTGTTGCCCGCCGAGGCCGTGGCCGAGCAAGCCGCCCAAGTCAGGAAATCGCGCTAATGGTCGAAGCTCCGAACATGCCCGCCAGCGCCGCCGGCGCCGCCGCGCTCGGCAACGGGATCGCCGTCGCCTCGGGCAAGGGCGGCGTCGGCAAGACCTGGCTGTCGATCACGCTATGCCACGCCCTCGCCAAGCGCGGGTGCAAGGTCCTGCTGTTCGACGGCGACCTGGGGCTGGCCAACGTGGACATCCAGTTGGGGCTGGCGCCATCGCGGGACCTGGGCGGCGTGCTCGCGGGGCGCTACGGCCTAGGCGACGCCGCGCTCGGCTATTCCGAGGGTGGCTTCGACGTCGTCGCGGGCCGCTCGGGCTCGGGCAGCCTGGCAAGCCTGCCGGGGGACCGGCTGGCGCGGTTGACCGCCGGCCTGGCGCAGCTGGCCCCGGCCTACGATTGGCTCGTCCTCGACCTCGGCGCCGGGGTCGAGCGCACCGTTCGCCAGTTCGCCGCGCAGGCCCGGACCTGCCTGGTCGTGACCACCGACGAGCCGACCGCGATGACCGACGCCTACGCGTTCATCAAGCTGTCCCTGCACCGGAAGCCGCCGCCGGACCTGCGTCTGGTCGTCAACATGGCCGCCTCGCACGGCGAGGGCGAACGGACCTACGCGACCGTGCGCAAGGCGTGCGAGTCCTTCCTCAAGATCGCGCCGCCGCTGGCCGGGATCGTGCGCCGCGACGGCAAGGTCAAGGAGGCGATCCGCAACCAAGCCCCGCTCCTGGTTCGCTACCCGAACTCGGCCGCCGCGGCCGACATCGAGGGCCTGGCGCGGCGCCTCGTGGAGACGCTATGAACGACCCGTTGCGACCGTCGTCCCTGTTGGGCGCCGCGGTCCCGGCGACCGCGCCCTCGGGCGTGCTCGCCACCATTCCCAACCCGCCGCCCGACGTGGCGCGGCTGGCCGCCGGCACCATCCTGCGCGGCGTCGTGGTGGGCGAGGACGGCAAGGGCCGCGTCCTCGTGCGCACCGAGCTCGGCACGCTCGCCGTGGCCACCAAGGTCCACCTCGCCCCCGACGCCGAGGTCACGCTGCAGGTGCGCAGCAGCGGGGCGCAGCTTCACGTCCTGCTCATGCAGACCCGGGCCCAGGCCGCCGCAGCGCCGGGGCGCTTGGCGCCGCAAGGCTCGGCGGGCTCCGGCGGGGCGCAAGCGAACGCGCCGCCCGCGCCCGCGGCGGCGGGCACGCCGGCCCTCGCCGCACACGGCCCCGCGGCCGCCCCGCCCGACCTGCTGAGCCTGGGGCAGTTGGTGCGAGCCGTGCTCCAGACCCCCGCCGCGCCGCCGGACGCCGCGGCGGGCTCCGCCTCGACCCTCCCGCCGGCCCTGTTCCGCCTCGCGCCCGGCAGCGAGCTGCAGGTCCGAATCCTGGCGGTCAGCGCCCCGCCCGTCCAGGATCAAGGGCCGGCCTCGGCCACGGCGGGGCAGGCGGCCGCCGCCCCGCCCGCCGCCGCGACGCCGGCCCCGGCGGCGCAAGGCCAGGGGGGGACCGTTGCGGGGACCGCGCCTCCGGCCGCGCGGATCAACGCTGGCGCACCGCCGCAGCCACAAGCCACGCCAGGCGCTTCCGCCGCGGTTCCGGCCCAGGGGGCTTCGGCCTCGGGCTCGGCCGCGCCACAGGTTCGGCCGGCGCCGCCGCCCCTCGCCCCCATAGCGGGTCAGCCAACCCCCGGCGCCCCGACGCCCGGCGTGGCGCGGAACCGGGCCCCGCCGGCGATCCCACCTCCCGCCGCCGGTCCGGGCCAGCCCTCCGCGCCCGGGCTCGGGGCGGGTTCGACGGCGACTCCGGCACCCTCGGCGCCGGTACGGCCCGGCCCCGTCGTCGCCCCGGGCGCCGGACAGCCGAGCGCTCAAGCGGCGGGAAGCGCGGAAGTCGCCGGGCCGCGGCCGGGCGCCGCCCCTGCCGTCGGCATCGCCCAGCCATCGTCCCCGCCCATACCGACCGGAGCGCTCCGGTTTACCGGCGAGGTGACGGCCGTGACCCACGCCGGCCAACCGGTGCTGCGCACACCGCTCGGCACCATGACCCTGGAGCTCGAGGCCTCCCTCCCGCCGGGCGGCCGGGTCACGCTGGAGTTGCCGGCCGGGGCGCTCCCCGACGGTGAAGCCCCCGCGGGGCCGACCCCGCGCCCGCTGGGCCACGCGTGGCTGGCGCTGGAGGAGGCGCTGCAAGCGCTTCAGGAGCTCGGCACGCCGGGCGCGGCCACGCCGCCCGTCCCGCACGGGGTGCCCCAGCCGGGGCCAAGGCTCGCCTCCGGCATCCTGTTCTTCCTCT
Source organism: Kiloniellaceae bacterium (assembly GCA_046758005.1). Taxonomy (GTDB): domain Bacteria; phylum Pseudomonadota; class Alphaproteobacteria; order Kiloniellales; family J153; genus JBHHZJ01. The sequence continues at coordinate 24,989 of JBHHZJ010000006.1, forward strand.
CGGCGCTGAGCCGTGGCGAGATGAGCCGGTGGCTCGGCGCCCAGACCGTGCAGCTCCTGAAAAACGCCGGGCGGGACGGCCTGCTCAACCGCCTCGGGCAGGACTTCGGCCAGATGAGTCGCCTGGCCGACGGCACGGGCGGCGATTGGCGCCTGGTGCCCATTCCCATTTGGGACGGCCACGAAGTCCAGCAGCTGCGGCTGTTCCTGCGCCACAGGGACCGGCGGCGCGGCGCGGCCGGGAGCCAGGACGGCGACGAGGCGACCCGTTTCATCCTCGAGGTCGAAATGTCGCGCCTCGGCGAGTTACAGCTCGACGGCCTGGTCCGGGCGAAGCGCTTCGACCTGATCCTGCGCACGCGCCAACCGCTGCCCGAGGCCATGCGCCACGATATCCGGCAGATCTTCCAAGACGCCAACGACGCCGCAGGCTACGCCGGCGGCCTCGGGTTCCAGGCCTCGCGCGAGTGGCGGTTCCTGCCGATCGAAAGTCCCGCCGCGGCCGCCTCGTCCAGCCTGGTCGTGTAGCCCGGATTTCTTTCCAGGTCATGGCCGGGCTCGCCCCGGCCATCAGAGACTCCGGCCAGCCCGACCGAGGGCCGGCGGACCGGTCAGTCCTCCCGCGCCAGACGGCCACGCCGGTACAGGCTCGTGCCGAGCTCGTCCAGCGCCTTTTGCTCGCCCCGGGCGCGGCGGTCCCGTTCGCGTTTGTCGTCGTTGTCGCGCGCGAGCTCGTACTTCTTCACTTCCTGGAAGGCGGCATGGACCTCCTCGCGAGCGGCCTCGATGGCGCGCTCCAGTTCGGCGATCGACTGGCGCAGGCGCTTGCGCCGCTCCAGCGCCGCGGCGACGAAGGCGGGAAAGGCGACCGTACCCTCGAGCGACCCGGAGGCGGCCCGTTGCTCGCGCTCCAGGTCCTCCTGGAGCCGGCGCAGATCGTCCTTCATGCGCTCGGCGAGCCCTTCCAGCGCGGCGAGCTTCTGCCGCTTCTCGTTGAGGATCCAGTCGTGGACACGGACCAGGCTGCCGAGCGCGGTCATGGCGTTTCGGGGCCCTCGCCGCCCTTCGGGCCTGGCGCCTTGCCGCCCGGCGGCCAGGGCACGCCCAAGATCCCTGCCAGGGCCGCGTAGCCGCTCGCGAGGTCGCAGCGCTCCGCCTTGCCCTGGCTGAGGAAAGCCTCGAGCTGCGGCTGGTAATGAATGGCTTCGTCGATCGTGGCGTCGCTGCCCTTCTTGTAGGCGCCGATGCGGATCAGCTCGGCCATGTCCTCGTAGGTCGACAGCAGCACGCGCGCACGGTTGACAAGCGCGTTCTCCGCCTCGGTGTTGCAATCGGGCATGGTCCGGGAGATGCTGCGCAGGACGTTGATCGCGGGGTAGCGGTTGCGCTCGGCGATCGCGCGGTCGAGCACGATCTGCCCGTCGAGAATGCCGCGGACGGCGTCGGCGATCGGCTCGTTGTGGTCGTCGCCCTCGACCAACACGGTGAACAGGCCGGTGATCGAGCCTCCGTCCTCGCCCGGCCCGGCCCGCTCGAGGAGCTGCGGCAGCTGGCCGAACACGCTCGGGGTGTAGCCCTTGCTCGTCGGCGGCTCGCCGGCGGCCAGGCCGATCTCGCGCATGGCCATGGCGAAGCGGGTAATCGAGTCGATCAGGCAGATCACGTCCTTGCCCAAATCGCGGAAGTATTCGGCGATGGCGAGCGTCAGGTTGGCCGCCTGGCGGCGCATCAGCGGCGGCTCGTCCGACGTGGCCACGACGACGACCGAACGCGCCAGGCCCTCGGCGCCGAGGTCGTCCTCCAGCCATTCCTGGACCTCGCGGCCGCGCTCCCCGATCAGCCCGATGACGATCACGTCCGAGGTCGAATAGCGCGCCAGCATGGACAGCAGCACCGACTTTCCCACGCCCGAGCCGGAGAAAATGCCCATCCGCTGGCCCCGGCAGCAGGTCAGGAAGGTGTTGAGCGCGCGCACCCCGAGGTCGATCTTGCCGCCCACGCGCTGGCGCCGATGCGCCGGCGGCGGCCGGCGCCGCAGGGCGCCGGGAACCGGGCCCGACGGCAGCGGGCCCTTGCCGTCGATCGGCTCGCACAGTGCGTTGACCACGCGCCCGAGCCAGGCCTCGGTGGGCCAAATCAGGGGCTCCGCCTTGACGACCTCTGCCTTGCAGCCCAGGCCGACGCCGTCGAGCGAGCCGAAGGGCAGCAAGAGCGCTCGGCCCTGGCGGAACCCGATGACCTCGCACTGCACGCTGGCGCCGCCGCGCGCCAGCACGTTGCAGCGCTCGCCGACCGAAAGCTCGCGCTCGAGCCCGGCCACCTCGACCAGCATGCCGAGCACGCCGCCGACCCTGCCGTAGAGGCGGAATTCGGGAAGTTGATCGAGCTCGTCGATTAGGGACCGGACGGCCGCTGCCACCTGCGCCTCCCCATCGCGCATCGCGTGATACGCCCAATTGGGGCGCAGTATGGGCCGGGCGCTTTAAAGTTGCGTAAAACAACAAAGATCAGACTTGCGGCGCTAAGGGTTTGTTAATAAAACTTCCGCAAAATGGTTAACATCAGTAATTCCCGTCCAAACTAAGGCATCAGGATTGGATTCATGAGAGTGCTTCTAGTCGAGGATGATCCGGCCACGGCCCAGAGCATAGAAATGATGCTCAGGTCCGAGAGCTATGTCTGCGACACCACGGACATGGGCGAGGACGGGCTCGAGATCGGCAAACTCTACGATTACGACATCATCGTTCTCGACCTCATGCTACCCGACATGGACGGCTATGAGGTCCTGCGCCGCTTGCGGGCCGCCCGAGTCAAGACCCCGATCCTCATTCTCTCGGGACTGAACGGGCTGGATGACAAGATCAAGGGCCTGGGCGTGGGCGCCGACGACTATCTGACCAAGCCGTTCGACAAGCGGGAGCTGGTGGCGCGCATCCAGGCGATCGTCCGGCGCTCGAAGGGCCATTCCGATTCGGTCATCAAGACCGGCAAGCTGACCGTCAACCTGGACACCCGAACCGTCGAGGTCGATGGCCAGCCGCTGCACCTGACGGGCAAGGAATACGGCATCCTCGAGCTGCTTTCGTTGCGCAAGGGCACGACCCTGACCAAGGAGATGTTCCTGAACCATCTCTACGGCGGCATGGACGAGCCGGAGCTGAAAATCATCGACGTCTTCGTGTGCAAGCTGCGCAAGAAGCTCACGGCGGCCACCGGGGGCGAGAACTACATCGAGACCGTCTGGGGCCGGGGCTACGTCCTGCGCGACCCGACGCCGGCCCAGGACGGCGCAAAGGATCAACTCGGTCGCCAAGCGGCAGCCGGCTGACCGCTCGGGCATCCGGGGAACTCGACTCGGACGGGAATCCACCGGCAAGAAACGAACGGCGCGTTCCTAGAGCGGATCGTGATTGATTGGAACCACTTCGCGGCTCCAATCAATCATGTGAATCCGCTCTATACATTACAGTTGGAGCAAATCCGGGTCGATGAATCGCCTTCGGGCAATTCTCATCGACCCGGATTTGCTCTAGGGCAGCGCGCCGGTGTTTCACAAATGTCGGCCGCGCGTGACGGCAAGCCGGCGCGCTTCGGGCCGCTCATTCCAACCACCGTTGATATCGACCCGTTTCGCCGGGACGATTTTTGCCGCCGGACCGGTGCCAGTCGCGCCGGAGCGCGGGCCACTTCAAGCGACGAGCGATGTATCCGGCGGCGAAAGGCGCCCGGCCTTCGGTGGGGCAATATCAACGGTGGTTGGTATCAGCTGGCGGCCCGCGCCGCCGTGCCGGACGCCGCCAGCGTATAGATGCCCCGCTTCCCCGGCATGAGCTGGAAGCGGTCGGTCGTGCCGAGCACGGTCTCGGCGCCGCCGAGGTACAGGAAGCCGTCGGCGGACAACAGGTTGGCGATGTTGTCCAGGACGCGGGTCTTGGTCGGCGGGTCGAAATAGATCAGCACGTTGCGGCAGAACACGACGTCGAACCGGCCGAGCGGCGCCGGGTCGTTCAGCAGGTTGAATTCCATGAACTTGACCATCTTGCGGATGCCTTCGTCGATCTGCCAGCGATCGCCGACCTGCTTGAAGTATTTGACCAGCAGCGTGATCGGAAGGCCGCGCTGGACCTCGAACTGCGAGTAGAGCCCTTCCTTCGCCTTGTCCAGGATCTCGCGCGAGAGGTCGGTGGCCACGATCTCGACCCGCCAGCCGGCGAGCTTCGCCTCCTGCTCCTTGAGGATCATGGCGAGCGTGTACGGCTCCTGGCCCGACGAGCAGGCGGCGCTCCAGATCCGGAACGCGCGTTTCGACGCCCGGTGCTCGAGCAAGTGCGGCAGCACGACCTCGCGGAACTGTTCGAACGGTTTCTGATCGCGGAAGAAGAACGACTCGTTGGTGGTCATCGCCTCGGTGACGTCCACCAGGAGCGCGTCGTCCTTGCCGTTCCTGATTGCCTGTGCCAGCTCGTCGAAGCCCGCGAAGTTCCACTTGCGGGCCACCGGATTGAGCCGGCTCTCGAGCAGATACGCCTTTTCCTTGCTGAGCGCGAGACCGCTGCGCTCCTTCAGGATCTGCGCGATCAGTTCGAAGTCGCTTACGTTCATGCCGCCGACCTCACAGCGAGCTTGCGGACGTAGGGTGCGATCTCGGGCAGCGGCAGGACCGCCGAGCACAGGCCGGCCGTCGCGACCGCCCCCGGCATGCCCCAGACCACGCTTGTCGCCTCATCCTGGGCGACGACCGCGCCCCCGGCGGCCGTCACCGCCTGGGACCCGTTGCGGCCGTCCGCCCCCATGCCCGTCAGAATGAGCACCAAAAGGCGCGACCTGTAGATCGGCGCCATGCTGCGCAGCAACGGGTCGACCGCCGGCCGACAGTAGTTTTCCGGCTCGCCCTGGTGCAGCCGGATCGCGGTGCCGGTCTTGCCGCGCTCGACCAGCATATGGAAATCGCCGGGAGCGACGTAGATGCGCCCCGGAACGATGGACTCGCCGTCTTTGCCCTCATGGCATGGAATGCCCGAGGCGCGCGTGATGTGCTCGGCGAGTAGCGCGGTGAACGTCGCCGGCATGTGCTGCGTGATAAGGATCGGCTGCGTGACGTCCCGGCCGAGGTCGCCGAGGACCTTGAACAGAGCTTGCGGTCCGCCGGTCGAGCTGCCGATCGCGATCACGTCGGGCCGCACAGCGGGGGCCGGGCGCAACCTGATGTCAGGCGCGGGCTGCCGCTCTGCGCCGGCCGGGGCGGCGCGCGGGACTGCGCCGCGCGCGACCAATCCCCGCCGCGCCGCGCCCCTGCGCCCGGAGCGGCCGGCCGCGGCCACGGCCTTGACCTTCTCGGTCAGCTCCCGCTTGAAGGCGTCGGCCGAATGCAGCTCGCTCGTCGAACTCGGCTTGGTCACGTAGTCGGCGGCGCCGTTGGCCATCGCCCGCAGACTGATCTCCGCGTTCTGGCGGGTCAGCGTCGAGGCCATGACGACCTGGACCCCGGGCCTGGCCCTGAGCAGCAGGGGCAGCGCGGTCATGCCGTCCATGACCGGCATTTCGATGTCGAGGAGGACGATCTCGATGTCCTGCCGCTCGACGGCCCGCAACGCCAGCTCCCCATTGGATACCGACGCGACGACCGAAATCGCGGGATCCGCCTCCAGGCAGCGCGTCAGCAGACCCCGAATCACGGCGGAGTCGTCGACGACCATCACCCGATAGGGACCGTCTGTCGCCATGCGCGCGCCCTCTCCGCCTCGCCGGAGCTCAGAGCAGGCCGACTTGGGAGAACTTCGACTCGATGATCTCGCTGTCGAAGGGCTTCATGATGTACTCGTCGGCGCCCGCCTTTATCGCCTCCTGGATGTGCTCCATGTCGTTTTCCGTCGTGCAGAAGACGACGATGGGCTGCTCGACCCCTTCCATGGCGCGCAGTTCGTGAAGGAACTCGATGCCGCTCTTGACCGGCATGTTCCAGTCGAGGAGGACGGCGCTCGGCATCCTCTGGCGGCAAACGTCCAGGGCCTGCTGGCCGTCCTCGGCTTCGTCGATCCCGAAGTTGAGGCCTTCCAGGATCTTGCGCGCGACCATGCGCACGACCTTTGAATCATCGACGATGAGGCAAGTCTTCATTGCTGCGAACTCCGTGACGCTCGTCAGGGGATCGGCCTGCGGGCGGCCTCTCCCCTACCACTGCGTACGATACCGGCCGCGACCCGGGCATCACGACAGTGCCGCCTGGGACCGCCCGTAATCGAGCAGCCGGTTCACGTCCAGTACGACCAGCAGATGCTCGTCGAGCCGGTAGACCCCGTCCGAGAAGGCGCGGACCATGGGATCGAGGGTCGGCGGATTGCGCTCGAAGGTGCTGGACGACAGCGCGAGAACCTCGCCGACCGAGTCGACCACGAGGCTGTAAAGCTCGCCGTCGTTCTCGGCCACGATGCTCATGCTCTCGGACCCGTTCGGCCGCGGCGCCAGGCCGAGCCGCGCGCGCATGTCGATCGCGGTGACGACGCGGCCGCGCAGGTTCAACGATCCCATGATCTCGGGCGGCGCCAAGGGGATGCGCGTGATCCGATACGAGCTGAGCACGTCCTGCACCTTGAGCACCGGGATTCCGAACAGCTGCCCGGAGATCGTGAAGGTCAAGAAATCCTCCGTCGCGTCGGAAGCAACGGCCGGGTTCAGGGCCTGGGTGGCTTCGGCCTGGCTTCTCATGCCGCACCCCGAATGTCGGCCAAGGTCTCGTGCAGCGCGCTCAACAGCGCTTCGCGGTCGCTCTTGGCCACGTAATCCCTAAAGCCGACGGCCCGCCCGCGCGCCAGATCCTTCGGCGTGGCGAACGAGGACAAGGCGACCATCGGGACCTTGGCCCAGCGGGGGTTGTTCTTGACCGCTTCGGCGAACTCGAAGCCACTCATGCCCGGCATCTCGATGTCGGAAATGATCATTTCGAATTGCTCGCCCGCCTCGCACAGATCCAGCGCCGCGCTCGCGCTGTCCACGGAAGTTACATCGTACCCGGCCACCGCCAGCAGCGGCGACAGCAGGTTGCGGAAGAACGGGCTGTCATCGACAAGCAGGATCCGGATCGATCCGCTGTCGCCGAACGACTCCGCGGCTTCGGTGCCGAACCAGTCGTTGAAGGCCAGGGTCAAGTAGTGGGCCACGTCGACGACGTCGGTCGCCCGCTCGGCGATGATGGCGCTGCCGACGAAGCCGGTCCGCTTGGCGGTCAGTTCGATGTGCATGCGGTCCTCGACGATGTCGTCGATTTCGTCGACGACCAGTCCCATCGTCCGGTCGCGATCGGTGAAGACCAGGACCGGCTGCCGGCCCTCCTTGCCGAGCTCGCAGCCCCCTTCCATCTGCACCAGCGGCATGAGCTGGCCGCGGTACTGCACGACGTACTGGCCATTGGACATCTCGACCTTGGAGCGGTCGATTTCCTCCAGTCGCGCGACCAGGGCCAAGGGCACGGCCTTCGGCGCCTTGTCGACCGCGCGAAAGACCAGCATGGCCACGGTCTCCTCGCCGCGCGTGGCGTGCCGGTCGACTGTGGCCTCGGAGCTCTCTTCGGCCAGCTCGACCTCGCCGGTCGCCGCCGCGATCCCGTTCGGGTCGAGGATCATGACCACGCTGCCGTCGCCGAGGATCGTGTTGCCGGAGAACATCTGATTTTCGCGCAGGATGCGCGCCACGGGTTTGACCACGATCTCTTCGGTGTCGAAGACCCGATCGACGATGATGCCGAAGGTGTAGCTTCCGACCTGGGTGACGACGATGAAGTTGTCGTCGCCGGCGCCCCTTTTCATCTCGATCGCGCCGACTGCCTCGGATTCCGCGCCATTGGTGTCGCCGGCGACCGGTAACGTTGCCGCCTGCAGCTTCATCAAGTCGCACAGGTTGACCAGTGGCAAAAGCCGGTTGCGCAGGCGCAGAACCGGTGTCTCGTTGATGCGCTCGATCGTGTTTTCCGAGTGGGCCGAGGCGCGCACCAGTTCGAGCACGCTGATCTGCGGAATGGCGAAGCGCTCGCCGGCGCATTCGACGATGAGCGCCGAGACGATCGCCAGGGTCAGCGGGATCTTGATGATGAACGTGGTGCCTTGCCCTTCCACCGAGGTCAGCTCCACGGTGCCGCCGATCTTCTCGATGTTGCTGCGGACGACGTCCATGCCCACGCCGCGGCCGGAGACCGCGGTGACCTGGGCGGCGGTCGAGAAGCCGGGCTTGAAGATGAACCTCTGGATCTGCTGCTCGGTCATCGACTCGACTTCGGCCTCGGTGGCCAGGCCGTTCTCGATCGCCTTCTTCTTGACCTGCTCCACGGTCAGGCCGCGCCCATCGTCGGAGACCTCGATGATGATGTGGCCGCCCTCGTGATAGGCGTTGAGCGTGACCTTGCCGACCTCCGGTTTGCCGGCCTTGATGCGGTCCTCGGTGGTCTCCAGGCCGTGGTCGGCCGAATTGCGCACCATGTGCGTGAGCGGATCCTTGATGAGCTCCAGCACCTGACGGTCGAGCTCGGTCTCCGCGCCTTTCATGACCAGGTCGATCTTCTTGCCGAGCTCGTGCGACAGGTCGCGGACGATGCGCGGCAGCTTGGCCCAGGCGTTGCCGATCGGCTGCATGCGCGTCTTCATCACGCCCTCCTGAAGCTCGGAGACGACGTGATTGAGCCGCTGCAGGGGCGCCGCGAATTCGCTTTCCTTGTGGCTGCGCAGGATCTGTAGGAGCTGGTTGCGGGTCAGCACCAGCTCGGAGACCATGGTCATCAGGTCTTCCAGCAAATCGACGTTGACGCGGATCGACTGGTTGGCCACCGAGGACTCTTTCTTGCCGTCCTTGGCCTTGGCGTCGGCGGCGGCCGGGCCCGCGCTCACGCCCGGCGGCGCGGCGGCTTCTGCGGCGGCCTCGCCCGGCGCTTCGCCCTGGTCCTGTGTTTCGCAATGTGCCGGCTCGGCGGCCGTGTCGGCCTCGGCGGTCTCGGTGATTTCGGCCGGTGCGGCCTCGAGCGCCGGCTCCTCGGCGGTGGCTTCGGCCGGCGCGCCCGCCTCGTCCTCGCCCGGGGCGGCTGCCTCCGCCCCGCCGCCCTCGTTGGCCAGGGCGTTCAGGCGGCCGATCAGGTCGGCATCTTCCCCCTCCGGCTCGGCCTCGGTCTCCTCGAGGGCGACCAGGAGCGACCGGATCCGGTCCAGGCATTCCAGGATCAGGGACACCGCCGCCGGCGTGACCACCAAGCCGCCTTCGCGGATCTTGCCCAGCACGTTCTCGCCCGCGTGGGCGACGGCCTCGAGACGCGGCAGACCCAGGAACCCGCAGGTCCCCTTGATGGTGTGCATGAGCCGGAAGATGTTGCTCAGCAGTTCGTGGTCGTTCGGGTTTTTTTCGAGATTGACGAGCTCGACATCCAGGACGGCCAAGCCTTCGTTGGTCTCGGTCAGAAACTCGCTTAGAAGGTCGTCCATAACCACGAACCCACGACTGCTTGCCCCGGTCTCGGGCGCGTCTCGAGATTGGCCAAGCGGCGACAAGGCCCCCGACGCTCAGCGAAACACACTGACAAAAAGAGATTAATGACCCCTTACCCTGCCGTGCGCGGGCCCATTCTGCCCGGCCGGGCCCCGTCCCGGCGCGAGCATCCGGGATAGATTCTCCTGCGCCGGTTGTCGTACCGCGGGCGGCCCCCGGGCGCCGGTTCGGACCCCCGACGCGCCGCCCGCGAAGCGTTGCCCGGAGGCCTTGCGGCTGTTAAGCCTTGGCTGCGCCTTGCCGACGCGCGAAGCAACCTGGTTGAACGTGACCGAGACCGCCCGCCGCCAAGCTCCTACGGGCCCGCTGCCGATCCCGCCCGGCCGGTTCGCTACCCGGCCGGCGCGCCGAATCGGGGTGCTCACCTGGGCCGCGCTCCTCATCGCGAGCCTGTTCGCAACACCGGTCGTCAGCGTGCTCGCCAACGTGTTCGTACCCAGCCAGGGGACCTGGCAGCACCTGGCGAGCACGGTGCTGCCCAGTTACGTGGCCAACACGATCTGGCTGGCACTCGGCGTCGGCCTGGGCGTGTTGGCGATCGGCCTGAGCACGGCGTGGCTGGTGACCATGTGCCGTTTTCCTGGCCGGCGGACCTTCGAGTGGGCGCTCATCCTGCCGCTCGCCGTGCCGGCCTACGTCATGGCCTACACCTATACCGATTTCCTGCAGTTCACCGGGCCGGTGCAATCGCTCCTTCGGGAGGTGACCGGATGGGGGCCGCACGACTACTGGTTCCCGCAGATCCGTTCGCTGGGCGGGGCGATCGTGATGCTTGCGCTGGTCCTCTATCCCTACGTTTATCTGCTCGCCCGCGCCGCATTCCTGGAGCAGTCGGTGTGCGCCCTCGAGGTCAGCCGGACGCTGGGTTGCGGCCCCTGGGCGAGCTTTTTCCGCGTCGCTCTGCCGCTCGCCCGGCCGGCGGTCGCGGCCGGAGTGGCGCTGGCGCTCATGGAGACCATCGCCGATTTCGGGACGGTGTCGTTCTTCGGCGTGCAGACCTTCACGACCGGCATCGTGCGCGCCTGGTTCTCGCTCGGCGACCGGGTGGCGGCGGCCCAGCTCTCGGCGGTCCTTTTGGGCTTCGTCTTGGCCGTGCTGCTCCTGGAGCGATGGAGCCGCGGCCCGGCCCGCTACTACCATACCTCGGGCCGCTACCAGCACCTGCCCGACTACCGGCTCAAGGGTTGGCGGGCGGCGCTGGCCAGCGCGGCCTGTATCGTGCCGATGACGATGGGGTTCCTGCTGCCGGCCGCCATCCTGCTCCGCATGTCGATCGAGGCGGGCGATGCGCAGTTCGGCCCGCGGTTCGCGCGCCTGGCCTTCAACAGCTTCACCCTGGCCGCGGTCACGGCCGTAGCGGCGGTGCTGCTGGCCGCGATCATGGCCTACGGCGTGCGCCTGAGCCCGAGCCGGCTGACCGTGGGCGCCAGCCGCGTGGCGGCGATGGGCTATGCGGTCCCCGGGACCGTGATCGCCGTCGGCGTGCTGATCCCCTTCGCCCTGTTCGACAACGCGCTCGACGCCTGGATGCGCGCCCGCTTCGGCGTGTCCACGGGCCTGCTCCTGACGGGTACGATTGCGGCCCTCGTCTTCGCCTACCTGGTGCGCTTCCTGGCCGTTTCGCTGAATGCGGTCGAGGCCAGCCTGAGCAAGATCAAGCCGTCCATGGACGACGCCGCGCGCAGCCTCGGCCACGGGCCGGCCGGGACCCTGCTCCGGGTCCATGCGCCGCTCATGTGGGGCAGCCTGCTGACCGCCGCCCTCATGGTCTTCGTCGACGTGATGAAGGAGCTGCCCGCGACCCTGATCATGCGCCCGTTCAACTTCGATACCCTGGCGGTGCAGGCCTTCAACCTGGCCTCGGACGAGCGCTTGACGGAGGCTTCGACCGCGTCGCTGGCCATCGTCGCGGTGGGGATCCTGCCGCTGTTCCTCCTCAGCCGGGCGATCGCGCGCGCCCGGCCGGGCGGTGGCGGGCAGCGGCGGTAGGCCGGGCGCCGCCGCCCAAGGCCAACCCGGCGCGCCGATACCGATGGGCGCTCGGGTTACCTCGTGCGCCCATCGGTGTCAGGCCGCGCCTATTTCCAGCCGGCGCGGTCGAAAATCCTTTGCGCGAGCGGCTGGTACCTGCCGACCTGGGCGACGTTCAGGATGTCACGCTTGAAGTCGCCGAGCGACTTCAGGGCCGCGTTCGCCGCCACGCCCGGGACCACCGGGTACTCGTTGTTGCCGTCGGCGAAAATTCGCTGCGCCTCCTCGCTCGTCAGGTATTCGAGGAACCGGACCGCGGCATCGGTGTGCCGCGCGTGCTTGAGCACGCCGGCGCCGGAGATGTTGACGTGCGTGCCGCGGTCCTCCTGGTTCGGGAACACCACGCCGACCGCTTCGGCGATCTTCCTGTCCTCCTCCTTCGGGCTGGTCATCAGGCGGGCGTAGTAGTACGAGTTGGCCAGCGCGATCCCGCACTCGCCGGCGGCCACGGCCTTGATCTGATCCGTGTCGCCGCCCTGCGGATCGCGGGCAAAATTGGCCACCACGCCCTTGGCCCAGGCCTGCGCCGCGGCCTCGCCCCGGCTGGCGATGATCGAGCCCAGGAGAGACAGGTTGTAGATGTTGCTGCTCGAGCGGATGCAAACCATGCCGCGCCACTTCGGGTCGGCCAGGTCCTCGTAGCTCTTGATCTCGCCCGGCTTGACCGCGTCCTTGTTGTAGAAGATGAGCCGGGCGCGCTGAGAGAATCCGAACCAGCGGCCCTCGGGATGCCTCAGGTTCGCCGGGACGCGCGCCGCCAGGGTGTCGGAGGTCACCTGTTGGAACAGGCCCGCCTGCTCGGCGCGCCAGAGGCGGCCTGCGTCAACGGTAATCAGGACATCGGCCGGGCTGTTCGGGCCCTCGCTCTTGATGCGCTCGATGAGCGCGTCGCCCTTGCCCTCGATCCGGTTGATCCTGATGCCCGTCAGCCTGGTGAAGCCCTCGTAGAGCGCCTCGTCGCTCTGATAGTGGCGCGAGGTGTAGATGTTGAGGACCTCGTCCTCTTGCGCCGCGCCGGCGGCGACGGACGCGACGGCGGCGGCCAGAAGTATGATCGGAACGCTGCGCAAGACTCCGTGCATCATGTGACGCATCATGTGATCTCCTTTCTCGACGGGACTTTGCCATTGCTCCCCCGACATTCAGCCCCGAACGAACCCGGGACTCCCGGCGATACCGGCCGCCTCCGGCTTCCGTCCTTGAGCGGTACCAACGGGCTTGGCCCAAAGCAACGGCGATGCGAAGTTATTGCGATTGCAACTCATTCGCGATGCTAATGCGTCTCACTTGCAAATGTCAAGCACGATTGAACCGACCGGTCGTCCGCGCCCCGCCTCCCGGGCGGCGCGTCGGCGGATTCCTCCCCAACGGCGGTCGGCGCGCCATGATCGAGCAACCCGAGGGCTCTGCGCGAGGCCCGCCAAGCGAACCTGCGCCCATGACCATTGCGCACACATTGACTCGCATGACTCGACGGCGCGCGCGGGGAAGCCCGCCGGAACGCGGAATTCCTTGGACTCAGGACGCGAACGCGACGGAAAACCGTACGCAATCGGACCCGGAGGTATCGAGCGACAGCTCGGCGCCCAGACGCCGCGCGAGCAGGCGCGCGAAATAGGCCTGGACGTTGCGCGGCGTCAGGTCGTCGGGCCCGGCGCCGTGGGCCAGGACGGGCGGAATGTCGTCACGCAAGGCCGCGTGGTCCCCGGAGGCCGCGACCGAGGCCTCCAGGCCGCCCGGCCCGTTCCGCACCGCCACGCTCAGGGTGCCGCCGATGGGCAGCGACTCCTCGCCGAGCAGGACCAGATTGAGCAACAGCTTGCCGAGATCCTCGGGCGTGTCCGCCAAGGGCTCGGGCACCGACCACTCGAGCGCGATTTTGTTGTTCGCCAGGAAATTGGCCGTCAGCTGGCGCAGTTCGCCGGGGTCGCCGCCGATGCGCGAGCCGGCCATGCCGTAGGCGAAGCGGTAGTACTGCAGGGCGGTGGCCGCACGTCGGGCGCTGTCGGCGGCCAGTCGGAGGGCGTCTTGAGCCATGTCGGCGCCGTCTTCGTCCTCCAAGAGCTCCAGGCCATTGTTGACGGCCCCGACCGGCCCGACCAGGTCGTGGCACAGGCGCGAGGCCAGCAGCTCGGCCACTCGCAAGTCGATCTGCACGTCCATCTCGGTCTCCCCTGCCCCGATCCCCAACGCGCCGCGTCGGCTCGCCGGACGCCTTGTCGCTCCGGTTGCGTTAGACTGCGAATTGGGAGTTCACCGCCGGCACGGCGCCCCTTATACACCAACGGGCGAGATTCGGAAGAGTGCGCGTTCACGCCGGGCCGGCCGGGGCCCCCGTCCGCGCCAGGCAAGTGCGATGCGCCAAGGCGCCGCGCGGCAACAACGTTGCGAGGAAAGCACGCCGTGGTATACGATATACCAATCGCCCGGGACGCGGCGCACGGCTCCCTATCGGGCCGCCGGCCCAGCGTCTTCGCGCGGTCGCGGGGCGGACGGTGACCGAGGACCTGGTACCTGGAATGCTGGTGCGCCACCCGGCCAAGCCGGACTGGGGTATCGGGCAGGTTCAATCGGTGATCGGCCATCGGGTGACCGTGAACTTCGAGCACGCCGGCAAGCTGCTGATCAACAGCGCGCATGTGACGTTGGAGGTGATCGACGAGGCGCCCCGTTGACGGCGCCGCAGCCGAACGCCTTACATAGCCGTGGGTTGAGATCGCCGGTGAAGTGGATCAAGATCAATCCGGGCGCACGGCGCCGTGGCCGGAAGGGCGAACCGCCGGACACGCGCGGCGGATCGGAGCGAAACGAAAGGGGGACGGGGCGAAACAATGGCTGAAGGCGAGGCCCGCGACGATCGTGCCTTGGGACGCAGGATCCACCCCGGCTCTGGCCGGCGCGAGGGGCCGATCTTCCCGAAGGGCCGCCGGCTCGATCCGGCCGCGCGCGAGGAAATCCGCACGCTGCTCGGCGGCCGGCCGCGCCGGCGCGACCTCCTGATCGAGCACCTGCACCTGATCCAGGACCGCACCGGCTGCCTTGGCGCGGCGCACCTCCACGCACTCGCCGAGGAAATGAAGCTGCCCATGGCCGAGGTTTTCGAGGTGGCCTCGTTCTACGCCCACTTCGACATCGTACTCGACGGCGAGGACCGGCCCCCGGAGATAACCATCCGGGTGTGCGACAGCCTGTCCTGCGAGATGATGGGCGCGCAGAAGCTGCTCGCCGAACTGCCCGCGCAGGTCGGCGCCAACGTGCGCGTTGTGCGCGCGCCATGCATGGGCCGATGCGACGCCGCGCCGGTGGCCGAGGTCGGGCACCGCCACGTCGATCACGCGAGCGTTCAGCTGCTCGCCGAGTCCGCCAGGAACGGGCGTCTCCATCCCGAGATGCCCGACTACCGGAACCTTGCCGCCTACCGGGCCGACGGCGGCTATGCCAGGCTCAAGGACTGCCTCGAGGGCCGGCTCGGCGTCGAGCAGGTGATCGACACGCTGGGCGAGTCGGGCCTGCGCGGGTTGGGCGGTGCCGGGTTCCCCACGGGGCGCAAGTGGACCTTCGTGCGCGCCGAACCCAAGCCCCGCTACGTCGCCGTCAACGCCGACGAGGGCGAGCCCGGCACCTTCAAGGACCGCTACTACCTCGAGCGCACGCCGCACCAGTTCCTGGAGGGCGCGCTGATCGCCGCCTGGGCCGTGGAGGCGGAGGCCGTCTATATCTATCTGCGCGACGAATACCCTGCGGCGCGCGCAATCCTGCTCGAGGAGATCGCGGCGATCGAGGCGGCCGGGCTTAGCCCCCACACCAAGCTGCACCTGCGCCGCGGCGCCGGCGCCTACATCTGCGGCGAGGAGTCGGCGATGATCGAGTCGATCGAGGGCAAGCGCGGCCTGCCCCGCCACCGCCCGCCCTACGTGGCCCAGGTCGGCCTCTTCGGCCGGCCCACCCTCGTGAACAACGTCGAGACGCTCTACTGGGTTCCGGAGATTCTGACCAAGGGTGCGGCGTGGTTCGCCGGCCAGGGCCGCCACGGCGGCAAGGGGCTGCGCAGCTATTCCGTCTCCGGGCGGGTGAGGGAACCGGGTGTGAAGCTCGCCCCGGCCGGCATCACGGCGCGCGAGCTCGTCGAGGAGTACTGCGGCGGGATGGCCGACGGCCATGAATTCAAGGCCTATCTCCCGGGCGGCGCCTCGGGCGGCATCCTGCCCGCGAGCCTGGCGGACATCCCGCTCGACTTCGGCACGCTCGAGAAACACGGCTGCTTCGTCGGCTCGCACGCGGTCGTGATCCTCTCCGACAAGGACGACGTGAAGGCCGCGGCGCGCAACCTCATGCGCTTCTTCGAGGACGAGAGCTGCGGTCAGTGCACGCCCTGCCGGAACGGCACCGAAAAGGCGGTCAAGCTGATGTCGGACGATAAGTGGGATGGGCCGCTGTTGGAAGAGCTCGCCGCGGCCATAGGAGACGCCTCGATCTGCGGCCTGGGCCAGGCGGCGCCCAACCCGCTGCTCAGCGTGCTCAAACACTTTCCGGAGGAGGCCCAATGAGCGGACCGGTCAAGTTCACGTTGAACGGCCAGGATGTCGAAGCCGCCCCCGGCGAAACCATCTGGCAGGTGGCCCACCGGCTCGGCATCGAGATCCCGCACCTGTGCTATTCGCCGGAGCCGGACTACCGCGCCGACGGCAACTGCCGCGTGTGCATGGTCGAGATCGAGGGCGAGCGCGTGCTCGCCGCCTCCTGCATCCGTGCGCCGAGCCAGGGCATGAAGGTCTCGACCGCCTCCGAGCGCGCCCGCAAGTCGCGCGAGATGGTCTTCGAGCTGCTGGTCGCCGACCAGCCGCCGCGCGAGCGCGCGCACGACCCCGAGTCCAAGTTCTGGCGCTGGGCCGAGAAAGTCGGCGTGACCACGAGCCGCCTGCCCGCGCGCGAGCCGATCGCCGCCGACCCGAGCCATTTGGCCATGCGGGTCAACCTGGACGCGTGCATCAACTGCACCCTGTGCGTGCGGGCCTGCCGCGAGGTCCAGGTCAACGACGTGATCGGCATGGCCTACCGGGGCCACGGCGCCAAGGTCGTCTTCGACTTCGACGTTCCCATGGGCGAGAGCACCTGCGTCGCCTGCGGCGAGTGCGTACAGGCCTGCCCGACCGGCGCGCTCATGGAAGCGAGCCTGCTCGACGAGCATGGCGTGCGCACGGGGTTCGAGGACCGCGACGTCGAGACGGTGTGCCCGTACTGCGGGGTGGGGTGCCAGACCACGCTGCACCTCAAGAACGACAAGGTGCTCTACGTCGACGGCCGCAACGGCCCGGCCAACCGGAACCGGCTGTGCGTGAAGGGCCGCTTCGGGTTCGACTACATCTCCCATCCGCATCGCCTGTCCAAGCCCATGATTCGGCGCGCGGACGCGGCCAAGTCGGCGGACATCCAGATCGACCCGGCCAATCCCTGGACGCACTTCCGCGAGGCGACCTGGGAGGAGGCGCTGGACGCGGCGGCGGCGGGCCTCAAGAGGATCCTGGAGCGCGACGGGAGTCCGGCGCTCGCCGGCTTTGGCTCGGCCAAGGGCACCAACGAGGAGGCCTACCTGTTCCAGAAGCTGGTGCGCACCGGCTTCGGCACCAACAATGTCGATCACTGCACGCGCCTGTGCCACGCCTCCTCGGTGGCGGCGCTGATGGAGGGCATCGGCTCCGGCGCGGTGACCGCGCCCTTCACCGCGGCCAAGGACGCCGAGTGCATCATCGTGATCGGCGCGCGGCCCGAGCAGAACCACCCGGTGGCCGCGACCTTCCTCAAGAACGCGGCCAGGCGCGGCGCCAAGCTGATCATCATGGATCCGCGCGACCACGCCATGGCGCGCTACGCCACCCATATGCTGCGCTTCAAGCCGGGCCAGGACGTGGCGCTGCTCAACGCCATGCTGCACACGATCATCGAGGAGGGCCTGACCGACCGGCAGTACGTCCAGGCCCACACCGAAGGCTTCGAGGAGCTCAAGCAGCGGGTCAAGGCCTTCGCGCCCGAGGAGATGGCGGAAGTCTGCGGCGTCGAAGCGGCGACGATCCGCGAGGTGGCGCGCACCTACGCGACCTCGCGCGCCTCGATCATCTTCTGGGGCATGGGCATCTCGCAGTCGGTGCACGGCACCGACAACGCCCGCTGCCTCATCTCGCTGGCGCTCGTGACCGGGCACGTCGGCCGGCCGGGCACGGGCCTGCACCCGCTGCGCGGCCAGAACAACGTGCAGGGCGCCTCGGACGCCGGCCTCATCCCCATGGTCTATCCCGACTACCGCTCGGTCGCATCGGAGGACATCCGCAGCCAGTTCGAGGACTTCTGGGGCACGCGGCTCGACCCCAAGCCCGGCCTGACCGTGGTCGAGATCGTGAACGCCATCCTCGAGGGCCGGATCAAGGGCATGTACATCATGGGCGAGAACCCGGCCATGTCCGACCCGGACCAGAACCATGCCCGCGCGGCGCTGGCCAAGCTGGAGCATCTCGTCGTCCAGGACATCTTCCTGACCGAGACCGCCTGGCACGCCAACGTGATCCTGCCCGCCTCGGCCGCGGCCGAGAAGACCGGCACCTTCACCAACACGAACCGCGAGGTGCAGCTCGCGCGTCAAGCCTTCGACCCGCCCGGCGAGGCGCGCCAGGACTGGGCGCTGATCCAGGAGATCGCCCGGCGCATCGGGCTCGACTGGGCCTACACGCACCCCAGCGACGTCTTCGCCGAGATGGCCCGGGTCATGCCCTCGCTCGACAACATCACGTGGGCGCGCCTGGAGCGAGAGGACTCCGTCACCTATCCGTGCGACGCGCCGGACAAGCCGGGCAACGAGATCATCTTCGCCGAGGGCTTCCCGACCGAGAGCCGGCGCGGGCGTATCGTGCCGACCGACCTGACCCCGCCGGCCGAGCTGCCCGACGAGGACTATCCCATGGTGCTGTCCACGGGGCGGATGCTCGAGCACTGGCACACCGGCGCGATCACCCGGCGGGCGAGCACGTTGGACGCCCTCGAGCCGGAGGCGGTCGCCCTGCTCAACCGCCGGGACGTCGAGCGCCTGGGCGTCGCGCCCGGCGACATGATCAGGGTGGAGACCCGGCGCGGCCGGATCGTGATCAAGGTGCGCCAGGACGGCGACGTGCCGCAAGGGATGGTCTACATCCCGTTCTGCTTCGCCGAGGCGGCGGCCAACGTGCTGACCAACCCGCAACTCGACCCCTATGGCAAGATCCCCGAGTTCAAGTTCTGCGCCGCGCGCGTGGAGCCGGTGCGCGCGGCCGCCGAGTAGCGCGGCGCTCACCCCGCGAGCGCCGGTCGGAAGGGACGTGGGCCGTCGGATGCGGGACATTATGGCGGCCCTTTTCTTCGGATTGACCTGTGCGGCCGTCCTGAGCCCCGCGCCGGTCCTCGCGCAGGAGCGCGTCGCCGACCGGGCCCTGCTCCAGGCCGCGCAAAACGACGACGCCGAGCTGGCCGAGTTCGCCCTGTCCAAGGGCGCGGACCCCGAGGCCCGGGACGGCCGCGGCTTCACCCCGCTCCAGGTCGCGGCCCTGTTCGACAACCGCAACGTGCTCGAGGTTCTGCTCGGGCGCGGCGCCGACCCGGCCGCGGCGCACCCCGACACCGGCTCCACGGCGCTGCATCTGGCCGCCGGGGAAGGTCACGATGCGATCGCGCGCCGCCTGATCGCGGCCGGCGCGCCGCTCGACGCCCGGCGCAAGGCCGACGGCAAGACGCCGCTGCATCTGGCCGCCCGGCGGACGCACCGGCGGGTCGTCGCCGCCTTGATCGAGGCCGGCGCGCCGCTGGATGCCCGCGACCACGTGCGCGGCAATACGCCGCTCATCGACGCCGCCTTCGGCCCGGCGAACGTCGGCGTGATCGCCGAGCTGCTCGCCGCCGGCGCGGACGTCGACGCGGCGGCCGAGGACGGCGCGACCGCGCTGCTCGCCGCGGCCCGGCAGGGCAACCGGGCGATCGTGCAGTTGCTGCTCGCCGAGGGCCCGGCCATCGCGCACGCCGACGGCAAGGGGCGCAGCGCGCTGTTCCTCGCCGCGGCGGCGGGCCATGGGGCGGTCGTGCGCGACCTGATCCGCGCCGGCGCGGCGCCCGAGGCGGTCAGCGGCGAAGGCCGCACGGCCCTGGGGCGCGCCGCGATCGGCGGCCACCGGGACGTGGTCGCCGCCCTGCTCGATGCCGGAGCGGAGATCGAACGGCGCGAGCGCAACGGCCGCGCGCCCCTGCTCCTGGCCGCCCTCGGTGGGCACGAGGAGGTCGTACGCCTTCTGCTCGCCCGCGGCGCGGACGTCAACGCGCGCGAGACCGGCACCGGCAACACCGCGCTAATGCTGGCCGCCAACCGCGGGCGACTGGGCGTCGTGCGGCTCCTGCTCGCGGCCGGCGCCGATGTCGCGGCCCAAGCGGCCGACGGCTGGACCGCCCTCGAGGCGGCCGAGATGATCGGGGACGAGGAAACCGCGACCGCCTTGCGCGCGGCGGGCGCGCGACACTGAGGCCGGAAATCCCGGCGCGCGCCCGAACCGCGCGGCGCCGCCGGTGGCGGAATCAGAGCCGGACGTTCGCGGTGGAATACGTTTCCGCCGTTGTGAGCCCGAGTGAATTCAGGGCCACGGCGGCGGCGATGGCGATGACGATGGCCGCCGCCGTACCGGCGATGAAGGCCTTCATGTCGTCCCTCCCACGTTGTCGTGATGCGCCCGGACTCGGCCCTCAGTCCGCGGGCGCCGTCACGCGCTTCAGATAGGCGATCAGGTCCTCCCGGTCCTCCGCCTTGGGCATGCGTTGCAACGGCATCTTGCTCCCCGGCGTGTATTCATGCGGCCCTTGGGAGAAGAGCGCATCGATCGTCTCCTCCGTCCACACCAGGGTGCTGTTGCGCAGTGCCTCGGAGTAGTTGTACCCCCGGACCGATCCGGCGCGGCGGCCGAATACGCCGTAGAGCGTGGGCCCCGCGCGGTTGCCTCCGTCGGCCGTGACCGTATGGCAGACGGCGCACTTGCGGAACAGTTCGGCGCCGCGCTCCTGGCCGTCGGCGTACGGAACGGACGGCCCGGTGGCCAGCCGGCGCGCGCCTCCGGCGTCGACCTCCTCCCCCGTCGCCAGGTCCCAGACGCGCACGACCTCGTCCGAGCCGGCGGACAGCAGGCGCCGCCCGTCGGGCGTGAAGGCGAGCGACCAGATCGGCTGCGTGTGCCCGTAGAAGGCCCGCAGGAAGGTCCGCGTTTCCAGATCCCACACGATGACCGTGCGGTCCGCGCCGCCGGATGCGGCCAGCCGCCCGTCGCGCGACACGGCCACGCCGAAGACCGGCTCCTCGTGGCCGACGAGCGCGGCGACCTCCCGCCCCGTGGCCAGATCCCAGATGCGGACGGTCTTGTCCACCGAGGCCGAGACCGCCCGCGCGCCGTCCGGCGTGAAGGCGACCGAAGTGACGCTGAAGTCGTGGCCGTTCAAAGTGTCGATCAGCGTGCCGTCGGCGACGCGCCAGAGCTTGAGCGTCGAATCGTAGCTGCCGGTCAACAGGCGCTGTCCATCCGGCGAGAAGGCCACCGCGTTGACGTTGTCCCGATGCCCTTTCAGAACCCGCCCCGGCGCGAGCGCCGCCAAGTCCCAGAGGCGGGCCGTGCGGTCCCAGCCGGCCGAAGCGGCGAGCCGGCCGTCGGGGGAGACCGCGACCGCGGCCACCTTCCCACGGTGGCCCTGAAAGGTATGAAGCAGCGCCCCGGTTGCAGAGTCCCAGAGGCGCACGGTGCCGTCGTCGGAGCCGGATACCAGGCGCGCGCCGCCGGCAAACAACGCGACGCCGTTGACCCCCGCCTCGTGTCCCTCGAAGGCGCGAATCTCCCTCTGCGCCTCGATGTTCCAGAGGATGAGGCGGTAGTCGAAGCTGGCGCTCGCGGCCAGGCGCCCGTCGCCCGATACGGCCAGCCCCTTCACGAAGCCGCCGTGGCCCACGAACTGGGCGACCGCCGGGGCCGCGATGACGATCGCCACCGCCGCAATCGCGGCCACTCGCGCCCGGCGGCGCGCCGGCCATGCGTCTCGTTGCACTGCCATCGATTCGCTCGATTCCGTTGGTGCAAAAAAACGGCGACGACCCGACCTTGTCAAGCCGGGCTCCGCATCCCCCGCCGATGCGCCCGGTTCACTCAATGTCGAACGGCTCTCCCTTGACCGTGCGGCCCAGGCCGGCGACCAGCGGCCGGATCATGGAGCGGGCGATGCGCAGGGTGTCGGGCGTCAGCATCTCGCAGAAGGCGTCCCCCTGCCAAAGCGTCTTGCCCGAGCGTCCGTCGCGCAGAATCGCGTTGATGTGGAACACGTTGGCCCGGCGGGGCTCGCCCTTCCGGCGGCCGCCGAGGATGCTGTCCCTGCTCGAGGACCAGATGTTGAGTTCGAAGCGAACGCCCGAGGAGCCGCCCTCGAATCGGCCGAGGTCCCCGGCCGCGCCGGGGAACCGGCCCTGGATAACCTCGGTCTCGAACCACAGGCCGAGCACGGCGTCGTCCGAAATCGGCCGGCTGACGCCCCGCAGCTCGTCCTCGAGGCGCTGCTGGATCGCCAGGTTGAGCTCGTTGTCGTCGAACGGCTTGACCGCGATCGCAAGACCCGGCGCCACCGGGGCGAACGCCACGGCATTGACGATCCCGGGCGCGCCGCCCGGCCCGAGCTGGGCGAGCCGCATCTCCGGCGGATACTCGGCAAGCGCGCGGCCCGCGATGGCGCCGGCCAGGACGCACGCCCACGGCGCTAGGGTCGCGAGCAGCCGCACCGCCGCCTCGACCGGGCCGCCGGCGCGGCCGGCCCGGGCTTCGCACGGGATCGAGGGTCGTTTCGTTCGGTCACCCGACCCACGACCGACCGCGATATGCAGGCTAGCGCCATGCCCCGGAGCGCATCACACTCGGCCGCTTGTCCACCTGGGTCCGGACCGACTCCGCTGTCCCGACCGGGCCCTGCGGCCCGTGGCGAAAGGCCGGGACAAGCTTGCCGGTCGCCTGGTCCACGGCGAGTGTGGTGACCTGGAAGGCATCGTTGGAATCGCCGCCCGGCTTCATCACCGTCACCAGCCAGACCGGCGCGCCCGCGACCTCGCCCGGGCGCACGCGCAGGACCTTCACGTTGTAGTCCGCCCTGATCCTCGCCGCGGCTGCGTCGCTTGTCACCTGGGCCGCCACCGGGCGCGGCGCGACGAGCCCGGCACCCACAAGCAGCATGCCGCCCAGGGCGCCGACGGCGACGCAGATCCGCCGGACCGTGGAGCCTCTGCGCGACACGGCCGCCTCCCCTACTCCGCCGGCTGGGTTTCGCCGCCGGGGCCGGCCGCCGGCGCGCCCTTGAGCTCCGCGTACCAGAGGTTGTGGTGCTCGCGCGCCCAGTTCTCGTCGACCCGGCCCGTGCCCATGGCGTCGAAGGCTCCCTCCATGCCCAGCGAGCCGATGTAGATGTGGGCGATGATGATCACGATCATGACCAGCCCGACCAGAACGTGCCACAACTGCGAAAGCTGCATCTCCTGCACCGGACCCAAGTTCGTGGGCAGATCGAAGCCGAACACATTGAGCACCTCGAAGGTCACCGAGAACATGGCGAACCGGAACGGAAATAGCAGCGAAATCCCCGAAAGCGCCAGGGACAGGCCGCCCAGGATCACGACCCAGAAGACGAGCTTTTGCCCGGCGTTGAACTTCTTCGACGGCGGATGCACGCCTTTCACGAACAGGCCGCCGCCCTTGGCGAGCCAGACGAGGTCGGCCTTGTTCGCGATGTTGTGGCGCACCCAGAGCACGAACATCAACACAACGCCCAGCATGAACGGAAAGGCGACGAAATTGTGGACGTACTTCCCGCCCAGCGCGATGGCGGCGAAGGCCTCGGGACCAAGGACCGGCAAGAGGACATGCTTGCCGTACAACAGATTGAGCCCCGTCAGGGCGAGGACGATGAAGGACACCGCCGTCAGCCAATGGACGAAGCGCTCGACGCCGTTGAACCGCTCGATCGTCCGGCCGCTCGGCCCCGCGTCGATCCTGATGCGCCCGCGCGCGACAAAGAACAGGGCGAGGGCTCCGAGCATGCCGAACAGGCCCCAGATCCCGTAAACCGTCATCGGGCCGTTGCGCCAGGCGCGCCAGTTATCGCCCTCCGACTGGATCATGACGCCGGCCTGCTTGTCCGGAATCGAGACGCTCCCTTGCAGGCCGCCGCGCACGGCGCGCCAGATCTCGGCGTCGCTGTAGGTGCCGAGATGGCCGCCCGGAACGTTGCCGCCGAGCGGGCTCGGCTGCTCGACAGTGCGCCCCCCGGTTTGCGCGAGCGCGTGCTCGACCCCGAGCGGCGCGACAACGACGGCGCACAAGAGAACGAGGACGCCGAACCAGCCGGCGAACCGCTTGCTTCCGATGCTCATGGGACTAATAACCCCACCCTTTCGATCCGAGTGTTCGGTGATCCCAGGACGGCCCGAGTACCCATCATAATAAAAGGATGACGCCCATGATGGTGGGTACTAACCGCCTCGTTGGAGGCGCGTGCGCTGGCGCAGGTCCTCCCGCACGTCCTCGGTAAGCGGCTGGTCCTTCGGACCCAGGTACGTGCCCTTTTCGTAGCGCAGGACCCGCCCCTGTTCGGATTCGTCGCAGGCGGTCATCATGAGACCCGTCAACAAGGCGAACGCCGGTACGAACAAGATTGGTCTGACGCGCATCGAGGGACCACCTCCCATCAGGCTGCTCCGCGCCGGCGGGCGCGACCGGCGTCGCCCCACGCCGCCGCACTCCAAATAACCGCCCCGCCGCCGGCGGCCGCGGTGCTCATAACCCTATCCCGATTCGAAGCCGCTTGTCAGAGAAGAATACCCACGCTGGGGCGGGAACGGCGCTTGGCGCCGCCCCCAGCACACCAACGATTCCGCCCCGTCGCGGACGACGGCGCGGTCAGGAGCCCGACTTCTGCTGGTAAGCCGTGCCCCAACCCCAAGCGCCCGACCCGAATCCGCGGGCAACCACGCGCTCGCGGTAGATGTCGGACACGATGTCGCCGTCGCCGGCGAGCAGCGCCTTGGTCGCGCACATCTCGGCGCACAGCGGCAACTTGCCCTCGGCCAGACGGTTGCGGCCATACTTCTGGAACTCGGCCGCGGAGTTATCCTCCTCCGGCCCGCCCGCGCAGAAGGTGCACTTGTCCATCTTGCCGCGGCTGCCGAAGTTGCCGGCCTGCGGATACTGCGGCGCGCCGAAGGGACAGGCGTAGAAGCAGTAGCCACATCCGATGCACAGGTCCTTGGAGTGCAGGACCACTCCTTCCTCGGTCTGGTAGATGCAGTCGACCGGACAGACCGCGATGCAGGGGGCATCGGAGCAGTGCATGCAAGCCACCGAGATCGAACGTTCGCCGGGCCTGCCGTCGTTGATGGTCACGACACGGCGGCGGTTGATGCCCCAGGGGACCTCGTTCTCGTTCTTGCACGCCACGACGCAGGCGTTGCACTCGATGCAACGCTCGGCATCACAGAGGAACTTCATTCGTGCCATGGTTCAGGTCTCCTCAAGCAGGTTCGATCCGGCACAGGCTACACTTGGTTTCCTGCATGTTGGTCACCGAATCGTAGCCATACGTCATGGCCGTATTTGCAGATTCACCCAGGACATAGGGATCGGCTCCCTCCGGGTATTTGGACCGGCGGTCCTCGCCTTGCCAATGGCCCGCGAAATGGAACGGCATGAACGCGACGCCGCGCGCGACGCGGTCGGTCACCATGGCCATGACCTTGACCTTTGCCCCCTCAGGCGTGTAGAGCCAGATCATCTTTCCGTCCCTGACACCGATGTTGTTGGCATCGAACGGGTTGATCTCGGCGAACATGTCCTGCTGGAGCTCGGCCAGCCATGGATTGGCCCGCGTCTCGTCGCCGCCGCCCTCGTACTCCACGAGGCGACCCGTCGTCAGGATCATCGGATAGCTTCCGGTGAAGTCCTTGTCCTGAATCGACTTGTACAGGGTCGGAAGCCTGAACATCTTGCGGTCCGTGTAGGTCGGATAGTCGCCGACCAGATCACGGCGCGAGGTGTACAGCGGCTCGCGGTGTATCGGCACCGGGTCCGGGAAGGTCCACACCACGGCCCGGGCCTTGGCGTTCCCGAAGGGCGCGCAGCCGTGCTTGATCGCGACCCGCTGGATGCCGCCCGAGAGGTCGGTCTTCCAGTTGGTCTTGTCGCCGGCGACCTTCTCGATCGCAGCCCGTTCGGCCGCGGTCAGGTCCTTGTCCCAACCGAGCTTCTTGAGCATGGCCATCGTGAATTCCGGATAGCCGTCCTTGATCTCGGAGCCGACCGGATAGCTGCCGTCGGCGAGCAGGTTCTGCCCGTTGCGCTCCACGCCGAACCGGGCGCGGAAGCACAGGCCGCCTTCGGCCACCGGCTTCGAGGTGTCGTAAAGCAACGGCGTCCCCGGATGCTTCATCTCCGCCGTGCCCCAGCAGGGCCACGGCAGCCCGTAGTACTCACCGTCGGCCGGACCACCCACCGCCTGGAGCGTGGTCTTGTCGAAGGTGTACTGGTTGGCCATGTGGAGGCGCAGGCGCTCCGGCGACTGCCCGGTGTAGCCGATGGTCCACATGCCGCGGTTGAACTCGCGGGTGATGTCCTCGATCAGCGGCTCGTTGCCGTTGACCTTGATGTTCTTGAACATCTCCTTGTCGAAGCCGAGCTTCTTGGCCATGAGATACATGATCTCGTGGTCCGTCTTCGAATCGAAGATCGGATCGACGACCTTTTCCCGCCACTGCAGCGAGCGGTTGGACGCGGTCACCGAACCATAGCCCTCGAACGGCGTGGCCGCCGGCAGGAGATAGGTCCCGTCCGTGCGGTCATGGATGACCGCCGTCGCGGTCGGGACCGGATCGATGACGACGAGGAGATCCAGCTTCTCCATCGCCTTCTTCATCTCGAGGCCGCGCGTTTGCGAATTCGGCGCGTGACCCCAGAAGATCATGGCCCGGAGGTTATCCGGCTGATCGATATTCTCCTTGGCCTCGAGCACGCCGTCGACCCAGCGGGAGACCGGGATGCCCTTGCTCTCCATGAGCTTCTTGCTGGCAAAACGGCTGAGCAGGTAGTCGTACTTGACGTCCCAGACCCGCGCCCAGTGCTTCCACGATCCGGTCTTGAGACCGTAATACCCGGGCAGGCTGTGCGAGAGCACGCACATGTCGGTCGCGCCCTGCACGTTGTCATGGCCGCGGAAGATGTTCGTCCCGCCGCCCGCCGTGCCGATCGTGCCGAGGGCCAGACCCAGGACGCAGTAAGCCCGGGTGTTGTTGTTGCCGATGGTGTGCTGCGTGCCGCCCATGCACCAGATGATGGTGAAGGGCCGGTTGTTCGCAAGCGTACGGGCGACCCGCCTGAGCTGCGAGCCGGGCACGCCGGTGACGCGCTCGGTCTCCTCCGGCGTCCACTTCCTCACCTCTTCCTTGATCTGGTCCATGCCCCAGACCCGCTGGCGGATGAACTCCTTGTCCTCCCACCCGTTCTCGAACACGTGCCAGAGGATGCCCCAGATCAAGGCCACGTCCGTCCCCGGACGCAGACGCACGTACTCGTCGGCATGCGCCGCGGTCCGCGTGAAGCGCGGATCGCAGACGATGAAGGGCGCGTTGTTCTGCTCCTTGGCCCTGAGCATGTGCTGCATCGCCACCGGATGGGCCTCGGCGGGGTTGCCGCCGATTTCCAAGATGGCGCGCGAGTTGTGGATGTCGTTGTAGGAGTTCGTCATCGCGCCGTAGCCCCAGGTGTTGGCCACACCCGCGACCGTGGTCGAGTGACAGATCCGCGCCTGGTGGTCGCCGTTGTTGCTGCCCCAGAAGGCGTAGAACTTGCGGAACAGATAGGCCTGCTCGTTGCTGTGCTTGGCCGAGCCCAGCCAGTAGACCGAATCCGGGCCCGATTTCTCGCGAATCTCGAGCAGCTTGTCGCCGATCTCGTTGATCGCCTGGTCCCAGGAGATCTTGGTCCACTTGCCGCCCTGCAGCTTGACCGGGGTCTTCAGGCGCCGCTCGCCGTGGGTCATCTCGCGCACCGAGGCGCCCTTGGCGCAGTGCGCGCCGAGGTTGAACGGGCTGTCCCAACCCGGTTCCTGGCCGATCCACACGCCGTTTTGAACCTCGGCGATGACGGTGCAGCCGACCGAGCAGTGGGTGCAGACGGTCTTGACCTGGGTGACTTGCCGGGCCGCGGTCTGGGCGGCCGCCTTTTTCACCCTCCCGAACGGCAGCGCGGACGCAGCCGCGACGCTTCCGGCGGCAAGACCGGAGCGCTTCAAGAACGTGCGACGGTCAATTGCACGGCCGGCGACGCCGGCCAGCGCCTTTGACAAACGGGGGCCACTCGCAACCCCATTCGTCCTTTTGGTTAACATTGACCTCTCCTGTTCGTAAGGATTCCGAACGCCAAGTCCCTCTCTAGAACCTGGCCAGCTCGTAAAACTTCTTCACGTGGTCCGTCTCGCGGTAGCCGGCGCCCTTGGCCGAGGCCTTGGACGGAGCCGCCGCCTTCACCGTGGAGGCGGACAGCCCGACGGCCGCCACACCGGCCCCCAGGCCGACGCTGCGAAAGAAGTCCCGACGACCGATCGACGCCGTTGTCTTCTTGCTCATATCGCTCACCCTTTCCTGCTGGTGAACCACCCAGGACGGTTCTTGTCGTATTCCGGCCGGGTCCGCCCGAACCCCGGCCGGTGCGTACGTCGGCCTCAGGCCGCCATCTCGAAGGCCTGAGTCTCGATCGCCATGAACCTCCTGCCGATCGTGCCGACGGGCATGTACAGCGCGGCCGACCGGGCCGCCTCGAGGTCCTCGAAGAACCGCGGCGCCCAGCAGCCGACGTGCCGGTCGAAAAACTGCTGTTGCCGAGCCAGATCGACGGGGGCGCCGAAGGCCCCGGTGATCATCCCGGCCATCATCTCGCACAGGCTGGCGATGTGGTCCTCGGGCTCCTTGACCTCGTCCGCGCGGGTGATGCCCAGCTCGGCCATGTCGCCGCGCAGGCGCGCCAACGGCTTCTCGTTCAGGAACCCGGTCAGATAGTACGAGGCGAAAGGCAGAAGCTCGCCCTGCCCGACGCCGATGAAGAGGTCGAAATACTCCTCCTCCGCCGTGCCGGGCGTGGCGCCGCGCGCGGCCGCGGCCAGGGCTTGCACGCCCCGGCCGAGTTCGGTCTCGTCGCCCCGCAGCCCGCGCACGAAGGCCAGCGTCGCCTCCTCGGGCGGCGCCGAGAGCAGACGCGCCACAAGCGCGTACCAGTGGGCCCGGAGCCGGTCTTCCTCGGCAATGTCGAACTCGGCGTTCGTCTCCGCCAAGCGCCCCTCCCTAAGAGCTCCCCGCGATCAAGACCGCGCAAAGATCCGCTTTTCGGCCGTTTTTTTCGTGCTCTTGCGCTTGGCCGCCGCGGGCGCGATTGGGAAGCTAATGTCCTTTATTAATCAAGGGTTTTTGCGCCCTCGATTTGGAAATTAGAAAACCTTTCCGATTGGCTGTCAAGAAAATGCGTTGCTGCACCTGCGAACACACAAATGACCTGTAAATGCTGACAAAGACTCCGAATGGGCAAGAAAGCACACATCGACGCCGCGACCGCCGACGGGCGCGACGCCGCGGCGCGGTGGCGGCCGGGCCGTGGGCAATACCAAGTCTCGGTGATAATGGTTCGATACGTTTTTCTGCTCTTGATCTTGACCCCGGTCTCGAACGGGGCGTCGCAGGCGCTGGTCCATGTCTCGAGCGTCTTGGGAAGATTTGGGAATCGAAGCCGGATCTTCCGTCTGCGAAATCCCGGTATGCCGCGGCTGGCGCCGCCTAACCGGAAAAGCGGCCCCAGCGGCGGTCCCGGGCGCTCGGCCGGCCCGGCGCGGCGGCGGGTTGGCCCGCGCGGGCGGACTGGCCGGCGGGCGGCGCGGCGGGTTCGGAGGGCAATTCCGGAGGCGGCGGCGCCGGGGGCGCGGGCGTCCCGTCGGCGTCGGGCCGGTCCGCCACGGAGTCGGCGCTCCCGGGCGGGGCCGCCGAAGGGCTAGGTTCCTCGGCCTCGGGCGTCTCGTCGCCGGCGATGCCCCGGCCGACCTTGTAGAGCGTCTTGAGGCCCTCGATCACGGTGGCCGCGTCGGTAAAGTCCTCGTCGTAGTCGTTCAGGCCGTCCAGGTTGGCCAAGACCGGGTTGAGGCGCCACAGCCGGCGCAGGGCCTTGCGCCGGATCGCCTCGGGCACGCCCTCCTTGAGGAACACGGTGAAGTCCGAGGCCTCGTCCAGGCTGTCGACGTCGGGCAAAGGCTCGACGGGTTGGGACCGCGAGGGCGGCGCCGGCCCTTCGGGCGCCGTCACGCCCTCGGGCGGGCGCGCGGCCGCTTGGCCGCGGGACTTGCGCTTGCGTTTCGACCAGCGGGAGACGAAGCCGTCGCCGGAGTCAGCCATGACGGCCCCCACGGGGCCCGGCGGGGGGCCCCTGGCCGAACCCAACCTTCTGCGGGTCGGCGCGTTTGCGCTTGCGCTTGCGGAAGGGCTCGTCGACGTGATGCCGGTCGATGTAGGCCTGGACGAAGGCGATCACGTCCGGCGGCATGGTCACGGCCTCGACGATCTCCTCGCCGCTGTCCAGGTAGTCCTGCGCCTCGTACGGGCAGGCGGTGACCAGGAAGGGCACGACCTCGTGCTCGCTGTCCGAATCCTCGCCGGCGCGCAGCACAACGAAGACCCGCGGCGGTTCCTGCGAAAGGTTGAGCTTGTAGCCCTCGGTCTCGCGGCGGAAGAGTTCGAGCGGCAGGGTGCCGCCGTGGTAATGGATCCAGTCCTCCCCCTGGCGCAGCACCGACCACTCGCCGTGCGGATCGCGCGGCGGTGCCCCCGGGATCACCGCGACCGGCGCCCAGGAGTAGTCCAGCCAGGGATGGTCGATCCGGCGCCGCTCGAGCACCACGCCGAGCGGCAGCCTCTCGTGCCTGTCCATCGCGGTCCGCTCCTGCCGGACCCGCCGAAGCGCGGTCCCGGGAATGTCCTGCACAAGACATAGCGAATCCGGCGGCAAAAGTTAAGCCGGCGCGACGCCAGACCGCAACGCGCGGCCGGGGCGGACCGTCAACCCGCTCCGCGGTTGTCTCGCGCCGCGCGGCCGCTACTTGGCCGGCAGCGTTTGCATGTAGGCCAGGATGTCGACCAGATCCTCGATGCCGAGCACGTCCAAGGCCACCATGCCGACGCCCGGTTGACCGAAACGGATCTTGTGCAGGGCTTCCCAAGGGTTCTCGACGGCGATGGTCCCCACGTACTCGGGATGTTTCTCGTCCTTGAAATTCATCGCCTTTCCGTCGAAGCCGTGGCACACCGCGCAAATCGTCTGGAAGAACGCCGCGCCCCGCCTGGGATTGCCGCGCGCAACCTTGGTCTTGCGGTCGATGTACTTGTCGACGTCGATCTGGCCGCGGCTCAGGAACAGGGCGAGCTTCTCCATGGCGCTGTGCGGCATCATGTCCGCGGTGAAGCCGTGGGTCTCGTTCATGATGATCTGGTGGATCTTTTCCGGTTCCATGCCGGCGACGCCGCGCACGCCCTTGATTCCGGTGTAGTGCGAGCCTTTGCCGTAGGCGCCGTCCTTGCCCTTGTAATCCCAGCCGTGGCACTCCTTGCAGCGCCAGGTGCCGGCGCCCTTTTTCTTGCCGCTGGCCGGATAGGCCGGATGGGTTTGTTTGGGCGGCTCGGCCTCCATCACCGCCATCCAGTTGTCGTAGAGTTCGCCGCCGCGGGCTACGTCCCAAACATCGGTCATGTCGTGGGCGTGGCCGGAAACCTCCGCGTTTTCGCTCTTGTCTTCCTGGGGCGCGCCTTGCGCCGGCGCGAGCGGCGTCGCGCCCGCCAGGGCGAGGAAGCCGAAGCACGCTGCCGTGAATACGGCCCATAACCTGTACCGAGGGCCGCCTCGATAGATCGAATTCTTGATCATGACTTCCTCCGGTCTTCCGGACCGCCCTGGCGGTCCGGCCCCCTTGCGGCTGGGCCCCGACAGACCCGACTCCATTCCAGACTTGAATAATTATTACATCCGTTCCAGCGGGCTGGCATTGATGCAGGTCAAGCTGGCCGTCAACGGGCCCCGGAGCGGGCCGCGGATCGGGTCGCGGCGAAACGCGCCGCCTGCTCCAGGTCCTCGGGGCGGTTGGCGTTGAAAAAGGGGTCGAGCGGGCCGGCCGGCGTATCCACCCCGGGAAACTCCACCGCGACCAGCCGGTAACGCGCGGTCCACACGTCGACCTTGCGGATGTCCTCCCCGACCATGGCGCGGCGCAGCTCGTCCTTGAGGCGCACGGGCCAGAGGCCGAAAACGGGATGGCTGCGCCCGTTCGAGGCGGCGCAGGCCAGGTCGGCGCCCTCGGCCTCGACCTCTTCGAGGAGGCGCTCGACCAAGTCCTCGGGAAAGAACGGCGCGTCGCAGGCGAAGCTAGCAACGTAGTCGCACCCGGGCGCGTGCCGCGCCGCCCACTCCAGGCCGGTCAGCACGCCGGCGAGCGGCCCGGCGAAGCCTTCCACCACGTCGGCCGCGACCGGCAGGCCGAACGCCGCGAAGCGGGCCGGATCGCCGTTGGCGTTAAGGACCAGCGGCCCCACCTGGGACTGGGCGCGCGCGATCACGTGGGCCAGGATCGGCTTGCCGGCGAGCCGACGCAGGCACTTGTCGCCGCCGCCCATGCGCCGCGACCGCCCGCCGGCTAAAAGGACACCGGCGACGGGCGCCGTCATGGGGCGCCCGGGCGCGCGGCCGGTCCGGCCGCCTCACGCCGCATCGTCGTCTCGGCCGGCCTTGCGCTGGTGGCGGCGGTCCTCCTCGGCCACGGTGTCCGGGTCGAGGTCGTGGACGATGCGCTCCTCGCCGGACAGGGCGACGAAACGCCTGCCCTTGGCCCGCCCGATGAGGGTGAGACCGGCCTGACGCGCGAGATCGACGCCCCAGGCGGTGAAGCCCGAGCGCGAGATCAGGATCGGGATGCCCATCTGCACGGTCTTGATGACCATCTCCGAGGTCAGCCGCCCGGTCGTGTAGAAGATCTTGCCCTCGGGCCGGATCCCCTTGAGAAACATGTAGCCGGCGATCTTGTCGACGGCGTTGTGCCGGCCGACGTCCTCCATGTAGACGAGCGGCCGGTCCGCCTCGCACAGCACGCAGCCGTGGATTGCCCCGGCCTCCAGGTACAGGCTCGGCGTCATGTTGATCTTTCGCGACAACGTATAGAGCCAAGACGTTTTCAGGATCGCG
The DNA here is from genome assembly GCA_046758005.1 of Kiloniellaceae bacterium. Lineage (GTDB taxonomy): Bacteria > Pseudomonadota > Alphaproteobacteria > Kiloniellales > J153 > JBHHZJ01. The sequence goes on from JBHHZJ010000006.1 coordinate 57,870, forward strand.
TCCTTGGGCAGATCGATCTCTTCGAACTTCTCCATCAGATCGCCGAACACCGTGCCCTGGGCGCAGCCGGAGGTGCGGGTCTTCTTCTTGAGCTTGTCCTCGTAGTCGGTCGCGCGCTCGGTGCGCACGACCACGACGTCGAGCTCCGTGTCGACGTCGATCCCGGTGATTCGGTCGTCGGCGCGCAGCATGTTCTGGTTGAGCAGGTAACCGGCCGCCAGGTACTCGGGAAAGTCGCCGATCGTCATCATGGTGACGATTTCCTGGCCGTTGAGAAACAGCGTCAGCGGCCGTTCGACCACCACCGCCGTCTCGATCGCCCGGCCGGTCTCGTCGACGCCGCGGACGCGCTCGGTCAGGCGCGGGTCGGCCGGGTCGGGGCGCACGAGGAACGCGCCCAGCGCCGCCGGGTCGCCGGCCTTCGGCCGGGCGCGCCGGACCGTGCGGACCTCATCGCGCTGATCGCTCATGCCTGCGTCTCGTCCTCGGGCCGCCCTCCCCTCGCAATATGCGCCCGCGCGGGGCCGGCGGCAAGGCGAGGCCGCGGCACCCGTCGGACTCGCCCCTTTTTCTCCGAGATTCGCGTTATTTCTGTAAATCATGCAGGGAATTGCATAAGATTGCGCATCGGAGACGTTGCCTGAGCTGGCTCGATCATGGCGGACCTATCCACGGCCTTTGCCCTGGCCCTCGAGATGCTGGTCCGGCTCGACCCGGACCTGGTCGAGATCGTCGGCCTGTCGCTGCGGGTCAGCCTGAGCGCGGTCGGCCTGGCCGCGCTCATCGGCCTGCCGCTCGGCGCGGCCGTCGCGCTCTACCGGTTTCCCGGGCGGGTGGTCATCGCCGCCCTGCTCAACGCCTTCATGGGCCTGCCGCCGGTGGTCGTCGGCCTGGTCGTCTATCTGATGCTCTCGCGCGCCGGGCCGCTCGGCGTGCTCGGCCTGTTGTTCACGCCCGGGGCGATGATCGCCGCGCAGTGCCTGCTCGTCATTCCCATCGTTGCCGCGCTCGCCGCCCAGACCATCGCCGACCTCAACGAGGAGTACGACGAGCAGCTCCGCTCGCTGGCCGCCGGCCCGGTGCAGCGGCTTCACACCCTGCTCTGGGACGGCCGATTCAGCCTGCTCACCGCGGTGCTCGCCGGCTTCGGCCGGGCCATCGCGGAGGTGGGCGCGGTAATGATCGTCGGCGGCAACATCAACCACGTGACCCGGGTCATGACCACCGCGATCGCGCTCGAGACCAGCAAGGGCAACCTGGCGCTCGCGCTGGGCCTCGGGCTGGTGCTGATCGCGCTCGCCCTCGGCGTCAATCTCGCCGCCATCGGGCTCAGGGATGTCGCGCGCGCCCGCCACGGCTGAGCGGCGCGGGCCCGCGCCGCGCGGCGACGCCGCGGCGGGGGTGCGCGGCCCGTCGATCCTGCCGCTGCGCCTCGCCGGCGTCAGCTACGAGGCGGGCGGCAAGCGCCTGATCGACGACATTTCGCTGGACCTGGCGGCCGGCCCGCGCAGCGTCGTCCTGGGGCCCAACGGGGCGGGCAAGAGCCTGCTCTTGCGCCTGTGCCACGGCCTGATCGGCCCCAGCGCCGGGCGCATCTCCTGGGCCGGCCCGGCCGGCCCCGAGGTCCGGCGCCGCCAGGCCATGGTGTTTCAGCAGCCGGTGCTGCTGCGCCGCTCGGTGGCGCTGAACGTGGCCTATCCCTTGCGCCTGCGCGGCGTGCCCGGGCGGGAGCGGCGCGCGCGCGTCGAGGAGGCGCTGGCGAAGGCCGGCCTCGCCGCCCTGGCCGGGCAGCCGGCCCGGACGCTGTCCGGCGGCGAGCAGCAGCGCCTGGCGATCGCGCGCGCCTGGGCGCCGCGCCCCGACGTGCTGTTCCTCGACGAGCCGACCTCGAACCTCGACCCGGCGGCGACCCGGGCGGTCGAGGACCTGATCCTGACCGTGCACGCGAGCGGCACCAAGATCGTGATGACCACCCACGACCTGGGCCAGGCGCGCCGGCTGGCCGACGAAATCCTGTTCCTGCACCGTGGCCGCCTGCTCGAACGCACGGCCGCGCAGCGCTTCTTCACCGCGCCGCGCACGGCCGAGGCGGCCGCCTTCATCAAGGGAGACCTGATATGGTGACGAGACGCGCTTTCCTGTCGGCTGTTTTGCTTGCCACCGTTCTGTGCGCTCCGGCGTGGGCCGGGGAGCGTTTCATCACGGTGGCCTCGACGACCTCGACCGAGAACTCGGGCCTGTTCGACTACATCCTGCCCCTGTTCGAGCGCCAGACCGGCATCCAGGTGCGCGTCGTCGCGGTCGGCACGGGCCAGGCGATCAAGATCGCCAGAAACGGCGACGCCGACGTGCTCTTCGTGCACCACCGGCCCTCGGAGGAGAAATTCGTCGCGGAGGGGCATGGGGTGAAACGCTTCGACGTCATGTTCAACGACTTCGTCCTCATCGGCCCGAGGTCCGATCCGGCCGGGGTCGGCGGCCTGCGCGAGGCCGCGGCGGCGCTGAGGAAGATCGCCGCGGCGCGGGCCGTGTTCGTCTCGCGCGGCGACGACAGCGGCACGCACAAGAAGGAGCTGAGCCTGTGGACCGACGCCGGCGTAGACCCGGCGGCGGCGAGCGGGACCTGGTACCGCGAGACCGGCTCGGGCATGGGCGCCACGCTCAACACCGCCGCGGCGCTCGGGGCCTACGCGCTCGCCGACCGCGGCACCTGGATCAGCTTCGCCAACAAGGGCGACCTGAGCGTGCTGGTCGAAGGCGACGCGCGCCTGTTCAACCCCTACGGCGTGATCCTGGTCAACCCGGCCAGGCACCCGCACGTCAAGGCCAAGGACGGCCGGGCGTTCATCGACTGGCTGACCTCGCAGACCGGGCAGCGCGCGATCGCCGACTTCCGCGTGAACGGCCAGCAGCTGTTCTTCCCCAACGCGCGCGAGCCGGCCTCGTGACGGGGAAACAACTTTCCGAAATCCATCATTGTCATGCGCGGGCTTGACCCGCGCATCCATCGCCGTGTCATGCTCGGACGGTGCCGTACTACGTGTACATACTTGCGAGCCGTCCATACGGATCGTTGTACGTCGGCGTCACGAACGATGTCATCCGCCGTGTTTGTGAGCACAGGGATGGGCTCGTCGATGGATTCACGAAACGATATGGCGTGAAGACGCTCGTACACTTTGAGGCGTACGACGAGGCCGGGACCGCGATCCAGCGCGAGAAGACCATCAAGCATTGGAAGCGGGACTGGAAAATCGCCTTGATCGAACGAGACAATCCGCATTGGGATGATCTGTACGAACGCCTGTGCGGCTGAGGAATGGATGCGCGGGTCAAGCCCGCGCATGACGAAATTGGCAGCGATGGGGTCGTCATGACGACTGAAACCATGCGCGCGATGGTGCTGGAGCGGGCGCGGGCGCCGCTGCGCCTGGAGGAACGTCCGGTGCCGGAACCGGGCCCCGAGCAGGTGCTGGTGCGGGTGCGTGCCTGCGGCGTGTGCCGCACCGACCTGCACGTGGTCGATGGCGAGCTGCCGCACCCAAAACTCCCGCTCGTGCCCGGCCACGAGGTGGTCGGCACCGTGGCCGCCCGCGGCCGCCACGTCGAGCGCTTCGCGGAGGGCGCGCGCATCGGCATCCCGTGGCTGGGGTGGACCTGCGGGACCTGCCGCTTCTGCCGCGCCGGGCGGGAGAACCTGTGCGCGCGGGCCAAGTTCACCGGCTACACGCTCGACGGCGGTTACGCCGAGTATGCGCTGGTCGATCAGCGCTACGCCTTTCCGATCCACGGGCGGTACAGCGACGCCGAGGCGGCGCCGCTGCTGTGCGCGGGGCTGATCGGCTATCGCTCGCTGCGCCTGGCGGGCGAGGCCGAGCGGCTCGGCCTGTACGGCTTCGGCGCGGCCGCGCACATCGTCGCGCAGGTCGCGCGCTATCAGGGCCGGCGCGTGTTCGCCTTCACCCGCCCGGGCGACGAAGCGGCCAAGGCCTTCGCGCGCGACATGGGGGCGGTGTGGGCCGGCGATTCGAGCGAGGCGCCGCCGGAGGAGTTGGACGCGGCGATCATTTACGCCCCGGTCGGGGCGCTGGTGCCGGCGGCGCTGCGCGCGGTCGCGCCGGGCGGCACCGTGGTGTGCGCCGGCATCCACATGAGCGACATCCCGCGCTTCCCTTACGAGATCCTGTGGCGCGAGCGCAAGGTGCTCTCGGTCGCCAACCTGACCCGGCGCGACGGCGAGGAGTTCCTGGCGCTCGCCCCCGAGGCGGGCGTCGAGACCGCGGTCGAGCCGATGCCGCTCGAAGAGGCCGACGAGGCGCTCGCCCGCCTGCGCGAGGGGCGCCTGCGCGGCGCCGCGGTGCTGACGATGGGCGGGGCGGAGTGACGGGTCACGGTCCGTTGTAGCGCACCGTGCCGAGGCCCGTGACCTCGTACCCGCCCATCTCTGCGGCGCGCTTGGCGAACGCCTCGCTCCGCGCGAAGGCGAAGAGCGTCTGCAGCGGCGGCTCGAAGTAGTCGCGCCGGCGCAGGAGCAGGTCGTAGCGCTCGCGCATGAGCGGCACGAAGCCGAGCCTGAGCGTGCGCGCCACCGCCTCGACGGCCAAGCCCGCCTCGGCCCCGCCTTCGAGGATCGCCAGGCCCAGGTCGGTCTCGCCGCGCGCGGTCTCCTCGGCGAAGGCGAGGTCGGCAAGGTCGAGCCCTTCGCGCTCCAGCAGGTGCGCGAGCAGGAGGTGGCTGCCGGCCTCCTTCTGGCGGCGGATTACGCGCAGGCCCTTGTCCTTGAGATCGCGCAAGCCGCGCACGCCGTGCGGGTTGCCGGCGGCGACCACGAGGCCCTGCCGGCGCCAGGCCCATTCCAGCAGCACCACGCCCTGGCGCGCGAGCGGCGGCCCGGCCAGGCCCGCGCCGAGCGCCGGCAGGTTGAACTCGCCGCTGTCGGCGTCGAACAGATGCAGGCCGGCGACCATGGCCTGCGCCTGGGCGAAGCGGGCGATGCCGTCGAGGCTGCCGCCGGGCAGCAGGGCCAGGGCGCAGCCCGATTCCTTGACCGCCCAGTCGAGCAGCGGGTCGTGGCTGCCGGCGATCACCGGCGGCGGCCGGATCGCCCGATCGCCGTCCACGGCCTCGGCCAGCCAGAGGTCGACGAGCGCCTTGGGGAACAGCCATTTGCCGGTGACCCGCGTGCAGGGAATCGCGCGCCGGCGCACCAGCTCGTAGACCCGCCGCTCCTTGATGCGCAGGTAGGCGGCGACCTCCCTGGTGGTCAGGAACTCCTGTCCGGGGGCGGGGTCGTCCGGGCGCGCCATGGCGCGAAGTATACGCCCGGCACGGCGCATGGCCGCAGCAAATTTGGGGTCGTTTCGCCCCGGCGCGCCGCTAGAATGGCGCCAACTCGTCATAGCGGGAAGGCCGGCGCGGCCGAACGGCCCCGGGGCCCGGCGGGAGAGGAGCGTTTCATGGAGATTCGCGGCCGGCACGTGCTCGTATGCAACTGCGAGCAGACCATGCCGCTCGACGCCGGCAAGCTCGCCAAGGCGTGCCGGGCGGCCGGGGCCGAGGGCGAGATCGAGCTGAACGGCCAGCTCTGCCGGGCCCAGCTCGGCAACTTCCAGCAGGCGATCCTGGGCGAGCGGCCGGTCCTGGTCGCGTGCACCCAGGAGGCGCCTCTGTTCTCGGAGATCGCCGAGGAGGACAACCCGGCCGCGGAGATCGCCTTCACCAACATCCGCGAGCGCGCCGGCTGGTCCGGGGAGGCCGAAGACGCCACCGCCAAGATCGCCGCGCTGCTGGCCGAGGCGGCGCTCGACATCCCGCCGACACCCGCGGTCACCCTGAAGTCGGACGGCGCGTGCCTGGTCTACGGCGCCGACGAGCGCGCCATCGAGGCGGCCAAGCAGCTGGCCGGGCGGCTCGACGTGACCGTGCTGCTGCGCGAGCCGGGCGAGATCCTGCCGCCCAGGATCATGGACGTGCCGATCTTCAAGGGCGCCATCGTCCAGGCCAAGGGCCACCTCGGGGCCTTCGGCGTCACGGTCAACGACTACGCGCCGGCGGCGCCGTCCTCGCGCGCGGCGCTGGTCTTCGAGGCGCCCAAGGACGGCGCGTTCTCGCAGTGCGACCTGATCCTCGACCTGTCGGGCGGGACGCCGCTGTTCCCGGCGCACGAGAAGCGCGACGGCTACCTGCGCCCCGACCCGGACGATCCGGTCGCCGTGCAGAAGGCGATCTTCCAGATCGCCGACATGGTGGGCGAGTACGAGAAGCCGCGTTACGTCCTCTACGACGCCGACATCTGCGCCCATTCGCGCAGCCGGCAGACGGGTTGCACGCGCTGCCTGGACGTGTGCCCGGCCTCGGCGATCCGCTCGGCCGGCGACACGGTCGAGATCGACGCTCACGTCTGCGCCGGGTGCGGCGCGTGCGCGAGCGTCTGCCCGACGGGTGCGGCGACCTACCAGCTCCCCGCCGGGGACACCGTGTTCCAGCGGCTGCGCACCCTGCTCGGCGCCTACCGGGCGGCGGACGGCGCGGACCCGGTGTTGCTCGTGCACGACACGCGCCACGGCGAGGAGATGGTCGCCGTCATGGCGCGCGCCGGGCGCGGCCTGCCGGCCCACGTCCTGCCCTTCCCGCTCAACGAGGTGACCCAGATCGGGCTCGACTTCCTGGTCATGGCGCTCGCGTACGGCGCGGCGCAGCTCTGCCTGCTGGTCGATCCCAGGAAGGCCGGCGAACTGGGCGGCCTGGCCGAGCAGGTCGGCCTGGCCGGAACCGTGATGGAGGGGCTCGGATACGGCGGCGGGCGCATCCACATTCTGGACGATCCGGACCCGGAGGCGGTCGAGGCCGCGCTCTACGGCCTCGAGCGGCGCACGCCGCCGCCCGCGGGCACGTTCCTGCCCATGGGCGGCAAGCGCGCGCGCACCATGCTGGCGCTGCGCCACCTGCACGAGCACGCGCCGGCCAAGGTGAACATCCTGCCGCTCCCGGCCGGCGCGCCCTTCGGCGCGGTCGCGGTCGATGTCGCGGGCTGCACCATGTGCCTGGCCTGCGTCGGCGCCTGCCCGACCGGGGCCATGCTCGACGACCCGGACCGGCCGTGGCTCGGCTTCAACGAGGAGGCCTGCGTGCAGTGCGG
>JBHHZJ010000007.1:0-64235 GCA_046758005.1 Kiloniellaceae bacterium
ATCGAGAACCGGCGGGGACACGTCCCCGCCGGTTTCCATGTCGGGCGCGCCTGGAGCGGTTTCAGATTGAGTGGAAGCACCCCCCTCACCCCGCCCTTTCCCCCCCGCAAGCGGGAGAGAGGGTTGCGCAGGGTTGGCGCGGCGCACACCGCGCCTTACCCGGAGCTGGGTGAGGGGGGCTGATTCCGCTTCGCCCGAATTTGCCCTAGCCGAACAACACCTCGGGCAGCCACGTGGCCAACCCCGGGAAGATCGCCAGGACGACGAGGCCCACGATCTGAATCGCCACGAACGGGATGATGCCGCGGTAGATGTCCATGGTCGTGATGCTCGGCGGCGCCACGCCGCGCAGATAGAACAGCGCGAAGCCGAATGGCGGCGTCAGGAAGCTGGTCTGCAGGTTGACGGCGATCATGACGCCGAGCCAGACCGGGTCCAGCTCCATCGCGAGCAGGATCGGCCCGACGATCGGCACCACGACGAACACGATCTCGATGAAATCGAGGAAGAAGCCCATGACGAACATGAGCGCCATGACCACCAGCATGGCGCCGAAGGCCCCGCCCGGCATGGAATGCAGGACGTCGGCCACGATCTTGTCGCCGCCCAGGCCGCGGAAGGTCAGGCTGAACACCGAGGCGCCGAGCAGGATGACGAAGACCATCGAGGAGACCTTGACCGTCGATCGCATGACCTCGCTCAGGATGCCGCTGCGATAGACGCGGACCAGGCTGACCGCCACGCCCGCGGCCAGGACCAGGACGCAGGCCGCGGCCGCAATGGCGGCGATCAGCTCGCCGGTGGGCACCTCCTCGCGCTGCATGCGCAGGTCGAACAGGCCGACCAGCACGACCAGGATCGCAAGGCTGGCGCCGGCGCCGTAGACCGGCCAGGCGCGCCGCTCGTCCAGCGCCCGGCCGGCCAGGAGCAAGGCGCCGATCGAGCCCATCGCCGCGGCCTCGGTCGGGGTCGCCGCGCCGATCAGGATGGAGCCGAGGACGAGCACGATCAGCGCCGCGGGCGGCAGCATCACCCGGAGCACGCGGGCGCGCAGCTCGTCCCGTCCCCCCTCGACCCGCACCGGCGGGCATGCGTCCGGCCGCAGCAGGGCGATCAGCAGCGTCCAGCCCATGTACAGCCCGACGAGCACCATCCCGGGCAGGAACGCGCCCGCGAACAGGTCGATGACCGAGACCGGATCCGGCGCGAAGTTGCCGAGCCCGAGCTGCGCCTGCGTGTTCGCGCCCTGCAGGATGTCGCCGAGGATGACCAGCACGATCGAGGGCGGGATGATCTGGCCGAGCGTCCCGGAGGCGCAGATCACGCCGCAGGCCAGCTTCGGGTCGTAGCCGGCCTTGAGCATGGTGGGCAGCGACAGCAGGCCCATGGTGACCACGGTGGCCCCGACGATTCCGGTCGATGCCGCCAGCAGCATGCCGACGAAGACTACCGACACGCCCAGGCCGCCGCGCACTTCGCCGAAGAGAAGGCCCATCGTCTCGAGCAGTTGCTCGGCGATCTTCGAGCGCTCGAGCATCACCCCCATGAACACGAACAGGGGCACGGCGACCAGAACCTCGTTGACCATCACGCCGAAATAGCGCGACGGCAGGCCGCCCATGAGGCTCAGGTTGAAGACTCCGAGGCCGTAGCCCAGGAGCGCAAAAGCCAGCGCCGTGCCGGCCAGGGTGAAGGCGACCGGGTAGCCCAGGATCAGCACGCCGCAGGTCACGGCGAACATCAGCAGGCTAAGGATCTCACCGAGCAGCGCCAGGTCCATGACTCAGAACTTCTCCGCCTCCTCGGCCTCGGCCAGGAACTCGGGGTGCCCGCTCAGCACGAGCGCGCCGCGCGCGGCCAGGGACAGGCCCTGCAGCCCGGTCAGGACGCAGAACGCGAGAATGACCGTCTTGAGCAGGAACAGCCCCGGCAGTCCGCCGGCCTCGCGGGATTCCTCGAGCATCCCCCAGGAGGAGGCGACGTAACCGAAGCCCATGACGAAGACCAGCGTCACCATGGGCAGGAGCAGGACGAACGCGCCCAGGAAATCGACGACCGCCTTGTAGCGCGGTCCGGCCGGCCGATAGAACACGTCGACCCGGACGTGCCCGTTGTGCAGCAGCGTGTAGCCGGCACCGACCATGAACACGATGCCGTGCATCCAGACGTAGGATTCCTGCAGCCACACCCAGCCGATCGCGAAGACGTAGCGCAGCACCACGACGACGAACGTCACCAGCACCATGGCCAGCGTCAGCCACGACACGCCGCGGCCGATGGCCTCGTTCAAACGGTCGGTAAAGCGGACGAACCGGACAAGAATGGTCCTCGGCCTCCTCCCGGGCGCCGCGGTCCGGCAACGGACCGGCCGCCCATCGTGCTCCGGCCCCCCGCTTCGTCCGGCGGAGCGGCCGATGATCCGGTCAAGTCGGCCTCGGCGCCGTCCCTAGCGGGTGCGGGCCCCCAGCAGGCGCCAGGCGAGCGGCACAAGGGCGGCGGCCAGCGCGAGCTTCAAGGCGTCGCCGAGCAGGAACGGCAGCGCTCCGGCCTGGATCGCCGCGCCGAACGCGGTCTCGGCGCCGGTCTGCGCCACGTAGGCCGCACCCGGGCCGGCGTAGAAAACCGCGAGCCAGGGCAGCCCCGGAAGATAGATCGCGACGTTGCCGATCAGCATGGCCAACGCCGTGGTCGCGGCGTTGCGGCCCCAACCCCGCTCGGCCAGATAGCCGACGATCCCGGCCGCCAGAACGAAGCCGACGATGTAGCCTCCGGTCGGTCCCAGGATGACGCCGGGCCCGGCGGCGAGCTTGGCGAAGACCGGAAGGCCAAGGGCGCCCTCGGCCATATAGAGCAGCAGCGTCGCCGCGCCCAAGCGCAGGCCAAAGACCATGCCGACCATGAGCACGGCGAACGTCTGTCCGGTGATCGGCACCGGCCACAGCGGCACCTGAACCTGAGCCGCCAGGGCGACGAATGCCGAACCGAGGACGGCCAGCGCCACTTGGCGCAGCGCGCGCTGCCTGAAACGCGCGCCCCGCCCCGCGGGCCAAAGGACCCCGGCCAAGGTCTCCTGGGCGATCGACTGCGACGACATGGGCCTTCCTCCGCCTGGGTGATACGGGCCGACGGCGCCGCCGCGGCGCGGCGCCCGGTTTCAATACGGCAAGGGCCCCGGGCCTGCAAAGCGAAATTGCGCCGGCCCGGCCCACGGCGCGCACGAACCCGGGCCCCGGCGGGCCGGTCATGCGCGCCGGTCCGTGTGACCCAGGTCCCGGTCCGGGGCGACGCGGTCGCGCACGCGCCGCTTCAGCTCGGTGATCTCGGGAAAGCGCCCCTCGGCCTCGCGCGACCAGACGAGCTCGCCCGCGACGCGGACCTCGAAAACGCCGCCGGTGCCGGGCGCGAGCGTCACCCCGCCCAGCTCCTCCGCGAAGGTGGCGAGCAGTTCCTGGGCCATCCACGCCGCGCGCATCAGCCAGCCGCACTGACGGCAGTAGACGATTTCCACACGCGGCAATTCGCCCATCGGCCCAATGCTCCCTGGCCGGACAGTTGTCGGGCCAGAGCAAACCCAGGGCGCCCGGCGGCGGTCAAGCCCCTTTCGCCGGAGGCCCTACTCGAACTTGTTCGACTTCGGAAAGCCCTTGGGCGGCAGGCGGCCGGCCGCGGCCCGCTTGCCGAGCCAGGGCAGAAGGTCGGTCTCGGTGCGCGTGCGCTCGCCGCCCACCCGCCAACTCAGGCCCCGGGCGCGTTCGAAGGTCGTGATGTCGGACAGGCCGCCGTCCTTGTACTTCTGCATGATCACGCCGCGCCCGCGCGTCATCTCCGGCAGCTCCTCGAGCGGCAAGACGAGCAGCCTCCGGTTCTCGCCGACGACCGCAACCATGTCGCCCTCGACCGGCGCGCAGGCGGCCGCCTCCACGCCGGCGGCCAGGTTGAGCACCTGCTTGCCGTTCTTGGTCTGGGCCACCACCTCGTCCTCCGGCACGACGAAGCCGCGCCCGTCGGATGAAGCCACGACCAGCCTTTGCCCGGAGCGGTAGACGAAAAGCCGGACGATGTCCTGGTCGTTGGGCAGCTCGATCATGAGGCGCACCGGCTCGCCGAGGCCGCGCCCGCCCGGCAGCTTGTCGACGCCGATCGTGTAGAACCGCCCGTTGGTGGCGAAGATCAAGAGCTTGTCGGTCGTGTAGGCGTGCAGGACGAAGCGGGCCCGGTCGCCCTCCTTGTACTTGGCGTCGGAGACGTCCTCGACGTGTCCCTTCATGGCGCGGATCCAGCCCTTGGCCGAGTACAGCACGGTGACCGGCTCGCGCTCGACCACGGCTTCGAGCGGCACGACCACCTCGCAGGGCGGCTCGCCCAGCTCGGTGCGGCGCCGGCCCAGCTCCGTGCCCGGGCCGAAGGCCTGCCTGATCCTTTTGACCTGCTCGGCGATGGCGGCCCAGACCCGGCCGCCCTTGTCGAGCGGCGTGTCGGCGTCCTTGAGCAGCTTCTTGAGCTCGGCCTTCTCCCGGCTGAGCTCGGCGTGCTCGGTGCGGATGCCTTCCTCCTCCAGCTTGCGCAACGCGCGCAGGCGCATGTTCAGGATCGCCTCGGCCTGCACCTCGCTCAGCCTGAAGCGTGCGATCAGCACGTCCTTGGGCTCGTCCTCCTCGCGGACGATGCGGATCACCTCGTCGATGTTGAGATAGGCGATCAGGTAGCCGTCGAGCACCTCCAGCCGCCGGGCGATCTTGTCCAGGCGGAAGCGCGTGCGGCGCAGCAGCACCTCGTGCCGGTGGTCCAGGAAGGCGCGCAGCACCTCGCGCAGGTTCATCACCCGCGGCGTGTGGTCGGCGTCGAGCACGTTCAGGTTGAGGCCGATCCGCACCTCGAGGTCGGTCTGGCGGAACAGCGACTCCATGAGCACCTGAGGGTCGACGTTGCGGCTCTTGGGCTCGAGGACCAAGCGCACCTCGTCGGTCGACTCGTCGCGCACGTCGCCCAGCATGGCCAGCCTGCGCGCCGACATGAGGTCGGCGATCTTCTCGACCAGGCGCGACTTCTGGACCTGGAACGGGATCTCGGTGACCACCACCAGGTAGCCGCCGCCCTTGTGCTTCTCCACCTCCCAGCGGGCGCGCAGGCGGAACGAGCCGCGCCCGGTCCTGTACGCCTCGATGATCTGCTCGCGGCTCTCGACCAGGACGCCGCCGGTCGGGAAGTCGGGCCCGGGCATCAGCTCGACCAGCTTGGCGATGGTCGCCTTGGGCGTCTTGATGAGGTGCAGGAGCGCGTTGCAGATCTCGCCCGCGTTGTGCGGCGGGATCGAGGTCGCCATGCCGACCGCGATGCCCTGCGCCCCGTTGGCGAGCAGGTTCGGGAAGTCGGCCGGCAGGACCACCGGCTCCTCCGACTCGCCGTCGTAGGTCGGCCGGAAGTCGACGGCGTCCTCGTCGATGCCCTCGAGCAGGGCGGTCGCGACCGCGGTCAGGCGCGCCTCGGTGTAGCGCATGGCCGCGGCGTTGTCGCCGTCGATGTTGCCGAAGTTGCCCTGGCCGTCGATCAACGGATAACGCAGGGAGAAGTCCTGAGCCAACCGCACCAGCGCGTCGTAGATCGCCTGGTCGCCGTGCGGATGGAACTTGCCGATCACGTCGCCGACCACGCGCGCGGACTTCTTGAACCCGGAGGCGGGGTCGAGGCGGAGCTGGCGCATCGCGTGAAGCAGCCGCCGGTGCACCGGCTTGAGCCCGTCGCGCACGTCGGGCAGCGAGCGCGACATGATCGTGGACAGCGCGTAGCTGAGGTAGCGCTCCTCCAGGGCGCGCGTCAGGCGCACGTCGCGAACTTCGCCGGCCGCTTCAGGCATGGCAGACTGTCCCATGGCCTCCTCGGGAGATCGTCAGGAGTATTAGATTCGTCGAGGTTGAGCCACCAAACATTGAAACTTCCTTAAAAGCGATCGACCCGGTAGGGGGTCATATCGATTCCGGGGTCCCGATCGGCCAGCAGGGCGGCCACGATCTGCCCCGTGCGCGGGCCCATCATCATGCCGCAGTGGCCGTGGCCGAAGGCGAACACGACGTTGGAAAAGCGCGGCGATCGGCCGATCACGGGCAGCGAATCGGGCATCGAGGGCCGGAAGCCCATCCAGCGCGAAGCGCCCTCGGTGCGTACGCCCGGGAACCAGCGCTTGGCCTGCGCGAGCAACACCTCGGCCCGGTCCCAGTTCGGCGGGGCCTCGAGGCCGCCCAGCTCGACCGTGCCGGCGACCCGCAGGCCGAGATCGAGCGGGGTGGCGACGATGCCGCGCTCGGTCGAGTAGACGGGCAGGCGCGGCATGACTCCGGGATCGGGGAACTGCACGTGGTAGCCGCGCTCGGTGTCGAGCGGCGGCCGGCTCCCAAGCTGCGCGGCCAACCGCCTCGACCAGGCGCCCGCGGCCACGACAACCGCGTCGCACGGCACCGCGCCTTCGTCGGTCACGACCGCGCGCGGACCGTCCGGCCCGATGTCGAAGCCGCGCGCCTCGGCGCATTTCATCGTGCCGCCGTTCTTCCGAAAGGTCTCGGCCAGGACCTGCACGAGGCGCAGGCTGTTGATCGTGTAGCCCACGCCCGGGTAGTAGACCGCGCGCGTGAAAATGGCCCCCAGGGACGGCTCGCGCGCCCTCAGTTCCTTCGCGTCCAGGACTTCGAAGCGCACGCCGCGGCGGCGCTGGATCTCCAGCATCGGCTGGTACCGCTCGAGGCCCCTGTCGGTCTCGTAGACGCACATCCAGCCGGTGCGCCGGAGCATCTCGGGCGCGCCGGCCATGTCGAGCAGCGTGGCGAAGGCGTCGAACGTGCCGTCGAGCAGGGCGGCGAGCGCGATCGAGATCTCCTCGACCCGGCGCGGCCGGCTCGCGGCGACGAAGCGCGCGAGCCACGGCGCGATCCTCGGCAGGTAGGACCAGCGCACCGCGAGCGGGCCGAGCGGGTCGAGCAGCATGCCCGGCACCTTCCACAGGATGCCGGGCGTGGCCACGGGGACGACCGACTCCTCGCCGATCACCGCGCCGTTGCCGAAGGAAGCGCCCTCCCCCGGCGCGTCCCGCTCGACCAGCGTCACCCGGTGCCCCTCGCGCAGGAGCGACAGCGCGCTGCACACCCCGATGATGCCGGCGCCGATCACGACCACGTGGCGGCCTTTGTCCTGTTGAGACATCGTGAAATCAGTCTGTTATTCCAGAGAGCTGATCTTTTACATGAGGCCAACTGACTTGTGAAACGATCATTTCCAGAGCGGCGGAAACCGCTCGGCCAGGCGCCGGCGCGCGGCGGGCAGGGACTTATGGTGCGGGGCGAAGACGTGGCGCTCAAGGAAGAACCCGGTCAGCGCCAGTCCTTGGCCCACCTCCTCCGGGCCGCCGCCGCCGCGCCCGGCCAGGAAGCCCGGCAGGGGCAGGAGCTTGTCGCGGTACGGCTCGCCCGCGGCGAGCGAGACCGCCCGGCCCGAGCGCGGGCTGACGTAGGCCAGCTGGTCGTTGTCGCCGCCGGCCGCGCAGGCCGCCAGGTCCAGGCCAAACCCAAGCTCGGCCAGCAGGGAAAGCTCCCAGCGCACGTAGACCTCGGCCCAATGCTCGCCCGACAGGGCCTCGAGCAGCGCCCGGAAACCCTCGAAGCAGGCGCCGTGCGGCTCGCGCTCGGGCAGGGCGGCCTCGGAAACCGCGGCCGCGGCGCTGAGCGCGGCCAGGCGCTCCGGGTCGTCGAGCACGCGCGCGGCGTAGCTCTCCAGCAGCTCGCAGCTAAAGGTGCCCAGGTGCTCGGCCAGCCGGCCGCTCCAGGTGGCGGCGACCAGGTTGCCCGGCTGGTAGATGCCGCGCGCGCGCCGCCCCTGCCCGCCGCGCACCAGCCCGGCGTGCCGGCCCTGGCCGCGGGTGAGCAGATGGACCACAACCGCGCTCTCCCCGTGCGGCCGGGCGGACAGGACGATTCCCTCGTCGTTCCAGTGCATGGCGGTTATGGTCTAGCAGAACCGGGGAGGTCGGTGCAGCAGGCTCGCGTCCTCACACCTCGAACTCCAGACCCCAGGCCCGGTAGCGCGCCGGCTCCTCGAGCCACTTCTCGCGCACCTTGACGCGCAGGAACAGGTGCACCCGGCGCTCGAGCAGCGCCGCGAGATCCTTCTGCGCCGCCTCCCGGACCGCCTTGATCGTCCGGCCGCCCTTGCCCAGGCAGATGGCCTTGTGCGACTCGCGCGCGACGAAGACGGTCTGCTCGATGCGCACGCTGCCGTCCTGGAAATCCTGCCAGTCCTCGGTCTCCACGGTCAGCGAATACGGCAGCTCCTGGTGCAGGCGCAGGAACAGCTTCTCGCGCGCGACCTCGGCGGCGAGCAGGCGCAGCGGCAGGTCGGAGACCTGGTCCTCCGGGTAGAGCCAGGGCCCTTCCGGCATGCGCTCGGCCAGGTGGCGGCGCAGGTCGTCCACGCCGTCCCCGGTGAGCGCCGAGATCATGAAGATGCGCGAGAACACACCCTCGGCCTCGAAGCGCGCGGCGAGCGCGAGCAGCTTGTCCCGCCTGATCACGTCGATCTTGTTGAGGGTCAGGATCGCCCGGCGGTTGCGCGCCTTCAGGCCGTCGACGATGAGCCGGGTGTCCCGGTCGATCTCCCGGCGCGCGGCGTCGTAGAGCAGCACGACCTCGTCGGCGTCCTCGACCCCGGCCCAGGCGGCGGCGACCATGGCCCGCTCCAGGCGCCGCTTCGGGGTGAAGATGCCCGGCGTATCGACGAAGACGATCTGGCCCGCCCCTTCGACGGCGATGCCGCGGATGCGGCAGCGGGTCGTCTGGACCTTGTGGGTGACGATCGAGACCTTGGCGCCGACCAGCCCGTTGAGCAGCGTCGACTTGCCGGCGTTGGGCGCCCCGATGAGGGCGACGAAGCCGCAGCGGGTGGTTGGCTGCGCGCTTTCGCTCGCCACGGCGCCTCGGCTTCAGGCCGGGGAGCGCAGGCGCGCGAGCAGGCGCTGTGCCGCGGCCTGCTCGGCCAGGCGCTTTGAGCGGCCCTCGCCGCGCTCGGGCGCCTGCGCCACGACCCGCACCTCCACGGTGAAGTAAGGCTCGTGCGCCGGGCCGGCGCGGGCCACCACGCGGTACTCGGGCAGGGGCAGGCCGTTGCCCTGTGCCCACTCCTGCAGGGCGGTCTTGGGGTCCTGCGGCGGCCGCTGCGCCGCCTCGAGCAGCGGCGTCCAGCGCGGCTCGACCAGGGCCCGCGCCGCGTCCAGGCCCGCGTCCAGGTAGAGCCCGGCGATCACCGCCTCGCAAGCGTTGGCCAACAGGGCCGGGTTGCGCCGCTCGCCGGCGGCCTCCTCGCCCTTGGCCAGGCGCAGATACCCGTCCAGCCCGAGGTCGCGGGCAACCTCGGCCAGGGTCTCGCGCCGGACCAGCTCGGCCAGGCGAAGCGCCAGCGCCCCCTCGCTCTCGTGCGGAAAGCGGCGCAGCAGCAGGTCGGCGACGATCAGGCCCAGCACGCGGTCGCCGAGGAATTCGAGGCGCTCGTAGCTCTCCTCGCCCGCGCCGCCCCGGCTCGCGGCGCTCGGGTGCGTCAAGGCCTGGACCAGAAGCTCCGGCCGCGCGAAGCGATGACCCAGGCGCGCGCCCAGCGCGTCCCAGTCCGCGGCCGCATGGCCCGGGGCGGGACGCGCGCGCTGCCGCGCCCTATTCGATGCCATGACCGATGCGGCCGAAGCGGATCGCGCCCGGCCATCGCCAGACCTGCCACAGCGCGGCGCTGTCGTTGTGCGAGAAGAACAGGAATTCGGCCCGGCCGATCAGGTTCTCGAAGGGCAGGTAGCCGACCTGCGACAGCACCCGGCTGTCCTGGCTGCTGTCCCGGTTGTCGCCCATCGCGAAGTAGTGCCCCGGCGGCACCTTGTAGACCGGCGTGTTGTCCAGCACGTCGGCGTCGCTGCGCTCCCAGATGCGGTGCCTGCGGCCGTTGGGCAGGGTCTCGACGTACTCCGTGACCTTGACGGGATTGCCGGCGTAGCCCGCGACCTTGACCTCGCCCACCTTTTCGCGCTCGACCGGCTTGCCGTTGATGTACAGGATGCCGCCTTTGACCTGGATCGCGTCGCCGGGCAGGCCGACGATCCGCTTGATGTAGTCGGTCTTGTTGTCGCTCGGCAGCTTGAACACGACGACGTCGCCGCGCTCGGGCTGGCTCGCCAGGATGCGCCCGTCGATCAAGGGCAGGCCCCAGGGCAACGAGTAGCGGCTGTATCCGTACGAGAACTTGGAAACGAAGAGATAATCGCCGACCAGCAGCGTCGGGATCATCGAGCCCGAGGGGATGTTGAACGGCTCGTACGCGAAGACCCGGATCACCAAGGCGATCAGGACCGCGTAGATCACCGTCCGCACGGTCTCGCCCACGACGCCTGATTTCTTTTTTGACATTAAAGTGTCCATCTAACTAACTGCCATAACGAAGTTTCGAAACGAGAAACGACCGGCGCGACGGCCGGTGGGGGGAAACGTCACCGCGGCGCCATTCGCCCCCTCGTCCCTGGACCGGCGGTCAAGTTCATGCCGGGGCTTTCGGGACCGCGGAGATGATCACCATCGCCTGTGCCAGGGGATAGTCGTCGGTCAGCGTCACGTCAATCTGCGCGGCCATCCCGTCCGGCGTGATCTCCTCCAGCCGGCGGGCGGCGCCCCGGGTCAGCCGCATGGTCGGCTTGCCGCCGGACAGGTTGACCACGCCCAGGTCGCGCCAATGGACTCCGCGCCGCGGCACACCGGTGCCGAGCGCCTTGGCGCACGCCTCCTTGGCGGCGAAGCGCTTGGCATAGCTGGCGGCCCGGGCGGCGCGCCGGTCGGACTTCTTGCGCTCGACCTCGGTGAACACCCGCTCGACGAAGCGCTCGCCGAAGCGATCGAGGGTCTTCTCGATGCGGCGAATGTCGATCAGGTCGTTGCCGATGCCGAGGATCATCGCGCCGGGACGCCTCGGAGGGTCATGCGCTCCGCGCTCCGCCGGCTTCGGCGCGCGCTTGGTCCATGATATCGCGCATGCGCTTGATGGCGCTGTCCAGCCCGCAGAAGATCGCCTCGCCGACCAGGAAGTGGCCGATGTTCAGCTCCACGACGTTGGGGATCGCCGCCACGTGCGGCACGGTGTCGAAGGTGAGGCCGTGGCCGGCGTGGCATTCGAGGCCGAGCCGTCCGGCCAGATCCGCCGCCTCGACGATGCGCCTCAGCTCGGCCTTGGCGCGCGGCCCCGCGCGCTCATCGAAGAACGCCTCGCAGTACGCGCCGGTGTGCAGCTCGACGACCGGCGCGCCCAGCGCGCGGGCCGCCTCGAGCTGATGCGGCTCCGGGTCGACGAACAGGCTGACCCGGATGCCCGCCGCCGCCAGCCTGTCGCAGTAGGGCTGCAGGACCTCCCTCCCGCCGGCCGCGTCGAGACCGCCCTCGGTGGTCAGCTCCCGGCGCTTCTCCGGCACGATGCAGGCCGCGTGCGGCCGATGGCGCAAGGCGATGCGCAGCATCTCCTCGGTGGCCGCCATTTCCAGGTTGAGCGGCAGGTCGACGCCTTCGGACAGGCGCCTGATGTCGTCGTCGGAGATGTGGCGCCGGTCCTCGCGTAGATGCGCGGTGATGCCGTCGGCGCCGGCGGCCGCGGCCAGTCGCGCGGCGCGCACCGGGTCGGGGTGCCCGCCGCCGCGCGCGTTGCGGATCGTCGCCACGTGGTCGATATTCACGCCAAGGCGCAGGTGCTGCATCGTCACAATCCCTCCGGCTCTCGTTCTGCCAGGGCCGCCGCCCGGGCCCGCTGGCGCTCGGCCTTGGCCTTCCTGCGCACGCGCCGGCGGCGCACAAGCTGATATTCCGCCACTGCACCGCGAACTGGCCAGAAGAACGCGAACCACGCGACGATGGCGGTCGGAATCCCCCCGACCGTCATGGGCCAAAGGACCTCCAACGGACGTTCGAAAATGTAGTGCAAACTCAGCGTCTCTGGAAGATCGGAGATCGCCTCCCCGCCGAGCAGCCATTGCCCCAAGGTGTAGATCCAGGCCCAGATGACCGGAAAGGTCCAGGGGTTGCCCACAACGGTGCCGATCGCCGAGGCGACCAGATTTCCGCGAACCAGAAGTGCGAGCAGCGCGGCCCCGGCGAAGTGGAACCCGATGAAGGGGGTGAACGAGATCGCCGCCCCGCAGGCGAAACCGGCGGCGATCCCGTACGGCGTGCCGGGCAGGCGGCTCACCCGGTGCGCGATATAGACCGAGGCCCGGCGCCAGCCCCGGCGCGGCCAAAGGAAATCGAGCACCCGGCGGGACAGGGGCACCGGCTTGCGGCGTGAGAACATGGCGGTGCGCCCGGCCTCAGACGCGCACGCGCGGGCCGCGGGCAGCCGGTTCGCGGCGGTGCGGCGCGCGCCCGCGGTCGTGGCGTCGGGCCGCCATCACCGGCGCGCCCGTTCGACCGAGGTGATGACCGGGGTCGCGCGCAACGCGGCGACGATGTTCGTCAGGTGCTTGACGTCGTGCACCTCGACGTCGACCAGCATCTCGAAGAAGTCGACCGAGCGGTTGGTGATCTTCAGGTTGCTGATGTTGCCGTGGTTCTTGCCGATGATGGTCGACAGGCTGCCCAGGCTGCCCGGCTCGTTCGCCACCACGACGTGCAGCCGGCCGGTGTGCGCGTCGGTACCCTCGTCCACGTCCCAGGCCAGGTCGATCCAGCGCTCGGGCGTGTCCTGGAAGGTTTCCAGCGTCTCGCAGTCGATGGTGTGCACGGTGACCCCCTTGCCGGTGGTCACGATGCCGACGATGCGCTCGCCCGGCAAGGGGTGACAGCAGTGCGCGTAGTGGACCGCCATGCCGGGAATCAGGCCCTTGATCGGCACCGCGGAGGACTTGGCCTTGTCCTCGCGCGCCCGCGCGCGGCCGAAGGGCCACATGCGCTTCGGCTTGGTGGCGTCCTTGACGCCCGGGAACACGGCGACCAGGACCTCGCGCGCGGTGTGGCTGCCCTTGCCGACGGCGGTGCAAAGGTCGTCCACGCTCTGGGCCTTGAACCTTTTGAGCACCCCGGCGAGCGCCTTGTCCGTGAACTCGTAGCCCTCCTCGCGGAAGATCTTCCGCATGATCTGGCGGCCCAGCTCGCAGTACTGCTCGCGCTCCCTCATGTGAATGAAGCGCCGGATGCGCGCCTTGGCCTTGCCGGTGACGACGAACTTCTCCCAGTCCGGCGACGGCGTCTGAGCCTTCGACGTCAGGATTTCGACCTGGTCGCCGTTCGTCAGCTGGGAGCGGAGCGGCACGATCCGCCCGTTCACCTTGGCCCCGACGCAGGTGTCGCCGACCTCCGAGTGCACCGCATAGGCGAAGTCGACCGGCGTCGCCCCGCGCGGCAGCGCGATCAGGTCGCCCTTGGGGGTGAAGCAGAAGACCTGGTCCTGGAACATCTCGAGCTTCGTGTGCTCCAGAAACTCCTCGGGGTTGGAGGCGTGTTCCAGGATGTCCAACAACTCGCGCAGCCACCGGTACTGGCGCCCGTCGACCTTCATGTCACCCTGCTTGTACTTCCAGTGGGCGGCGACGCCGAACTCGGCCACGTCGTGCATCTCGCGGGTGCGGATCTGCACCTCGATGCGCTGACGCTCCGGCCCGATGAGGCCCGTATGCAGGGAACGATAGCCGTTCGGCTTCGGCGTCGAGATGTAGTCCTTGAAGCGCCCCGGGACCACGGAATAGCGGCCGTGCAGTGCCCCCAGGGCCTGATAGCACTCGCCCACCGTACCGACCACTACGCGGAAGGCCATGATGTCCGAGAGCTGCTCGAAGGCGATGTTCTGGTGCTGCATCTTGGTCCAGATCGAATACGGGGTCTTCATCCGGCCCGACACGCAGGCCTCGATCCCCGCCTCGCTCAACCCTCGCTGCAGTTGATCGACGATCACCTGCGGCAACTCGTCGCCGCGCGACTTGAGGAATTCGAGCCGCGCCAGAATCGACTCCCGCCCGTCCGGGTTGAGCTCGGCGAACGCCAGGTCGAGCAGCTCGTCCTTGAAACGCTGCATGCCCAGCCGCTCGGCCAGCGGCGCGTAGATGTCCATGGTCTCGCGCGCGATGCGCCGGCGCTTCTCGGGCGCGGCGACGTAACGCAGGGTGCGCATGTTGTGCAGACGGTCGGCGAGCTTGACCAGCAGCACCCGAATGTCCTCGGACATCGCCAGGACCAGCTTGCGGAAGTTCTCCGCGTCCCGGCTCTGCTCGGACTGGAGCTCGAGGCGCGAGAGCTTGGTCACGCCGTCGACCAGTCGGGCGATATCGCTGCCGAACAGGCGCTCGATGTCCACGAGCGAGGTGTCGGTGTCCTCGACCAGGTCGTGCAGCAACGCGGTGATGATTGAGCTGTGGTCGAGCTTCAGCTCGCTGAGGATGCCGGCGACTTCGATCGGATGGGAAAAGAACGGGTCGCCGGATTCGCGGGTCTGCGAACCGTGCCTCTTCATGGCGTAGACGTAGGCGCGGTTCAGGGCGTCCTCGTCCGCCCCCGGATCGTAGGACTTGATCCGTTCGACCAACTCGAACTGCCGCATCATGCCCCGCTCGCGCGGCAGCTCCGGGCCGCCGTCGCCCTCCTTGCCAAACGACCTCCGCGTGCGGCCGCGCCGTGCCGCGCCGGGACGGCGGCCGGCGAGGACGCGGGCGGCGCCGGCGTCAGGCCTCCTCGTCTTCGCGGCCCTCCTCCTCGGGCTCGACGGTGAGGTCGTCCTCGGCCAGTTCCCCGGCCTCGTCCAACTCGTCGATGGCGAGGGCCTCGGTCATCAGGCCGTCGTCGCCGACCTCCGCGGCATCGGCACCGATCGCCAAACCGGACAGGTCGAATTCCACCGGCTCCTCCTCGAGCTCGTCGATCTCGACGTGCTTCTGGAGCCCCTGGACCAGGGCGTTGTGCAGGTTGTCCAGGTCGACGGTCTGCTCGGCGATCTCGCGCAGCGCCACGACCGGGTTCTTGTCGTCGTCGCGCTCGATGGTCAGCAGTGACCCGGCGGTGATTTCCCGCGCACGCTGCGCCGCCAGCATGACAAGTTCGAAGCGGTTGGGAACCTTAAGGACGCAATCTTCAACCGTTACCCGCGCCATCTATGTCAAAGCTCCTGATTTAATTATACGTTTAGCGTCTTCTACGCCCAACTCGTTTGCAATATATGAACCGCGGCCGGGGAAGGCAAGGCGCTTTGCCGCCCGGGGCGGCCTACTCGATCGGCTCGGCGGCCTGATCGGGCGGCAGGCGCAGGGCCAGTTCCGCCGCGCTCAGGCCGCTCAGCGGGTGGCGCCACTGCGGCGCCAGCTCGGCCAGGGGCAGGACCACGAACGCGCGCTCGGCGAGCCGCGGATGGGGCAGCACCGGGGTCTGCCCCGGCGTGCTCACCTGCAAGCCGTAGGCGAGCAAGTCGAGATCGATCATGCGGGCCTCGTTGCGCAGCCGCCGGACGCGTCCGAAGGCACGCTCGACGCCGTGCAGCACGGCGAGCAGTTCGCCCGGCCCCAGTCCGGTCTCCACTTGCGCCACGCCGTTGACGAACCAGGGCTGGTCCGAGCGGGGCACCGGGGCGCTGCGGTACCAGCGCGAACGCCGCGCCACCGCGACACCGGCCTCCTGGAGGGCCACGAGCGCCGCCGCGCAGGTGTTCACCGGGTCGCCATACCGCGGGCTCGGCAGGTTGGCGCCCAGTCCGATGAAGATCACGTTTTCGTTCCCTCCGCATCGAAGCCCTTGCGGGCATGAGCGATAAACTTAAATAATGATACAAAGATCCGGCCGATAGATGCCGGATTCGTTCCGCTGGCCGCTTGCAACGGCTTGCGCGCCAATCAGACAGAATCGTCTTGAATATTGTTTCGCACAGAGGCCGGAATGAATTTCTATCCTCAGGAACGCGTCGGCCTGTTCATTGACGGCGCCAACCTCTACGCCACCGCACGAGCCCTCGGATTCGACATCGATTACAAGCGCCTCCAGGACCTGTTCGCCAAGCAGTGCACCTTGATCCGCGCCTTCTATTACACGGCCCTGGTCGAGGATCAGGAATACTCGCCCATTCGGCCGCTCGTGGACTGGCTGGACTACAACGGCTACACCATGGTCACCAAGCCGACCAAGGAGTTCACGGACGCGACCGGGCGGCGCAAGATCAAGGGCAACATGGACATCGAGCTGGCCATCGACGTGATGGAGATGGCCCAGCACCTCGACCATATCGTCCTGTTCTCCGGCGACGGTGACTTTCGCCGCCTCGTCGAGGCGGTGCAGCGCAAGGGCGTGCGCGTCACGGTCGTGTCCACCGTACGCTCGCAGCCGGCCATGGTCGCCGACGAGCTGCGCCGGCAGGCCGACGTGTTCATCGACCTGGTGGACCTCCGCGATCTGGTCGAGCGCGAGCTGCCGCCCGACCATCCGCGGGCGCGCATGCGCGTGCCGGTCGAGCCCTCCTACGGCGCGGGCGAAGACGAGGACTTCTACGAGCCCGAGCCGGTCTGAGGCCAGGTACGCCATGGCGCGCCGCGCGACGGCGCCCGCGGTCGCGCCCGCTGCGGCGCCGGGCGCGGGGCCGCGGCCGGATTGCGCGCTCTGTCCGCGCCTGGCCGCTTTCCGCGGCGAGAACCGCACGCGCCATCCGGAATTCCACAACGCGCCGGTCGCCTCCTTCGGGGGCCGCGACGCGCGCCTGCTGATCGTCGGCCTGGCCCCGGGGCTCAAGGGCGCCAACCGGACGGGCCGGCCGTTTACCGGCGATTACGCCGGCGACCTCCTCTACCCCACCCTGCTCAGGTTCGGCTTCGCGCGGGGCATTTACGGCCGCCGGCCCGACGACGGCCTCGAGCTCCTGGCCTGCCGGATCACCAACGCCGTGCGCTGCGTGCCGCCCGGGAACAAGCCGACGACCGAGGAGATCAGGACCTGCGGCGCCTTCCTCAAGGCCGAGCTGGAGGCGCTGCCGGGGCTGCGCGCGGTGCTGGCGCTGGGCGCCGTCGCCCACGGCGCGGTTCTGGCGGCGCTCGGCATCAAGAAGAACAGCTTCGCCTTCGCCCACGGCGCGATGCACGACCTGCCCGGCGGCCTCCTGCTCGCCGACAGCTACCACTGCTCGCGCTACAACACCAATACCGGGCGGCTGAGCGTGGCGATGTTCGAAGCCGTTTTCGTCGACCTCAGGCGGCGGCTCGGCTGAGCGCTCACCCGCGCTCGCGCATGAGCCGCGCCTTCTGGCGCTCCCAGTCGCGCTTCTTCTCGCTCTCGCGCCGGTCCGCCTTGCGCTTGCCGCGGGCCAGGCCCAGTTGCGCCTTCGCGATCCCGCGTTCGTTGAAGTAGATCGACAGCGGCAACAACGTGTACCCGCCGCGCCGGACCGAGCCGATCAGGCGGTTCAACTCGCGGCGGCGCACGAGCAGCTTGCGCGGCCGGCGCGGCTCGTGGTTGAAGCGGCTGGCCGGCTCGTAGGGAGCGATATGGGCGTTGAGCAGGTACAGCTCGCCGTCACGCTCGTAGGCGTAGGACTCGGCGATCGAGCAGCGCCCGGCGCGCAGCGACTTGACCTCGGTCCCGGTCAGCACGAGCCCGGCCTCCAGCGTGTCCTCGATGATGTAGTCGTGGCGCGCCCTTCTGTTCTGCGCGACGTGCCGTTTCGCGCCAGCGGACATATGCGCTGCGGCCGGTCCCTCAGTTGATCAGGCCGGCGTGGGCCATGGCCTCGCGGACCTTCGCCTCGGTCTCCGGGCGCACGCACACGAGCGGCAGGCGCAGGCGGTTCTCGCACAGGCCGAGCACGCTGGCCGCGTACTTGACCGGCCCCGGGCTGGTCTCGACGAACAGCGCCTGGTGCAGCGGCATGAGGCGGTCGTTGATCCGGCTCACCGTCGCCAGGTCGCCGCGCTGCCAAGCCTCGTGCAGGTCGGCGCATTGGCGCGGCGCGACGTTGGCGGTCACCGAGATGCAGCCGTGGCCGCCCTGGGCCAGAAACGGCACCACGGTCGCGTCCTCGCCCGAAAGCTGCGTGAAGTCGTGGCCGATCGCGGCCCGGGTCCTGGCCGGCCGGGTCAGGTCCGCCGTGGCGTCCTTGACCCCGACGACGTTGGGCAGCTCGGCCAGACGCGCCATGGTCCCGACGCTCATGTCGACGACGCTGCGCCCCGGGATGTTGTAAATGAGGATCGGGATGTCGACGGCGTCGTGGATCGCCTTGTAGTGCTGAAACAGGCCTTCCTGGGTCGGCTTGTTGTAATACGGAGTCACGATCAGGACCGCGTCGGCCCCGGCCTGCTTGGCGTGCCGCGTCAGGCTGATCGCCTCCTCGGTCGAATTGGAGCCGGTGCCGGCGATCACCGGCACCTTGCCCTTCGCCACCTCGATGCACAGCTCGGTCACCCGCATGTGCTCCGCGTGCGACAGGGTGGGCGACTCGGCCGTCGTGCCGCACGGCATGACCGCGTGGCTGCCCTGGTCGATCTGCCACTGCACCAAGGTCTGGAAGGCGGCCTCGTCCACGCGCCCGTTCGCAAAGGGCGTGATGAGCGCAGGGACGGAGCCTTTAAACATGGGGCCGGACATGGCATCCCCCCACTCGGTCGGGAAAGAAGGCGAACTCTTCGCTCGCGAATTCCGACGATAACGGCTGGGCCGATTGGCGGCAAGGCCGACGCTTCCAGGTCATTCGGCGGGACGCCGTCGCGGCCGCGCACCCGCGGCAGGGTGTTTCGCGCCGCCGGCGCACGTGCTAAGGACGGTCGCAATGGGACGGTCGTAATGACGAGAGCGGGACTGCGCAGCGTTGCCTTGTGGACTTGGCTGGTCGCCTGTCCGGCTACGGCGCAGGCGGGCGCGCCCTCGGCCTCGGGCGATTCCGCCATGCTCTCGCCGCACGACCGCAAGGTCTTCGCGAGCGCCTTCCGCGAGGTCGAGGCCAAGCGATTCCAGCAGGCCCGGGCCCTCGCGGCGCGCGCGCAGGATCCGCTGCTCGCCAAGGTCATCGTGTGGCTCGACCTGATCGAGCCCGCGCGCCCGGGCGATTTCGCGGAGGCCGCGCGATTCCTGACCCGGAACCCGGAGTGGCCCGGTCAGGCGGCGCTGCAGCTGCGCGCCGCGCGCACTATCCCGGACGACTGGCCCGACGATCAGGTGATCGCCTGGTTCCGGGGCCACCCGCCGCTCACCGCCGGGAGCGCCGTGCGCTACGCCGAGGCCCTGATGCGCGCCGGCGAGCGGGAGCGCGCGGCGAATCTGCTGCGCACGGCCTGGATCGACCGCGACTTCTCCGGCCGCGAGGAACGCGCGTTCCGCAAGCGTTACGGCCATCTGCTGCGCCGCGAGGACGACATCGCCCGGCTGGACCGGCTCCTGTGGGACCGCGCGAGCCGCCCGGCCATGCGCCAGGCGCGGCGTCTGGGCGGCGGCTATCCGGCGCTGGCCGAGGCGCGGCTGCTGCTCGCCCGCGCGGGACCCGGCGTCGACTCGGCCATCCGGCGCGTCCCGGCCGAGCTGCGCGCCGACCCCGGCCTCATCTACGAGCGCGCCCGCTGGCGCCAGCGGCGCGGCATGTACGAGGGCGTGATCGAGCTGCTCGATCCGCCCGATCCGGCGGCGCCTCGGCCGGAGCGCTGGTGGCCGCTGCGCCACTGGGCGGCGCGCCAGGCGCTCATGAACGGCGACATCTCGCGCGCCTACCGGATCGCCGGCGGGCACGGCATGGCGGCGGGCCTGGGCTTTGCCGAGGCGGAGTGGTTGGCCGGCTGGATCGCGCTTCGCTTCCTCGATCAACCGAAGGCCGCCTACGAGCACTTCAAGCGCCTGCACCGCGGCGTCTCCTTGCCGATCAGCCTGGCGCGCAGCGCGTTCTGGGCCGGCGAAGCGGCCAGTCGCATGGACGCGCGCGACCCGGCCGGCCACTGGCACGCCACGGCCCGGCAGTGGTACGCCGCGGCCGCCGAGCACGACACAAGCTTCTACGGCCAGCTCGCCAGCCGGCGCCTCGGCCGGGCGCCAAGGGTCGACCTCTCGGTGGCCGACGCGCCGGACCACGACGCAAGAGCCGCCTTCGGCGACCGCGAGCTGGTCCGCATCGTGCGCATGCTCGGCGAGCTCGGCCAGACCAGGCTGCAGGAGCGTTTTCTGGTCCGCCTCCAGATCCTGGCCGAGACCGCCGAGGATTACACCCTCGTGGCCGGGCTGGCCGCGGAGCAGCGACGCCCGGATCTGGCGCTGCGGGTCGCCAAGGCCGCGCGCAGCGAGGGCGTCCTCCTGCCGCGCCACCTGTTTCCCGGGCTCCCGCTGCCCGAAGGCCGCACGCCGGAGCCCGCCCTGGTGCTGGCGCTGATTCGCCAGGAAAGCGGCTTCTACCCGGCGGCGGTCAGCCGCGCCGGGGCGCGCGGCCTGATGCAGATCCTGCCGCGCACCGCCAAGCAGGTCGCGCGCCGGATCAAGGTCCGATACAACCGCAGGAATCTGCTCAGCGACCCGGAGTACAACCTCCTGCTCGGGCGCACCTACCTTTCGGACCTGCTGGAACGCTACGACGGCTCGTACCTCCTGGCGCTGGCCGCCTACAACGCCGGCCCGGCACGCGCCAGCCGTTGGATCGACGCCTTGGGCGACCCCCGCGATCCCGACGTCGATCCGGTCGACTGGATCGAAAGCATCCCCCTGGACGAGACGCGAAACTACGTGCAGCGGATCCTCGAAGGCCTGGTCGTCTACCGGCAGCGGTTGGGCGTCCACGCGGACGGGCCGGTCCTGGTGCCGCGGCTGAGCCCGCTCACGTCGTGGACGGGGGCCGCGCCGCCGGCCGATCTTTCCTGTTGCCTTTGACGGCGCGGCGCGGTTGCCTAGCGTAGCCGCGCGCGAGCCGCGCTCCACCGCAGTCACCAGTTTCGGGAGCGGTCCATGACACACCCTGCCTTCGCCGACATCGGGGCGTGCGTCTTCGACGCCTACGGGACCTTATTCGACGTGCATTCGGCCGTGCGCCGCGGCGGCAGCGCGCTCGGCGAGAAAGCGGCCGCCGTCTCGGCCCTGTGGCGGCAGAAGCAGCTGGAATACACGTGGCTGCGCAGCCTGATGGGCGAGCACGTCGATTTCTGGCAGGTCACGGGCGACGGCCTCGACTTCGCTCTGGCCGCCAACGGCGTCGAGGACCCGGCCCTGCACGGGCACCTGATGAACCTGTATCTGAGCCTGGAGGCCTATCCCGACGTCGGCGACGCGCTGGGCCGGCTGCGCGAAGGGGGCCGGAAGACCGCCATCCTGTCCAACGGCGCGCCGAAGATGTTGAACGCGGCCATCGATTCGGCGGGGCTGGAGACCCTGCTCGACTTCACGCTCTCGGTCGAGGACGTCGGCGTCTACAAGCCCGACCGGCGCGTCTACCGGCTCGCGGTCGACCGCCTGGGCATCGAGGCGCGGCGGATCTGCTTCGTCTCGACCAACGCCTGGGACGCGGCCGGGGCCGCGCATTTCGGCTTCAACGTGGCGTGGATGAACCGCTTCGGCCAGCAGCCGGAGCGCCTGCCGGGCGAGCCCGCCGCGGTCATCACGACGCTGGCCGAGCTGCCGGGGCTTCTCGGCCTGTGACGCCATGGCCGAGCCGGCGTGCGCGTACCGCGAGCGGACCTTCGCGGCCGGGGACGGCCTGCGCCTCTATTTCCGCGACTACGGCGACCCGCTGGCGCGCGCGACGCCGGTCGTCTGCCTGAGCGGATTGACGCGCAATTCCAAGGACTTCCACGTCATGGCCGAGCGCCTGGCCAAGCACCGCCGGGTGGTCTGCCTCGACTACCGCGGCCGGGGCCGCTCCGCCTACGACCCGGACTGGCGCAACTACGGCGCCCGGGTCAGCCTGGACGACGTCCGGCACCTGTTGGCCGCGACCAACCTGCACCACGTCGTGGTCTGCGGCGTGTCTTTCGGCGGTGTGCTCGCCATGGCGCTGGCCGTGCTGGCGCCCATGGCCCTGGCCGGGGTCATCCTGGACGACGTCGGGCCCGACCTCAATCCCTCGGGCACCAAGCGGATCCTCGAATGCGTCGCACGGGACCGGCCGCAGCCCGACTGGGACACCGCGGTCGCGGCGATGAAAGCCACCTTTCCGAGGCTGTCCTTCTCGACCGAGACGGAGTGGCGCCGCTTCACCGAAGCGACCTACCGCGAGGGGGACGACGGCCTGCTGCATTTCGACTACGACGTGGCGTTGGTCAAGCCGATCCTCGAGGGGCGCGAGCAACGGGACCTGTGGCCACTGTTCCGCGCGCTGCGTCGGGTGCCGGTGCTGGTCATCCGCGGCGGCGCCTCGGACCTCTTGAGCGCGGAGACCCTCGAGCGCATGGTCGCGGCGAAGCCGGACCTCGTGCATGTCACCCTGCCTGGGGTCGGCCACGCGCCGTCGCTGAGCGAACCGGAATCGGAGCGCGCGATCGATGACTTCCTCTCCCGCATCGACGCCTGAGGGCGCCCCCGCGCCGCTGCCCACCTTCGCCGGCGTGGCGGCGGCGGCCGAGCGCCTGGCCGGCAAGGCCGTGGTCACGCCGCTGCTTGAATCGCCGGCGCTGAACGAGCGCCTGGGCGGGCGGGTCCTGCTCAAGGCCGAGATCCTGCAGCGCACCGGCTCGTTCAAGTTCCGCGGCGCCTACAATCGGATCAGCCTGATCCCGGAGGCCAGGCGGGCGGCCGGGGTCGTCGCCTACTCCTCGGGCAACCACGCCCAAGGCGTGGCCGCGGCGGCGGCGCTGCTGGGCCTGCCGGCGACCATCGTCATGCCGACCGACGCCCCGAACATCAAGGTGGAGAACACTCGCTCATACGGGGCGAAGGTGGTGCTCTACGAGCGCTCGGAGGAATCGCGCGAGGTCCGGGCCGAAGAGATCGCCGCGTACACGGGCGCAACCATCGTGCGCCCCTACGATGACCCGGGCGTCATCGCCGGTCAGGGCAGCTGCGGGCTGGAGATCGCGCGCCAGGCCGCGGACCTGGGCGCGCGGCTCGACGCGCTGCTGGTGTCTTGCGGCGGCGGCGGACTGGTCGCCGGCTGCGCGTTGGCGCTCGCCGAGCTGAGCCCGGACACCAAGGTCTACACGGTGGAGCCCGCAGGTTTCGACGACACCCGCCGCTCGCTCGAGCTGGGCGAGCGGGTCGCCAACGAGCCGGGGGCACGGTCGTTCTGCGACGCCCTGCTCGCGCCCGAGCCCGGCGCGCTCACTTTCGAGATCAACAGCCGCCTGCTTGCGGGCGGATTCGCGGTAAGCGACGCCGAGGTCGCGGCGGCGATGGCCTACGCCTTCCGGACCCTGAAGCTGGTCGTGGAGCCGGGCGGGGCGGTCGCGCTGGCCGCGGTCCTGGCCGGCCGCTTCGACGCGCGCGGCAAGACGGTGGCGCTCACGCTGTCCGGCGCGAACGTCGATGCGGAGACCTACGCGACGGTCTTGGCCGAGGCGCGAGGGTGCGCCTGAGGCGGCGACGACCGAAGTTAAGCGATCAGACGCCGTAGGGACCGATGGTCCGCGCCCCCGAGCCGGAGCCGGTCTCGCCCGCGCCCGGTTGGGCCCTCGGCGCGGACGCTGCCGGCGCGCCGGCCGCCGGTTTGCCGGCGCGGGCGACGGGTTTCTCGAGCCGGCTAAGCCGTCCGTTCACCGAGGCCCCCGCCTCCATCGAGATGTCTCGATGGGCGATGTTGCCCTCGATCCGGGCCGTCTTGGCCAGCAGCACGGAATCCGCCTCGATCTCGCCGCACACCGTGCCATAGATGCGAACGGACTCCGCGACGATGGCGCCCTGAACCATGGCCCCCTCCCCGACCGTCAGTTGCCGGCTGGCGATGTCGCCCTCGACCGTGCCGTCGATCTGAAGGTCACCGCTGCTCTTGAGATCGCCGACGATTTTCAGGTCGCCGCTGATGATCGAAGGCGTGGCGCGGCGCGCCACGTCCGCGGCGCCGAAGCCACCGGGTCCGGCGCCCGAAGGGGTTCTGCTACCCTTTGAAAACATGCTTGCCTGCCTTGAGGAACTTCATGGGGTTTTGGGCCCTGCCCTTATAGCGCACTTCATAGTGGACGTGGGGCCCCGTGCTGCGTCCCGAGTTGCCGACCAGCCCGATTTTCTCGCGATTTCCGACCTCCTGGCCGACCTTGACCAGGATCTTGCGCATGTGCCCGTAGCGGGTGCGGATGCCGTAGCCGTGGTCGATCTCGACCGTGCGCCCATAGCGGCCGCGCCAGCCGGCGAAGACCACCTTGCCGGGCGCCGTGGCGTAGATGGGCGCGCGCAGCCACGAGGCGAAATCGACCCCCAGATGCTTGGCCTTGCGGCCGTTCACCGGGTCCCGGCGCTTGCCGAATCGGCTGCTGATCCGGTACTGGTCGAGCGGTGCGGACAGCGGCAGACTGCGCACCACGTCCTGGAGCGCGCCCCAACGGTCGAGCTGGTGGTCGAGCATGGTCACCGATGCCTCGAGCTGCAGGCTCGGCCCGAACTCGGCCGCCTCGTCGGCGGCCGGGACGAAGGGGCCGCCCTGGCCCAGGCCGCGGTCGAGCGCGCCGGCGAGCAGGGTATTCGCCTCCAAGCCGGTCATCTTGATCGTCTTCTCGATGATGTCGATGCTCAGCCTCGTGCGCTCGCTCAGGCGTTCGATCACGCTCTGGCCGGCGTCGCGCAGGTCGACCAGGCGCTGCTCCAGGCCGCCGACGCGCCGCTCGAGGTAGTCGCGCTGGCGCTCCATCCGCACGTTGCGATCGACCGCCTGGGCGAGCGAGGCGCTGAGCCCGGCGATCCGGTTCTTGAGCGTGCTCTGCCGGTCGGACGCCTCTGAAAGCTTGGTGTCGAGGCTGGCGATCCTGGCGTTGAGCCGGCTCTGGCCGGCGACCAGCCTCTCGCGCTCGCTCTCCGACGTGCTGAGTTGCTCGCGCAGCCCGGCGACCTGCTGTTCCAGGTCCTGCCTGGCCGCGGTGGCTTCGCCGAGTTCGCGCTCGACCTTGGCCAGTCGCCGCACGAGCCGCTCGCGCGCCGCCGCGACCTGATCGCGCTCGGCGGTCGAACTCTTGACCAGGGCCTGCATCTTCGCGACTTGGGACTGGAGCGAGATGTTGCGCTGGGCGATTTCCCGAAGGTCGCTCTCGAACTGCGCCATCTTCTGGCGCAGTCCCTCGCGTGCCAGGACGACCCGGGCGTGCTCGGTCTGCGAGCTCTTGAGCCGGCTCTGAATGGTCGCGAGGTTGCGGCGCCCTTCCGGGTTCTGCTCCAACAGGGACAGGAGGTAGGCCTGGTTCTCCTCCAGGTCCTTGGTAATTTTGGCGAACTGATTGTGATACTCGCCAACCTCGGCCAGCAGGTCGAAATAAGCCAGCTTGTGCCGCTCGATCTCGGCTTCCTTCGAGGCCAGGATCGACCGCTGCACGACATAGCTCCCGCTGGCGTACAGGCCCCAACCCAAGATCGCCACGCCCAGCGCGGCGGCCAGTTTCTGGGCCCGGACCGAAATGCGAAAGTGATGGAAGCGGTCCCCGGAGCGAAAAAAGACCTCGCGCGGGACAAAGGCTTTCGCCATGAACGCAGCGGTGGATCGCCGCATGTACGGAAACGTCACCCGACTGTCTCCCCCCGGCGTCAGCCCCCACGGGCTTCCCGTGAACCGGCCCGCCGGCCACTACAACCGCACCGCCGACCGCGACGGCGCTCCGCATATCAACCTCCCGCCGGGCACAGCCCTTTGCGGGGGATATTCCTTGGGTTTGTCCCCTTTCGGCCCCTCGTTCGATGGAGGCTGCGGCGGGCGCATCGCCCCGAACGATGCCGCGTCCTTGCTTGAGAAAACCCTACTGACTGCACTATACCGAGACAAGTCTTAACTGTTTCCAAACGGCCCTTTCGCGCCAAGACGGATCATCGATGCAAAATAATATTTATTTGTAAACTCAATTAGTTATGCAGATATCCTCACACTTAATAACAATTTCGAAGACGACGGAGGCATCCGTGAGCGCGCGCCGGCCCTACCGGTCGTGGCCGGCGGCGGCCAGCAGTTCGGCCATGCTGGCGGCGGGGTCCGCGGCGCGCATGACGAACCCCATGACCGCAAGGCCGGAGGCCCCGGCCTCCAGGCAGGAGCGCGCGTTCGCCGGCGTAATGCCGCCCAGCGCGAGGACCGGGATCGAGACGTTGGCGGCGACGGCTCGCAGCTCGTCCAGTCCGAGTGCGGGCCCGTAGCCGGGCTTACTCTCCGTGCCGAACACCGGGCTCAGGGTGACGTAATCGGCGCCCGCCCGGGCCGCTGCCTCGACTTCGGCCAGGTCGTGGGCGGAATACCCGATGAGAGCGCCCTCGCCCAACGCCGCCCGCGCCGCCGCGGGATCGCCTCCGGCGGGCAGGTGGACGCCCGCCGCGCCGGCCGCCTTGGCCGCCGCGATATCGGCGCTCACCATGACCGCGGCGCCGAAGGGCCGTGCGAGCCGGACCAGACGTTCCAGGAGGCTCAGGCGCTCGGCCGGCGGCATGTCCTTCTCGCGCAGGAGCAGCCAGCGGCAACCGGCCTCGAAGGCGACCGCAGTCAATCGTTCGAGAGGCACGCGGGCCTGATGCCGGTCCGTGACGACCAGGAGCGGAGGCTGCGGAAGAGCCGAACGACGGATCACGAGCCATGAGGCCCAACCCCCTCACCCTCCCGCTGCGCGGGTCCCTCCCTCTCCCCCTGGCCAGGCGGAGAGGGTCGGAGTGAGGGAGTCGAGAGCCGGCGCCGCGTTCTGGGTAACCGGATCAAGTGAACCGTCCCGGTCGCACGCCGCCACTCACGTGCCGATCAGGCCGAGTTGCGGGCTGGACGGCTCGGCGTAGTCGCGCTTGGGGATGCGCCCGGCGCGCCGGGCTTCGCACCCGGCCTCGACCGCCTGGCGCATCGCCTTGGCCATGCGCACCGGGTCGCGCGCCTTGGCCACCGCCGTGTTGAGCAGCACGCCGGCGCAGCCGAGCTCCATGGCCAGCGCCGCGTCCGAGGCGGTGCCGATCCCGGCGTCGAGGATGACCGGGACCGGGCTGCGCGCGCAGATGAGGCCGATGTTGTACGGGTTGCAGAGGCCCATGCCCGAGCCGATCGGCGCGCCCAGCGGCATGACCGCGGCGCAGCCGGCGTCGACCAGCTTCTGGCAGGTGACCGGGTCGTCGTTGCAGTACGGCAGTACGGTGAAGCCGTCCTTGATCAGCGCCTCCGCCGCCTGGACGAGCTGTTCCACGTCCGGGTAGAGCGTCTCCCGGTCGCCGATCACCTCGAGCTTGACCCAGTCGGTGCCCAGCGCCTCGCGCGCCAACTGAGCGGTCAGCACGGCGTCGCGCACGGTGGCGCACCCGGCCGTGTTCGGCAGCACGTGATAGCGGCCGCCCAGCAGGTCGACCATGCTCTCGGCGTAGCCCTCCAGGCTGATGCGCCGGACCGAGACGGTGACGACCTCGGCGCCGCCGGCTTCGAGGGCATCGAGCATGACTTGCCGATTGGGATAGCCGGAGGTGCCGAGGAACAGGCGCGAGGTGAAGGTCTTGCCGGCGATGGCGAAGGTGTCGGTCATGGCAATCCGTTCGTAAGTGGGGCGGCGGCTCAACCGCCGGCGAAGAGTTTGACGATCTCGACCTCGTCGCCGTCCGTCAGCGCCGTGGCCCGCCAGGCGCGGCGCGGCACCACGGCGCCGTTGAGCGCGACGGCGACGCCGCGCGCGTCGAGGTCGATGTTCTGCTCGCGCAGCAACCCGATCAGCGTGCCGGCGCCGAGCTGGCGTTCCTGGCCGTTGAGCCGGATGGTCGCGCTCATGGCGCGCCTCCGGCCACGGCGCCCGGGGCCGGCGCGCCGGCCGGGCCGCGCGCGAAGCGCTCGATCCGGAACGGGACCGCGTCCGCCATCAGCTCGCCGGTCAGCACGAAGCCCCCCACCGCCTCGGCGGTGACCGGGGCCAGCAGGATGCCGTTGCGGTGGTGTCCGGTGGCGAGCACCAGGCCCTCGACCGGGGTCGGCCCGAGGATCGGCGCATCGTCGCGGCTGGTCGGGCGGAAACCGACCCAGGTCTCGTCCACCGGCAACTCCTCGATCGCCGGCAACGGCCGCCAGGCGGCCTCGAGCATCTCGTACAACCCGCCGGCGGTGAGCGACTCGTCGAAGCCCTTCTCCTCGACCGTCGCGCCGACGATCAGGCGCCCATCGTTGCGCGGGACCATGTAGCACTTGGGAGCCCAGAGCACGTGGGTGAGCAGCGGCGCGGCCGGATCCATGCGCAGGGCCAGGCACTGTCCCTTGACCGGGCGGACCGGCGGGCGCGCCGCCTCGGGCAGGCCCTCGATCTCGCGCGACCAGGCGCCGGCGGCCAGCACCACCGCGTCGGCGGCATGGCGCGCGCCGTCACTTTCGACGCCGCGGGCGCGGCCCGCTACGACGTCGATGCCGGTGACCCGCGTATTCTCGCGCAAGACGCCGCCGGCGCGCAGGAACGCCTCCTTGAGCGCCAGCGCCAGCTTGCGGTTGTCCACCTGGTGGTCGGCCGGGCTGAACACCGCGCCGGCCAGCCCCGGCCGCAGGTGCGGCTCGCGCCGGCGCGCCTCGGCGCCCGAGAGCCACTCCAGGTCGATCCCGAGATCGCGCTGGTAGTCGTAGGTGAAGCGCAGCCGCTCGGCGTCGTCGCGGGTGAGCGCGACGATGAGCGTGCCCTCGCCGCGGTAGTCCACCGCGATTCCCGAAGCCGTCTCCAACTCGCGCGCGAAGGCGGGCCAGAGCTTCTGGCTCAGGCGGGTGAGCGGAAGCAGGGGCTCCTCGCCCGGCTCGGCCTCGGCGCCGGCCGCCAACATGCCGGCCGAGGCCCACGTGGCGCCGCGACCGGCCGCGCCGCGGTCGAAGACTTCGACCGGGCAGCCGGCCTGGGCGAGCCGCCATCCGATGCCCAGGCCGCACACGCCGGCGCCCACGATCGCGACACGGGGCAGCGCCGAATTGGTGTTACCGGATTTTTCTTGCATGGCTCGGCTCCCTTCGCTGGCATGACCCAGATCAGGTTCGATGGGTTTGCTCTCAGCCGGCCTCGCGGGACCGACACCCCAGCCTTTTTAGTTAAATAATGTACATCAAATGCGCCACAAGAGGCCAGCGCGATGGCGTGAGGGACGACTGCGCCGGCGCGCGGCGGTCAATCCAGCGCCAGCACGAGGACTTTGAGGTACGCCGATTCCGGCAGGAACGGGTGCACGGGGTGATCGGGCCCCGCCCCGGCCTCGCGAAGGACGCGGGCCTGGCGGCCGGCGGTCCAAATCCCGCGGGCGACCTCGGCGCGGAAGGCCTCCGCGGTCACGTGATGGCTGCACGAGGCGAGCAGGAGCACGCCTTGCGGCGCGGTCACGCGGGCGGCCAGGCGCGCGAGCTTCCGGTAGCCCTTGAGCGCAGGGCCCACGTCCTTCCTCGTCCTGGCGAAGGCCGGCGGGTCGGCGATCACAACCTCGAAGCGCGCGCCCTCCCCCGCCAGGCGGGCCAGCTCGGCGAAGGCGTCGGCGCAACGGAACGTGCAGCGATCGGCGAGGCCGTTCAGCTCGGCCGCCGCCGCGGCCAGTTCCAGCGCGGCCGTGGAGCGGTCCAGCCCGCTCACGGCGCGCGCGCCGCTCCGGGCGCAGGCGAGCGCGAACCCGCCCGTATAACAGTAGACATCAAGGACATGCGCCCCGGCGCTCAGACGCGCCATGAAGGCGCGGTTGTCCCGCTGGTCATAGAACCAGCCGGTCTTCTGGCCGCGCAGCACGTCGGCCAGGTAAACCACGCCGTTCTCCTCGACCCGCACCGGGCCGTCGAGCGCGCCCTCGACCGCCCCCGACCTCGGGCCCAGTCCTTCCAGCGCCCGCACCCCGGGGTCGCCCGCCAGCACGATGACCTCCGGCTGGAGAGCCTCGCCGAGCGCCGCCGCCACCTCCGGCCACAGCCGGTCCATGCCGGCCGTGTTCGCTTGGACGACGAGCGCCGGCCCGAAGCGGTCGACGACCAGACCCGGCAGGCCGTCGGCCTCGGCGTGGGCCAGGCGGTAGAAGCCGCCGCCGAGCAAGCGTTCGCGCAACTCCAGCGCCCGGCCCAGCCGTTCGGCGAACCAGGCCCGGTCCACGGGCGTCTCGGGATCGCGGGTCAGCAGGCGGCCGGCGATGAGCGTGTGGGGGTTGAACGTGGCGGCGCCGATCGGCTCGCCGTTGGCCGTGGCCAAGCGCACCAGCGCGCCCGGCTCGAGCGCCTTGGCCTCCGGCGTCATCTCGACCTCGTTCGAGTAGACCCACGGGTGGCCCTTGCGCACCCGGCGATGGCAGCCCGCCTTCAGCACGACCGTTGGCAGCCCGCCGGGGTCCGTTTGCTCGTCCGTCATCGTCCCTCGAGCATACACCAGCTGGCGGCGGACGCGGGAGCCGCAACGCTTGTCCGTCCTCGATCCGGGTTGACGGACCAGGCGCGCGCCGCAAACCTTGCCATTGGCCAGTCCGGTAAAGCGTTGTAAGAAGGCCGTCGCGGTCGACGGATCGGCGAAGACCGTCGCCGCACGTCCTGAAACGGGCCGAAGAGCGCTCGCCCCGACACACCAGCCCGACACACCAAAGGCAAGGCAGGTTTCCGATGAGCAAGGTCGCCCTCGTCGTCGATCTGAAGATCGCGCCCGGAAAGCTGGACTCGTTCCTCGCGCGCGCCACGCGCCACGCGCAGACCTGTCTGGCGAGCGAGGAAGGATGTCTGCGTTTCGACGTCCTGGTCGCCAAGGACGCGGCGGACCGGGTCTTCCTCTACGAGCTTTACGCCGACCAGGCGGCGGTCGAGGCGCACCTGTCCACGCCGCACATGGCCCAGTACCTGGAGGACACCAAGGAGATGATCGCCGAGCGGACGCGCACGGCCTGCACGCTTGCCGGCGACTGAGCCTCCGCGCCCGCCCCGGGCGACGCGCGCGCCCTGGGTCTCCCGTAAACCGCGTAGAGAAAGATGCTGAAGGTCCTCGTCGCCGGCGCCATCCACGAGGCCGGCCGCGCCCTCCTCGACGCCCGCGACGACGTCGACGTCGAGGCGCTCGGCCGCTTGTCCGTCGCGGACCTGGAGGCGCGCATCGCCGACCTCGATGCCCTCGTCCTGCGGCTGACGCCGGTTCGCGCCGGGACGATCGCCAGGGCGAGGCGGCTCAAGGTCGTCTCCCGCTTCGGCGTGGGGTACGACAACGTCGACGTGGACGCGCTCACGCGGCACGGCATCCCGCTCGCGATCGTCGGCGACGCCAACGC
The DNA here is from genome assembly GCA_046758005.1 of Kiloniellaceae bacterium. Lineage (GTDB taxonomy): Bacteria > Pseudomonadota > Alphaproteobacteria > Kiloniellales > J153 > JBHHZJ01. The sequence goes on from JBHHZJ010000007.1 coordinate 31,287, forward strand.
CGTGCCCGTCGCCGAGCATGCCCTGGCCCTGATTTTGGCGCTGACGCGCCGGCTTATTGCGCACGACCACGCGGTCCACGTCGGCGACTACGGGGTGCGCGACGGCGCGGCGCAGTCCGAGCTTTGGCGAAAGACGGTCCTGGTCGTCGGGTTCGGCCGGGTCGGCCGGCGCGTCGCCCGGCGCTGCGCCGCCTTCGACATGCATGTCGTCGCCGCCGATCCGTACCTCGCGCGGGAATCGGTCGAGACCGAGGGCTACCGTTACGTGGACGATTTCCGCGCGGCGCTGGGAGAGGCCGACATCGTCACGTTGCATCTTCCGGCCACGCCCGACGGCCGTCCCGTCATGGGCCGGCGGGAGTTCGAGGCGATGAAGCCGGGCGGGTATTTCATCAACGTCGCGCGCGGCTCGCTGGTCGACGAGGACGCGCTCGCCGACGCGCTGAGCCGTGGGCGGCTGCGCGGCGCCGGCCTCGACGTGACGCGGCAGGAGCCGCCCGCGCGCGACAGTCCGCTGCTGAGGTTGAGCAACGTGATCCTGACGCCGCACTGCGCCGCGCTTACCGAGGAATGCGCGCGGCGAATGAGCGTAGTCAGCGTCCAGAACGCGCTCGACGGGCTCGACGGGCGCCTCAAGCCCGAACTCGTCGTCAACAAGGAGGTCCTGGGCTGACCCACGGCGCGGCCGAGGCCGGCGCGCACGCCCGTCTCCCATGACCGCTGCAATGTCGCTTGCCCGGGACCGGGCGCCGCAATAGCGTGACCCGCCCGCGGGGGTCGTTTCGCCGCGAGTTCGAAAAGAGGATGGCCGTGCTGGTCCACGCCGAACCGTTGCGCCGGCTGGTGCGCGAGATCTTCCTCGCCGCGGGATGCGCCGCCGACGAGGCCGCCCGGATCGCGAAGTATCTCGTCCGCGCCAACCTGACCGGGCACGACAGCCACGGCGTGATCCGCGTGCCGCGCTACGTCCGGTGGATGGACGAGGGCAGGCTCAAGCCCGGCCAAACCATCACGATCGTCACGCAAAACGACGCCATGGCCGTCATCGAAGGCAACGCCGGCTTCGGTCAGACCATCGGGCCGCAGGCGGTGCGGCTCGGCATCGAGAAGGCCCGGAGGTTCGGCGTTTCGGTGATCGCCTTGCGCCACTCGGGGCATCTGGGGCGGATCGGGGATTGGGCCGAGATGGCCGTCGAGGCGGGACTGGTTTCGATCCACCTCGTCAACGTCTCGGGCAGTCTTCTGGTCGCGCCCTTCGGCGCGGTCCAGCGGCGCATGGCGACGAACCCCCTGGCCATCGGCGTGCCGCGGCCCGACGCGCCGCCGCTCATTCTCGACTTCGCGACCTCGGTGGTCGCCGAGGGCAAGATTCTGGTCGCGTTCGACGGCGGCAAGCCGCTGCCCGAGGGCAGCCTGATCGGCGACGACGGCCGTCTGAGCGATGATCCCGCGGTGTTCTACGGCCCCAGGCGGGAGGGCCGGCCGCCGGATCCGCGGTTCGGCTCCGGTGCGATCCGGGCGATGGGGGAGCACAAGGGCTCGGGCCTTTCCTTCATGATCGAACTGCTGGCCGGGGCCTTGACCGGCTCGGGCTGTGCGGGGCCCGGCGAGCGCCCGCTGGTCAACGGGATGTTGTCCCTCTACCTGGCTCCCGAGGTTTTCGACGCGGACAACGGCTTCGCGGCCGAGATCAGGCGGTACGTGGATTTTTTCAAGAGCGCCAAGGCGGCGGCGCCCGACGGCGAGGTGCTCGTGCCGGGCGAGCCGGAGCGCAGGACCCGGGAGGCGCGCCTCGCCCGGGGCATTCCGCTACCGGAGGACACCTGGCAGGAGATCCTCGGCAGCGCGCGAAAGGTCGGCCTGCGCCGGGACCGCATCGACGCCGCGCTTGCCGGCGCGCCCGGCGCACAAACGGGGGATTGACGCCGACGAGCGAACGAGGTGACCCGGGCGCTCATCGGTATCGGCGCGCCGGGTCGGCCCAGGGCGGCGGTTAGTGGATCTCCGCGGAGGCGGCCATGGCCCGCTTCAAGGCCTCGATGTCGAAGCCGGGACTCCTGCAGGCATCGAGGATCACCTTCTCGCGGCGCGCGATGAGATCGACCGCGCTGGGAAGCTCGCGCGCGATGGCGGCCGGGACGACGACGGCACCGTGCCGGTCGGCGTGGATCAGGTCGCCGTGGCGCACGGTCATGCCGAACACGTTGACCTCGACGCCGAAGTCGACGACGTGGACGTGGGCGTGGCTCGGGCCGAGGCACCCGCCCAGGATCTGAAAGCCGGCCGCGAGGTCGTCCACGTCGCGGAACGAGCCGTCGGTCACCGCGCCCACGCAACCGAGCGCCTTGTGGATGTTGCTGTTGACCTCGCCCCAGAACGCGCCGAACCCGGGGCGGGCGTCGAGGTCCTGGATCACGCTCACCGTGGGCCCGGGCGGCGCGGCGACATACGCGTAGTACGCGGCCCGGCGCCCGCGCACCCCTGCGGGCGGCACGGCCGGGGGCTCCACGGCGCGGATCGTGGCCGTGCGGGCGAAGCCGACGATCGGGGCCAGCGACGGGTCGGCGCAGACGAAGGGCCGCGACGTGAACCCGACGGTCCGCCGTTCGGGCGCGAGCACCTCGATGGCGTTGCAGATGGTCGGGGTATCGTGGCGCCGCAGCGCGTCGAGATCGTCTCGGGTCGGTTCGGATGCGCTCATGGGGTCGGAGTCGTCCTCGATGGAGCCACGCGGGGTGACCGGGATGCGCGCCGCGCGGCCCGTGTTTTCAGTCCCGTGTTTTTCAGCACTGGCCGGATCCGGTTTCGCGGCCGGCCTCGCCCTCGGCGCCTTCGCGCAGGGCGCTCACGGTGCGCTTCGCGACGCCGGCCAGCAGGGCGTTATCGGAGAGAACCGTGACGAGCCGGAACCCGAGGTCGATCATCCTGCGGGCGTACTCCGTGGACCCGCAGTGGATGCCGGCCGCGACGCCGTGCCTCTTCGCCGAGGCCAGAATCCGCTCGATCGCCGCGACGACCTTCGGGTCGGTCTGGTCGGGTTTGGGCGTCCCGCCAAGCGATAATCCGAGGTCCGACGGCCCGATGTAGATGCCGTCGAGCCCCGGTACGCTCATGATCTCGTCCAGGTTGTCGAGGGCCGTCCGGGTTTCGATCATCGCGATGGCGAGCACCGTCTCGTTCGCCTTCCGCGGATAGTCCGGCCCGGCGTACATCAAGGCGCGCAGCGGCCCGAAGCTGCGATAGCCCTGCGGCGCGTAGCGGCAGGCGCCGACCAGGGCTTCCGCCTGCGCCCGGGTGTTGATCATCGGGCAGATGACGCCGTAGGCGCCGGCGTCGAGCATCTTCATGACGTAGCCCGGATCGAGCCAGGGCACGCGCGTCATCGGCATCGTGTCGGTCGTGGAGATCGCCTGCAGCATGGTGACCGCCGCCTGATAGTCGACGATTCCGTGCTGCTGATCGACCGTCAGCGAGTCCCAGCCCTGGTGCGCCATCGTTTCCGCCGACACGCTGCTCGGTATGGCCAGCCAGCCGTTGACGACGGCGCCGCCGCCGCGCCAGATCGTGCGAATCCGGTTTTCCCGCATTGGAGCCTCCCCGCGTTGTGCGATACGTTCTCACTTTACGCGCGATCGGGGCAAGCTTCACGGACCCCCGGCTCGCGCGGCGCGCCGTCGCGCCCGCCACGCAAGCAGAGCGGGCAGCACGACGAGCGTGCACGCCAACGCAAGGGTCAGGGAGACGGCAAGAAGCTCGCCCATGCCGGCGGTCCCGCGATGGCTCGAAACCATCAGGCTTCCGAACGAGGCCATGGTGGTCAGCGCGCTGAACAGAACCGCGCGGGGCGTGCTCGTCCTGAACAGCTCGCCGACGTGCGCCACTTCGCGGTGGCGCAGCACCAGGTAAATGCCGAACGCCACGCCGAGGCCGAACAACAGGGGCAGGGCGATGATGTTGGCGAAGTTCAGCGGTATCCCGGCCAGCACCATGATCGCCCCCGTGAGGAGCGCCGCGAGCACCAAGGGTGACAGAACCAGAAGCGTATCCCGCAGGCTGCGCAGCACGATCAATAGCACGACCGCGATCGAAGCAATGGCCAGCGCGCCGGCCGTCTCGAAGGCGCCGATCACGGTGTCGCCTCCCTTGGCGAGCAGCACGGGATGGCCGGTCGACTTGGGCGCGACCTCGCTTATTCTCGCCACGAAACGATGGAGGGCGGCCGGGTCGGTCAGACGCTCGGCGGGCATGATCTGGACGAGCGCGCGTCCGTCCGGCGCCACGAAGCGGGCGCGCAGGTCGTCCGGCAGGTCGCCCAGGCTGACGGGCTCGGCCTCCAGGCCCTCGCGGAGCCTCTCGAGGCGCCCCGGCAGAGTCGAGATCAGCGCTCCCTCCAGCGCGCTGTAGGCGGCGGCGTCCGCGCCCGCGCGCGCGACAAATCGGCCGAGCAACGCGCCGAGGCGTCGCGCCGGCTCGGCCAGCACTCCGGCGTTGGGCGAGTCCGACAGGGCCTCGAGCCGGCGCTGAAACCGCTCGGTCGCCTCCTGCCGCTCGGCCGGCGTGGGCGGCGGCTTGGGCTGCGCGACCTGCAGCGCCGGGAGCAGGAACAGCGCCATGCTCTCGATGATGCCGAGCTTCTCCTCCTGGTCCTCGGGCACGAACGAGCGCAGGGTCAACGCCTGGTCCACGACCGTCAGCTTCTCCAAGCGCTCGGCCAGGGCGGCGGCGGCGTCCAGGCTCGCGGTCACGACCTTCGCCGAATACGGTGACGTGCTGGCCTCCTGCGTCAGGTCCAGGTATGTCTGCACGGACTCGGTGTCCGGATCCTTGAGATGGATCGGATCGAAGTCGAAACGCAACGCAGGCAGCGCGGTCAACGCAACCAGCCCGGCCGCGGCGGCGCCGAGGACGATGGCGCGCGCGTGACGATGAACGAAGGTCCCGAGCGCCGCCCCGCTGCGGCGTTCGAGGAGCGGCGACCCGGGCTTGAGCGGCATCAGCGACAGGATCGCCGGCAGCACGGTCATGGCGCTGAAAAGCCCGATCGCCATGCCCGTTCCGGCGATGATTCCGAGCTCGGACAGCCCGAGGTAGGCGGTCGGCACGAAGGCGAAGAAGCCCAGCGCCGCGCACAGGGCGGCAAGGGTGACCGCGACGCCGGTGTTCGCCGCGGCTTGGCGCAACGCCTCGGCGTGACCTAGCCCGCCATCGACGCCCTCCCGATACCGCAGGCCGAACTGGATACTGAAATCGATCGCCAGGCCGATGAACAACACCGCGAACGTCACCGAAAGAAGGTTGAGGTGCCCGACGGTCACGGCCGCGGCCGCGGCGGTCCAGGTCAGGCCTATGACCAGGGCCGCCACCGTACCCAGAACCAGCCTGGGCGAGCGCAGCCCGATGAACGCCAGCGCCGAGACGAGAAGAAGCGAAATCACCCCGGCCAGGCCGACGCTTCCGCGCACGCTCTGGAGCTCCTCCTCGCGCAGGGGCACGCCGCCGGTCAGGCGAACGCGCACGCCGTGCGTACCGGTCAGGCCGAGGTCCCGCGCCGCCTGGCGGATGGTCGCGATCGCCGTGCTCCCGGGGCGGAGCGTGGCATAGTCCACAGTCGGCTGGGTTATGATGATCGCGCGGCGGTCGGAGGCGCCCGAATCCTCTCCTGCCATGAGGTCGCGCCAGCTCAACCGGGCGTCCCGCCCGTCGAGGCGCGCCGCCACCGTATCGCCAATCATCCGGAACACCCGGACCAGCGGCGCGGGATCCTTCTCCCCCGTCGCCACGTTTTCGGCGGCCTCGTCGAGGAGATCGAAAAGGCCGCGCAGGCTCATGTCTTCCGCGAGCCTGGAGATGAGCGGCTGCGCGTCCGCCAAACGGTCCGCGAGATCCTCGAGCTCGTCCACGCCGATATACAGCAATCCGTTGCGACGGAAGAACGGATGCCCGGCCGGGTAGAACACGGTCTTGAACAGACCGGTCTGCGAGCCCAGCGTCGCGGCGAGCTTTTCGGCCGCATCGTCGGCCTGGTCGGGGGTATTCCCCTCGACCACGATGACGATATTGTCGTCGTACTGGGGAAACGCCTCCTGAAACGCCAGGAAGTTCTTGCGGTAGGGGAGCTCCGGCGAGAGCATCGCCGCGATGTCGGTGTGCACCGCAAGGTGGGTGGCCGCATAGTAACCGGCCGCCACGCATGAAAGGACGGCGGCGAGCACCACCGGCCAGGCGAAGCGGCGCACGCCGTCCACCCATCGCGAAAGGCCCCGGGAGACCAGTCGACCAAAGCGCGCGGCGAGGGTAAGGGGCCTCCCGGGCTCGCCACCGCGCCGGTCGCGCGCCGCGGGTCGGGGGCGGTCAATGTGGATGGTCACGATCGGTCCTGCCAGCCGTCGTTACGGACTTGATGCGCGTCCCGCCACGCGTTGCGCGCTCCACGCTGGCCACGTGGTGGCTCCCCCGCAGCTTGTCCAGGGAGCCGGCACGGCTCGGCCTCGGTCATACGCGCGTCATCCCCATGCTCCCCCGCACGCCCGGCCCGCCGGCCGGCTGTACCTCACCGCCTCCTGCCTTGGCAAGGGCGGCGCGGCGAGACCGAACGGGAGCTCCGCACCGAGCCGCGCCGCCAATGAGGAAGGCCGATGCCTCCAAGTCCGCGCAGGAAGGAGCGTCCCTCCGCCGCCTGCCACGCCATCAGCCCCGGGAGGCCGACCATGACCTCGCGAGCGCGCTTGCTCAGGGCAAGTGCCAGCATCAGTGCCGGATCCAGGCCGACGATCGCCCCGAGCGCCATATAGCTGCCTTCCTGGACGCCGAGGGCGCCCGGGACGATGAAGGCGGCGCCCCGCAACACGGCGCTCAGGCCCTCGATCATGAACGCGTCGAGCACGCCGATGGGGTGCTGAACGAGCACTGATATCAGCCACAGCTCGGCGACCAGGGCGAAGCGAAAGCCGAGCCTGAGGACGCAGGCCCACGCGATACGTCCGGCGTGGCGATGCAGGCCCCGCACCGCCGCGTCGAGCCGCCGCGCCCTTTCGATGAGCGTGCGGCAGCGCCGGTGGCGCAGCGCCGCGGCGGCGCCCCTGGTGAGAGCGCTGAACATGCCGGCCCGCTGCACGAGGACGAACCCCAGGACGCCGAGCGCGAGCAGCGCCCAGCCCGCCACGGCCGCGAATACGACCTTGCTTGGCGCCCCGAGCAGCGGAAGGACCGCCCCGGCCGCCGCGCCCTGGACCACGATCGCCAGCGCCTGGACCGTCTTGTCCAACACCAGCGAGGCGCCGACCGCCCGGCCGGGATGGCCGGAACCCATCAGCAGCCGCGCTCTCACGACCTCACCGGTCACCCCGCCGCTCGGCAGGAGGCCGTTCACGGACCGCCCGATCCACATGGCCTTGATAAGCGTGCGCAACCGGGGCGCGGACGGGGCCGGGAAGAGGCATCGCCAGGAAAGCGCCGCCAACGTCAGGGACACCACATACAGGACGGGCAGCCACGCCACGCCCCATCCCAAGCGGCCGGCGATGGCGCCTACCTGGCCGGCCCCCTGCCAAGCAATGAAGCCGACGACGGCCAACAGCCCGATACACAGCACGGCCGGTGCAAGCAACCTCGTCCACGCCCTGCCCGCACCGCGCTTCGAGGGAACGCACGGACCGGCGCCCGTCCGCTCAAGGCGGTTTCCCGCGTTCCCCGCGCGCCATACCTCGACGAGCGCGCCTCTCACGCCTCTACGACCAGTCGTCCGGGCGCGCCCGCCCCGGCCGGCAACCGCACCACAGCCGTCACGGCGACGAAGCCTTCGGCCCCCGGTCGCTCTCGAGGCCGAAGCGCTCGCGATAGGGACGGAACCGGGCTGCCTCCTCCTCGCGGTTCAGTCCGAAGGCGGACAGGGAGTAGCTGTGGTCCCCGTGCTTGCTTTTTGGGTTTTCCGCAACGAAACGCTTCATTCGCGCAAGCGCCTCCGCACCGAGAGGAAGGTCGAAGTGCGCATAGATGCGCCGGACCGTCGCGACCGGATCACGGACCAAATTGGGGTAACGAACGTCGAAAAATTGGTCGCGCATGCTCCCCAAGGTTTCCCTGGCCCGGATCGCCCGCTCGACGCCGCGCTCCCAACGGTTGGCCACCTCGGCGCCGATTTCCGGAAGATCGACGAAGTCGCTGAAGACGCGTTGCAGGGCCGCGGTCAGGCTCGCGACCGAGGCCAGGACCGTGACGGGGTCGCGGTGAGTCTGAACCACGAGGGCGTCGGGATATTCCGCGAACAACCGGTCGAGGGTGAAAAGGTGCGCCGGCGACTTGAGGACCCATCGCTCCGTCGCCGACCGGTATTGCAGATGCTGTAGGAACCGCCGGTGAAAGGCATAGCACGGACGCTGATCGTAGTGATCGAGCCACCTTTGGTACGACGGTATGCGGTAAGTGGTGTGGAACCGGGGACTGGCGAACGTGTGTGCCGTGATGGCGATGCACTCTTGCGGCAGCCGGGCGGCCACGGGGTGGATTTTCCTGAACTCGGGCGCGAGGCGATGGAACCAGCGGATTTGCCTGTCGGCCTTCGCTATTTGCGGATTGCTTTCCGGGTGGCCGTGGTTCGTCGGCGGTGGGGGATACATCGCCTCCCAGGTCAACGGGGCGCGGTTCGCGGGATCCTGGGCCAGCAACCCGTGCAGCAGCGTCGTCCCGCTGCGCGGCAGTCCGACGATGAACATCGGCCGTCGAATCGCCTGATCGGCGATGCCCGGGTGGCGCTTGCGATCCTCGACCAGCCGCAACCGGTTGACGAGCAGTTGCATCGTTTCCCACCGGGTGGCGAGACGGCCGAGAAGATTGAGCGAAGCCTCGGCCTCGTACGCGCCGAGCAGGACCCGAAGCGGCTCTCGGAAGGCCTCGCCGCCGAAATCGTCGAGGGATGCCCGCTGGCGCGCCTCGTCCAGGAGCGCGGATTCATCGAGCGGCGGCGGCGAGAATCCGCACCGCGTCAGCACATTGCCGGCGGCATTGAAAGCACTGAAAAGCGCCGAAGGAGCCAGAGGGGGAGAGTGCATTGGGCCTCGCTACGATCCGTCAGCCGGACCGGATCGATCAGCCCCCTTCACACCTCCCTGAGCCGATGAGCCGGTTCACCAGCACTGTCCATCCCGTGCCTTTCCTCGCGCTCGCGTCGCGCGGCCGCTTCGTCCGCAGGGCGTGGCATGGCAACGGCTCGGGATGTGACATGCTCTATACATGACATAGGCGAGCGAGGCCGGGGCGTGAAGCAGACATCGCTCACGGCGGCGTAAAGATTTTGTGAGCGGTCACGTCCTCGACCGGGACGATAAACCGTTCGTGCCGTGCGCGCCGTGCGCGCCGCGGCCGTCGGCAACGACACACGCGAACGCCATGTCCACGTCCGACGACGCCGGCCGTTTCGGGCGGAACCGCCGGCGCTATGCGCCGCGATCTTCGCCAGCGGCGTACAGCCAAGACGGCGCGTTCTTGCGCAACTCGAGCTTGGCGACCGCCGCGCGGTGCACCTCGTCGGGGCCGTCCGCCAGACGCAAGGCGCGCGCATGCGCCCAGGCATGAGCCAAACCGAAGTCAGCGCCGACCCCGCCGCCGCCGTGGATCTGGATCGCCCGGTCGATGACGTTGAGCGCCATGTTCGGCGCCACCACCTTGATCATGGCGATTTCCGACCTGGCCTCCTTGTTACCGACCGTGTCCATCATGTAGGCCGCCTTGAGGGTGAGCAGGCGAGCCTGCTCGATCTCCATGCGCGATCGTGCGATCGAGTCCATGACGACCCCCTGCTCCGCGAGCGGCCGGCCGAAGGCCACGCGCGATTTCGCCCGGGCGCACATCGCCTCGAGCGAGCGCTCGGCGACGCCGACCAGACGCATGCAGTGGTGGATCCGGCCCGGCCCGAGGCGCCCCTGGGCGATCTCGAACCCGCGCCCTTCGCCCAGCAGCAGGTTGCGGGCCGGCACCCGCACGTCCTTGAAATCGATCTCGAAGTGGCCGTGGGGTGCATGGTCGTAACCGAACACGGCAAGCGGCCGGACGAGGGTCACGCCGGGCGCGTCGCGCGGCACCAGGATCATGGTCTGTTGCCGGTGCCGAGGTGCGTCCGGGTCGGTCTTGCCCATGAAAATGAAGATCTTGCACCGGGTGTCCCCGGCCCCGGAGATCCACCACTTGCGCCCGTTGACGACGTAGTCGTCGCCATCGCGCTCGATCCGGGCCCGAATGTTGGTGGCGTCCGAGGACGCGACGTCCGGCTCGGTCATGGCGAAAGCGGAACGGATTTTTCCCTCGAGCAGCGGGACGAGCCACTGCCGCTTCTGCGCCTCGGTTCCGTAACGTGCCAGGACCTCCATGTTGCCCGTGTCGGGGGCGGAGCAGTTGAAGACCTCGGGCCCGATCGGCGAGCGCCCCATGATCTCGCAAATCGGCGCGTATTCCAGGTTGGTCAGGCCCGCGCCGTATTCCTTGTCCGGCAGGAAGAGGTTCCAGAGGCCGGCCCGCCGCGCCCTGGCTTTCATCTCCTCCATGACGGGCGGCGCCTCCCAGCGGCTGGCGCTCGCCGCGAGTTGCTCGAAAAAGGTCCGCTCGTTCGGGTAGACGACCTCGTCCATGAAGGCGAGGAGCCGCGCCCGGTAGTCCTCGACCTTCGGCGAATGGGCGAAATCCATGAGCACCTCTGCGGAAAGTGGCCTGCGCGCGGCTTCGACCCGAAGGGGACCGATCGGCCCGGGACTTCCTCGCGTCAACGGAGTTTACAGGCCGGCGCGGCGAGACTGAAGGCCGCGGCATCGATGCATGGTGGCATGATACCGGCCAGCGGATGAAGCCATCCGCTCGCCGGTATTTCGTCCTTTGTTTGCGCGCCGCCGCCCAGGGCCAACCTTGCGCGCCGAATCCGATGAGCGCCCGAGTCAGCTCGTGCGCTCATCGGTATCCTATGGGCCCGCCAGGCGAAGCCGGCCCTCACAAGGTCGGGTCCGGCGCAACCCGAATGAGTTGCTTGCCGAAATTCCGGCCCTGGAGAAGGCCGCGGAAGGTTTTGGGGGCGTTCTCCAGGCCGTCCACGATGCTCTCGCGGTACTTGACCCGGCCCTCGCGGATCCAGCCGCCCACCGTCTCGAGAAACTCCTGCTCCTGGTCGGCGAAATCCCAGACGATGAAACCTTGCATCCTGATGCGGTTCGTCAGGATCGCCCGCATCAGCGCCGGAACCTGGTTCGGGCCCGGCGGCAGGTCGGTGGCGTTGTACTGCGCGATCAGGCCGCAGACCGGCACGCGGGCAAAGGGGTTGAGGAGCGGCAGCACCGCCTGGAACACGGCTCCGCCGACGGTCTCGAAGTAGATATCGACGCCGTCCGGACACGCCTTGCCGAGAGCATCGGCAAAATCGGCGCCCCTGTGGTTGAGGCAGGCGTCGAACCCCAGCTCCTCGACCACGTAGGCGCACTTTTCCGGCGATCCGGCGACGCCCACCGCCCGGCAGCCCTTGATCTTGGCGATCTGCCCGACGAGCGAGCCGACGGCGCCGGAAGCGGCCGCCACCACAAGCGTTTCGCCTTGCTTCGGCCGACCGATATTGAGCAGGCCGGTGTAGGCGGTCATGCCGGGCATGCCAAGGACGCCGAGCGCAGTCGATATGGGCGCCATCCCGGGGTCGATCCTGCGCAGGTTGCGCCCGTTCGAGATTGAATACTCTTGCCAGCCGCTGTAGCCGAAGACGAAATCGCCGGGCGCGAAGTCCGACAGGTTCGACCGCACCACCTCGCTCACCGCGCCCCCGACCATCACCTCGCCGATCTCGACCGAGGGCGCATAGGACCTGGCGGCGTTCATGCGCCCCCGCATGTAAGGGTCGAGCGAAAGGTAAATGGTCCGGCAAAGCATTTCACCATCACCGGGCTCCGGAACGGCGGCCTCGATAAGGTGGAAATCGCTGTCCTTCGGCGCACCCTCGGGCCGAGCCGCCAGCACGATCCGACGATTCACTCCGTTCGACACACGCCCGTCCCCCCAAAAGTCGATAACGTCCTGGATCGTCCTTTGCCGCAACAGTAATACAGAGCGGCGGTCGACACCAACCGATGCGGGCACCATACTTCCGGTCAAGATCAACATAGACCGATAACACAGGGAGTTGCAGGGGGGACGGATGGCGGAACCCGTACAGATCGAAAGGCGCGGCGCGGTCGGCGTCATTTGCCTGGACAGCCCGCCGGTCAACGCGCTCGGGGCCACGGTGCGAACATCGCTCCTCGCGGAGCTGGAGCGGGCCGCGGGCGACCCGGACATCACGGCCGTGGTTCTCATCGGGCGCGGGCGCTGCTTTTCCGGTGGCGCAGACATCCGCGAGTTCGCCAAGCCGCCCAAGCCCGGCGCGCCGCAGCTGCGTCAGGTGATCGACACGGCCGAGGATTGCCCCAAGCCGGTCGTAGCCGCGATCCACGGCACGGCCGTGGGCGGCGGGCTGGAACTGGCGCTGGGCTGCCACTACCGGGTCGGGGATCGGTCCGCGCGGCTCGGGCAGCCGGAAATCAAGCTCGGGCTTGTGCCGGGCGCGGGCGGCACGCAGCGCCTGCCGCGCCTTGTCGGGGTCGAGGCCGCGCTCGAGATCATCCTCGGCGGCGACCCCGTCTCCGCCGAAAGGGCGCTTGCGCTCGGCCTGCTCGATCGAGTGGTCGAGGGCGATCTGGTCGAGGGCGCCGTCGCCTTCGCGGAGGAACTGCTGGCCGAGGGCCGGCCCCCGCGCAGAATCCGGGAGCTGGAGGTTCCCCCGATTCAGACGGCCGACCTGTTCGAGCGCGCGCGGAGGCGCATCGAGCGACGCGCGCGGGGCTTGATCGCACCCTACCGCTGCATCGAAAGCGTGGAGAACGCTGTCAAGCTGTCGTTCGAGGAGGGTATGGCGAAGGAGCGGGCGTTCTTCACCGAATGCCGGGAGTCGGACCAGTCGAAGGGGCAACGGCACCTCTTCTTCGCCGAGCGCCAAACCGCCAAGATTCCCGACGTTCCGGCGGACACGCCCGTCCAGCCGATAGCGAGCGCCGGAGTGATCGGCTGCGGCACCATGGGCGGCGGCATCGCCATGAACTTCGCCAATGCCGGCATCCCGGTCCAGGTGATCGAGGTCTCCCGGGCAGCGCTCGACAACGGTCTGGGAGTCATCCGGAAGCACTATGCCGGCAGCGTCTCCCGGGGCCGGATCTCGCAAGACCAGATGGACGCGCGCATCGCCCTCATCCGGGGCACCACGGACTATGGCGACATCGCGCCGGCCGACATCGTCATCGAGGCGGTCTTCGAGGAGATGGACCTTAAGAAGGAGGTTTTTGCGAACCTGGACAGGTTTTGCAAGCCGGAGGCCATTCTGGCGACCAACACCTCGACCCTCGACGTGGACGAGATCGCCGCCGCGACCTCCCGGCCCGATAAGGTGATCGGCACCCATTTCTTCAGCCCGGCCAACGTGATGAGGCTGATGGAAAACGTCCGCGGGGAGAAGACTTCCAAGGAGACCATCGCCACCGTGATGCGCCTGTCCAGGACCATCGGCAAGGTCGGCGTGCTGGTCGGCGTGTGCGACGGCTTCGTCGGCAACCGCATGCTCTACGCCTACACGCGCCAAGCCAACTTTCTCCTGGAGGAAGGCGCGCTGCCCCAGCAGGTCGACAAGGTCATCACCGATTTCGGCTTTCCCATGGGCCCATTCGCCATGGGCGACCTGGCGGGCCTGGACGTGGGCTGGCGCATCCGCCGGCGTCGCGCCAAGACACGGCCCAAGGCCGAGCGCTATTCGCCGATCGCGGACCGGATCTGCGAGATGGGCCGGTTCGGTCAGAAGACCGGCGCCGGCTGGTACCGCTACGAGGCAGGCAGCCGAACCCCGGTCCCGGACCCCGAGATCGAGGCCTTGATCGTCTCGGTCTCGGATGAACTGGGCATCGCGCGGCGCGAGATCGATGATCAGGAGATCCTCGAACGCTGCCTGTACCCGCTGATCAACGAAGGGGCGAGGATCCTCGAGGAGGGGATCGCGATACGGGCAAGCGACATCGACGTGATCTGGATCTACGGCTACGGCTTCCCGGCCTACCGCGGCGGGCCGATGTTCCACGCCGACCGGATCGGCGTGAAGACGGTCTATGACGCCATGCGTGGGCTCCACGACGTACATGGAGACATGTTGCAGCCTGCGCCGCTTCTGGAGGAGCTGGCCAAGAGCGGGCGGCGCTTCGCCGACCTCTGAGCCGGGCGCCGGGTCAGGGGCTGGGGCAAGGAAGGGTCCAATGGCCGAAGCCGTTATCGTCTCCACCGCGCGCACGCCCATCGGCAGAGCGTTCCGCGGCGCGTTCAACAAGACCCACGGCGCGGTAATGGCGGCTCACGTTGTACAGCGCGCCGTCGCGCGCGCCGGGGTCGAGCCCGGCGAGGTCGAGGACGTCATCCTCGGCTGCGGCTATCCGGAAGGGGCGACGGGCAAGAACGTCGCGCGCCTGGCCGCGATTCGTGCCGGCCTGCCGGTGACCACCTCGGCGGCCACGGTCAACCGCTTCTGCAGTTCCGGGCTTCAGACCATCGCCATGGCCGCGCACCGCGTGATCCTGGACAAGGTGCCGGTCGTGGTCGCCGGCGGGGTCGAATCGGTCAGTCTGGTCCAGCCGAATCTGAACAAGCGGCATTTCACCGAGGACTGGCTGATGCGGCACAAGCCCGAACTGTGGGTCAGCATGATCGAAACCGCGGACATCGTGGCCGCGCGGTACGGCATCGGCCGGGAGACTCAGGACGAGTACGCGCTGATCAGCCAAAGGCGCACCGCCGCGGCGCAGCAGGCTGGCCGCTTCGACGACGAGATCGTCCCGCTGACCACCGTCAAGGAGGTCGCCGACAGGCAGACCGGAGAGGCCTGGGAGGAGGAGGTCACCCTCACCGAGGACGAGGGCAACCGGCCCGACACCACGGAGGAAGGGCTGGCGGCGCTCAAACCGGTCATGGGCGAGGACAAGTACGTCACCGCCGGCAACGCCTGCCAGCTTTCCGACGGCGCGTCGGCCTGCGTGGTCATGGACGCCAAGCTGGCCGAGAAGCGCAACCTGGAGCCGCTGGGCATCTTCCGCGCCTTCGCGGTCGCCGGCTGCGAGCCGGACGAAATGGGCATCGGCCCGGTCTTCGCCGTCCCGCGGCTGCTCGATCGCACCGGGCTCGGGATGGACGATATCGACCTCTGGGAACTCAACGAGGCCTTCGCCGTGCAGGTCGTCTACTGCCGGGACCGTCTCGGCATTCCGATGGACCGGCTCAACGTCGACGGCGGATCGATCGCCATCGGCCATCCCTTCGGCATGAGCGGGGCGCGGCTGACCGGGCACGCCCTGATCGAGGGCAAACGTCGGGGCGCCCGGTACGTGGTCGTGACAATGTGCGTCGGCGGCGGCATGGGGGCGGCGGGCCTGTTCGAGGTGGCCTGAGGGACCGCGGCGTGCAGGACGATCCGGAGCCGATCGATGTCCGCCCCGACGAGCGTCTGGACCTCGCGCGGCTCGAGCCTTTTCTGCGCGCGCGCCTGCCCGGCGCCGAGGGGGCCTTGCAGGTGCGTCAGTTCGGCGGCGGTCACGCCAATCTGACCTACCTCCTGCGCTTCGGGAAGACGGAGTATGTGCTGCGTCGGCCGCCGCTCGGTCCGGTGGCGCCGACGTCGCACGACATGAAGCGCGAACACCGGGTTCTGGCGAACCTGTGGCGGGTATTCCCCCTGGCGCCAAGGAGCTACCTCCTGTGCGACGACCGCGCGATCATCGGCGCCGAGTTCCACGTCATGGAGCGCCGCCACGGCATCGTCGTCCGCAAGGACCTGCCGGCGCGTTTCCACGGCGACCCGGCGCTCAATCGGCGGATCGGCGACATGATCGTGGACGTGCTCGCCCGGCTCCACGGGCTAGACCCGGAGGCGGCCGGACTCGGCGATCTGGGGCGACCGCCGGGATTTGTCGAACGCCAGCTTCAGGGCTGGGTCCAACGCTGGCATGCGGCAAAGGACAGGGACGTGCCAAAGGTCGATGAGATCGTTGCGTGGCTCGAGCGCGAGCGGCCGCCCTCCCAGGCCGTCTCGCTTCTGCACAACGATTTCAAGCTCGACAACCTGATGGTCTCGGCCGAGGACCCGGCGAGGGCGGTCGCGGTGCTCGACTGGGACATGTGCACGCGCGGCGACCCGCTCATGGACATGGGCTATCTGCTCACCTTCTGGGGCGAGGGCGGCGACGATCCCGCCTGGATCGAGGCCGCGTCCATGCCGACCTGGCGCGAGGGCTTCCCGAGCCGCGCGGAGGCCATCGAGCGCTACGCCCGCGGCACCGGCTTCGATCTGCGTGAGATCCACTGGTACCACGTTTTCGGCGTCTTCAAGATCGCCGTCGTTCTGCAGCAGATCCATATCCGCTTCCTGCGCGGCCAGACCGAGGACCGCCGCTTCGCCGTGTTCGGGGACCGCGTTGCGGCGCTCATCGACAAGGCGGCGGCGATGACGGCCGGGGCGGCGCGTCCCTAGGCGAGAGGGTCTCAGGAGTAGCGCCCGCCCGCGATCGTGGCGCCGCCGTCCACCACGAGCACCTGCCCGGTGACGAACCGGCCGGCCGGAGAGGCCAGGAAGACGGCGGCCCCGGCGATGTCCTCGGGCTCGCCGATCCGGCCCAGCGGATAGGAGTCGATCGCCCGGGCGTATGCCTCCCGATCTTCCCACAGCGCCCGCGCCATGTCGGTGCGCACGAGGCCGGGGGCGATGCAGTTGACCCGGACGTTGCTGCGGCCCCACTCGACCGCCAGGTTGCGCGCGAGCTGCAGGTCCGCCGCCTTGGAAATCGCGTAGGCGCCCAGCTTGCCGTGCCCCTTGAGCCCGGCGATGCTGGCGACGATGACGACCGCGCCGTCCTTTCGTTCCGCCATCGCCGGGATCACCATGTTGCAGAGCCACAGATTGCTCTTCACGTTGGTGTCCATGATCTTGTCGTAGGCCTCCTCGGTGATCTCGGCGAGCGGACCGAAATGCGGGTTGACCGCGGCGTTGCAGACCAGGATGTCGATCCGTCCCCAGTGCGCCAGCGTGCGGTCGACGAGGGTCGGAAGCTGCGCTTTGTCCGACACGTTGCAGGGGACCGCAATGGCGTCCCCGCCGCCTTGATTGACGGTCTCGGCAACCGCCGCGCAGCGCTCCGCCTTGCGGCTTGAAATCACGACCTTGGCCCCGGCGGCGGCCAGGGCCTCGGCGATGGCCTTGCCGATGCCCTTGGTGGACCCGGTAACCACGGCCACTCTCTCTGAAAGATCGAACGGATTATGCCGCTTCATGAAGCCGGCCCCCCGAAAGGTGGGCGAAGATCAAACGGGACGGCGGGAACACGGGCCTTTCGGCGCCAGCGCGGCCTGCGCAATCCCCTCGCCAACGGCTGGCTCGGCCAGTCGGGCCGGTGGCTCGCCCGGCGCCAACCGGCGCGCGGCTGCGACCAGGGCCACGGTCGCGACCATCAACACGCCGGCCGCTCCCGCCATCTGAAGGTCGCTCCAGGGAATCAGGTCGGCGCCGGGGGTCGCCAGGAGCAGGCCGGCGAACAGCGCCATCGCCCGGATCGGCCACTGCAGGAGATTGTGCCGGGTCAGATCGCCCAGCAGCAGGACGTAGCCTTGCAACGCGCCCGCGGCCAGCACGATTCCCAGGAAGGCGCTCGCCGTCACGAAAAGGATCCTTGACCACTCGCCGTGCAGGATCAGTGCGGGGTCGAGCACGAAGAAGAAGGGGATGAAATAGATGATGCTGCCGAGCCGCATGGCTTCGAGGCCGGTGCGCATCGGCGTCGCTCGGGCCAAGGCGGCGGCGGCAAAGGCGCCCAGGGCCACCGGCGGCGTAATGTAGGAGATCATCGCCCAGTACAGGATGAACAGATGCACGGCCATCGGCGACAGGCCGCCCTGGACCAACGCCGGTGCGAGGACGATGGCCAGGAAGATGTAGGCCGCGGTCACGGTCATGCCGATGCCCATGACGAAACTGGTCAAGGCCCCCATGAGCAGCAGCACCAGGACCGACCCGCCGGCGAGGAAGACCAGGTCGTTGACCAGGGTCCCGGCCATGCCGGTGACCGAAAGCGCGCCCACGATCAAGCCGACGGCGGCGAGGATCGCCGTGAGTTCGGCCAGCAGCTTGCCGGTCGCAACCGCGAATTCCAGAAGCGCGCGCCAGCCCCAGCGGTTGTGCGGGAAGATCTGGTTGAGCACCAGGAGGATCGCGGTCGCATAAAACGGTGCGAGCGCCTCGCGGCGCAGATACACCAGCATGAATACGAGCAGCACGAAGACCAGAACGAAGTACCAGCCCTCGCGCAGGGTCCGCACCAGCGAGGGCAGCTCCTCGCGCGGCAGGCCTTTGAGATTCTGCCGAGCGGCGCGTGCGTCGATCTGTATGAACAGACCGAAGAAGTAGAGCGCCGAGGGGATGATCGCGGCGAACGCGATGTCGACGTAAGGCACTTCGATGATGGTCGCCATGATGAAGGCCGTGGCCCCCATGACCGGCGGCATCAGCACCCCGCCGGTCGAGGCGCAGGCCTCCACGCCGCCGGCGTAGGCGGGCGAGAATCCGGTTCGCCGCATGGCGGGTATGGTCATCACCCCGGTGGTGAGCACGTTGGTGATCACGCTGCCGCTCATCGAGCCCATCAGGCCGCTCGCGAAGATCGACACCTTGGCCGCCCCGCCGCGGACGCGGCCCAGCAACGCGAACGCCAGATTGAGAAAGAACTTGCCGCCCCCGGTGTGTTGCAACGCCACGCCGAAGATGAGGAAGCCGATCACCAGTTGCGCGAAGGCCCGCATCGGGATGCCGAGGATGCCTTCGATGCTCATGGTGTGGTAGGCGGCGGTCTCGCCGAGGGTGCTCGCGAGGCCGGATATGGGACCCGGCATCTCGTCGGCGACGATCGGATAGAGCGAGAACGCCAGGACGATCACGAAGATCGCGATGCCCCCCGCGCGGCGCGCCGCCTCCAGAACGAGCGCCCAGAGCAGGTAGCCGGCGTAGATGGCATGGGGCGGGGCCACGAACTCCCAGCCCTGGTCGACGATATTGACGGCGTTGACGAAGAAGAAAATGCAGACCCCGAGGCTGGCGGCGAAAAGAACCGCGTCGTACCAGGGCACGCGGCCGGCGCGCGCGCGCCCGCCCGCCGGGAAAAGCACGAACACCAGCGGCAACAGCAGGCCGAGGATGGCATAGAGATAGTGATTGGTAAGGAGGATGATGCCGCCCAGCCACTGCCGGCCAAAGACCACGCGTACCTGATCGACCGCGAGGACCACGGTCAGCACGGTGAAGGCGACGATAACGGTCGTCCAAAAGCGATTGAGCCGGCGGTGGCGCTCAATGGCCACCGCCGGCTCCTCAGCCAACGGGCTTACCGCCATATTGGATCGAAGCCCGCCTTCTCAAGCGCGGCTGCGCGGACCTCCATCCATTTCGCCTTGAAGGATTCGGCATCGAGGCTCTTGTCCATGCCGGCCCAGGCATTGGCCAGCACCTTCTGGCGCTCGATCAAGCTGTCGTTATGGGCCTGCGCGTCTTCGGTCCATTTCCCGATCTCCTTGAAGTAGGCGATGGCCCCCTCGTGGTAGGGCACCACCCACTTGAAGATCTGCTTGTTGAGCGCCCAGCCCTTGGCGGCCGGCTCGGCCGCGCTGTAGCTGCCGTACTCCTCGACCAGCGCGCGGGTGAGCGAATAGACCTCATCCTTGTCCTGGCCCTCCAGCGTCATCAGGATCGGATAGGGGTAGCGCGCGCCCTCGTGTGGGTTGTCCTTCGACAGGCCGGTGCCGCGCGTGCCGATGTTGGGCACGAAGTATGGCGCGGTCTTGGCGATGCCTTCCCAGCACTTCTTGTCTGCGTGCGGCACCGGCGGCCAGAAGATGCCCCGCGGGCTGGCTTCCAATTTCTTGGTCGGTCCGGACATCGTCGAGGCGAAGGCCGCGTCGACCTGGTCGTTGACCATGCCTTCCCAAGAGGCGATGTAGCCCGGGAACTCGACCTTTGTCACGTCGTCCCAGCTGAGCCCGCCGCAGGCCAGCATGGCCTCCACGCCCACGTTGAGCGCATCCCCGCCGCGCACCCAGGCGACGCGTTTGCCCTTCAGATCGGCAAAGGTCTTGACGCCCGCGTCCTTGGCCGTGGCGACGCTCAGATTGCTCGATCCGCTGGCGCTCATCAGCATCCGGATCGGCATCGGGCCCCAATTGGGATCGGCGAACTGGAACACGCCCTCGGAAGCGAAGAAGGTCGCGATTCCGTTGGCCGAATAGCCCACCTTGCCGGCCTTGACCGGGGTGAGGCGCGAAATGTCGTTCTTGCCCGGCACCACCCGGAGGCTGACGCCGTACTTGTCCTTCAGCGCCTTGCCGATGGCCACCGATTGATTGTAGCCCGTGGTGCCCGTGTTGTACGCGGTCCAGGCCAGCGTGCTGGGCAGCTTGACCTCGGTCCCGAGGGCGGTTCCCGCCAGAACGCCCGTCATCAGGACGGCCGCCGCGAGTATGCGAATGGGCACGGCCTTCATGGTGTCTCCTCCCTGTCAGTAGCTGTTCTTGTTCTTGATGCCTTTCGAGGACTCGAACCGTTTTTCTGCATTGCAAAATAAAATTCTGCATCAACCGGGCCATTCGGTAAAGCGGATGATCGGATTGCCGGTCTCGATCGCGGCCGCGGCACCGGACGAATTGCCCCGGCCGAGCGTCGGAAGACGAGGCCGCTCTACTGGCGCGCAGGGCGTTGTGTTAGATACTCGCAACCGCCTTTCGATCATGCGCTGCCGACCAAGAGGCCCGCTTGACTGAAAGCCCGAAGAGAGACGGACCCGATTGCGCCGAACGGCTCGGCTTGCGCCCACTGCTCGAGCCGGGTTCGGTTGCCATTTTGGGCGCCTCGAACGATCCCGCGCGCATCGGCGGGCGGCCGCTGCGCTACATGCTCGAGGCCGGTTTCGAGCGGCCGATCTATCCGATCAATCCGAACCGCGATACGGTCCAGGGCTTGCGCGCCTATCCCTCCATTGCCGAGGCGCCGGCACCGATCGACTGCGCGATCATCGCCCTGCCGGCCGACATCGTCGCGGATGCGTTGGAGGACTGCGCGGCCAACGGCGTGAAGTCGGCCGTGATCTTCAGCTCCGGCTTCGCCGAAACCGGGCCGGAGGGGACCGTTCGCCAGGCGCGCCTTGCGCGGATCGCGCGGCGCAGGGGAATTCGGGTCGTGGGGCCCAATTGCCTGGGCCTGTTCAACGCGGCTTCGGGATTCTACGCGACCTTTTCGACCAGCCTCGACGGCGGCTACCCGGACCCCGGCAGCGTCGCCATCGTCAGTCAAAGCGGCGCCTACGGCAGCCACGTCTTCGCCCTGGCCAGGGCCAAGGGGTTGGGTGTGCGGTATTGGATCACGACCGGCAACGAAAGTGACGTCGAGATCGGAGAGTGCCTCACGTGGGCGGCGCAGGCCGACGAGATTGCGGTGATCGTCGCCTATGCCGAAGGGGTCCGCGACCGGGACACCTTCCTCCAAGGGCTTGCGCTGGCGCGCGACAGGCGCAAGCCGGTCGTCTTCATGAAGGTCGGGCGCAGCGCGGTCGGCGCGGCGGCCGCGGCCTCGCACACGGCGGCCCTTGCCGGCTCGGACGCGATCTACGACGCCATATTCCGCCAATACGGCGTGCATCGGGCGCACGACACCGAGGACATGCTCGATGTCGCCTACGCCTGCACGGCCGGGCTCTATCCCGCGGGCAACAGGATCGGCCTGGTCACGATCTCCGGCGGCGTCGGGGTGCAAATGGCCGACGACGCGATCGACCTCGGCCTCGACGTCGCGCCGATGCCCGAGCCGGCCCAGGCCCGACTGAAGGAGGTCCTGCCCTACGCCGCGCCGCGCAACCCGGTCGATATCACGGCGCAGGCCTTCAATGACCTGAGCCTGGTGTCCAAGAACTTCTCACTGATGCTCGAAGAGGGCCGGTACGACGTGATCGTCGCCTTCTTCACAATGGTGGCGGCCTCTCGCTACATCGTCGACGATCTGCTGAAAGCGCTCGGCGCGCTGCGCCGGCGTTTTCGGGATCGGCTGATCATCATGTCGATCGTCGCCCCGCCCGAGATCGTGCGCCGCTACGAAGCGGCGGGCTACCTCGTGTTCGAGGACCCCAGCCGGGCCGTCGCGGCGGCCGCGGCGCTGGTCGGATTCGGCCGCGGTTTCGCACGGGCACGGCCGGCGCCGCCGCCGGATTTGCCGGATGGGCCGATCGAGATACCCGATCGCGACCTGAGCGAGCGGGAGTCGAAGGCCATCCTCGCCGCGGCCGGCCTGCCGGTCATCGAAGAGCGCGTGGCGCGCGGCGTCGAGGAGGCGGCCAACGCGGCCCGGGAAACGGGCTTCCCGGTCGCGATGAAGCTCAACTCGCCCGACATCGCCCACAAGACCGACATCGGCGGCGTTCTTCTCGACATCGATTCGGTCGAGGCGGTGCGGCGGGGCTACGAGACACTGTTGTCGCGCGCAAGCGCGGCCAAGCCCGCGGCGCGGCGCGACGGCGTCCTGATCGGACCGATGGCGCCGAGGGGAATCGAGACGATCCTGGGCGTGCAGCGCGACCCCGTCTTCGGCCCCGCCGTGATGTTCGGTCTGGGCGGGGTCTTCGTCGAGGTTCTGCACGACGTCGCCTTTCGTCTCGCGCCGTTCGGCGAGGACGAGGCCCATCGCATGATCCGCGAGATCAAGGGCCTCAAGGTCCTGCAGGGCGTCCGCGGCCAGCCGCCGGCGGACCTCGATGCGCTGGCCAGGGCGCTGGCGCGGCTCTCCGCCTTTGCGGCGGCCTGCGCCGATCAAATCGAAAGCATCGACGTCAACCCCTTTCTGGTCCTGCCCGAGGGCCAAGGGGCGCTGGCGTTGGACGCTCTGATCACCCCTTGGCGTGGCGGGGCCAAGACATGACGCCCGTGCTCTATCGGGCGGACGAGGCTCGCCGAGCCGCCCGGAATCCGTCTCCCGGTCCCGCGCGGCGGGCCGACGTGGCCGGCCCATGCCGACAATGCGGCCGCCGTGACGAAGGCCATGGCCGCGGCCAGGCTTTGAAAACAAGACGGGTGCAGGTAGAGGGGAAACGAGCGTGAGTCTGGACCGGGAAACCTTCGATCAGCTGATCGACACCGTTCGCCGCTTCGTGGAGGAGCGGCTGGTGCCACACGAAGCGGAGGTCGGCGCGAGCGATCGCATCCCCGATTACCTGGTCGACGAGATGCGTGAACTGGGCCTGTTCGGCCTTTCAATTCCTCAGGAATACGGTGGCATCGGACTCGACGTGGAGGAGGAGGTCCGCGTGGCGGTCGAGCTGGGCCACACCTCGCCCGCATTCCGTTCCGTGTTCGGCACCAACAACGGAATTGGCAGCCAGGGAATCGTTATCGACGGCACGGAGGAGCAGAAGCGCCGCTACCTTCCGCGGCTGGCCAGTGGCGAGATCATCGGCTCGTTCTGCCTGACCGAGCCCGATGTAGGATCCGACGCCGCCTCGCTCAAGACGAGCGCGCGCCGCGACGGCGATCACTACGTCCTGAACGGAACCAAGCGCTACATCACCAACGCGCCGCTGGCGAGCCTGTTCACCGTCATGGCGCGCAGCGATCCGCAGAACAAGGGCGCCGGCGGGGTTTCGGCTTTTCTGGTCGAGGCGGACAATCCGGGCGTCAAGCTGGGCAAGATCGACCGGAAGATGGGTCAGAAGGGCGCCCATATCTGCGACGTCATTTTCGAGGACTGCCGGGTCCCGGCGAGCGCGATCATCGGCGGCCAGGAGGGACAGGGGTTCAAGACGGCGATGAAGGTGCTGGACCGCGGACGACTCACCATCGCCGGGGTTTGCGTCGGCGTCGCCGAGCGGCTGATTCGGGATTCGCTCCGCTACGCGACGGAGCGCACCCAGTTCGGCAAGCCGATCGCGGAGTTTCAACTGATCCAGGCCATGCTGGCCGACTGCGGGACCGAATGCTATGCCGCCAAGACCATGGTGCTGGACGCCGCGCGCAAGGCGGACGCGGGAAAGACGGTGACCAAGGAGGCGGCCATGTGCAAGTACTACGCCTCGGAAATGGTCGGCCGGGTCGCCGACCGCGCGGTGCAGATTTACGGCGGGGCGGGCTACGTGAGCGAATACGGCATCGAGCGGTTCTACCGCGACGTTCGGCTATTCCGCATCTACGAGGGCACCTCGCAGATCCAGCAGCTCATCATCGCCCGCAACATGTTGAAAGAGTTTCTGGAATGAGCCCGGCGGAGCGGGCCGACCGGAGCGCGGCGCCCGACCCGCCGTTCGACGCCTTCGCGCGAATCGACGACCCGGCCGCCTTTTGGGCTCGCCACACACCCGGCGCCCCGGCCGTCTCGCAAGGCGGCGTGGTGCGCGCTTACGCCGACTTCGCGGCCGATATCGAGCGCGGCGCGGCCTTTCTCGCCGACCGGGGCGTGGGGCCGGGCGACCGCGTGCTTCTGGTCATCGAGAATGGGCTGGCCGCGGCCACCCTATTGCTCGCGGTATCGAAAGTCGGCGCCTGGGCCGTGCCCGTGAACGCGCGACTTTCGCCGCGCGAGGTGGAGACCATCCGGGCGCACGCACGCCCGAGGATCAGCGTCTACAGCGTCGCCGTCTCGCCCGAGGCCAAGGCGCATGCCGAGCGGGACGCGGCGCTCCCGGCCCTGGAACTGGACACGCTGGGCGCAGTCTACCGGCCGGCCCGGGAAGACGTCACGCCGGAGAGCGAGCCCCCCGAACCGCGCGAGCGGATCGCGGCGGTGCTCTACACATCCGGGACGACCGGCGCGCCCAAGGGAATCATGTTGAGCCACGCCAACCTGTTATTCGTTGCCGGACGCACCGCTTGGATGCGGCGACTGGGCCCGAGCGACCGCGTCTATGGCGTGCTGCCCGTCAGCCATGTCTACGGCTTGGCCTCGGTGTTACTGGGGGCGCTGTACCGCGGCGCGCGGATCGACCTCGTGCCGCGCTTCGTTCCCGAGGAAGCGGCCCGGGCGCTGGTCGAGGACGGCATCACGGTGTTCCAGGGGGTGCCGACGATCTATGCGCATCTCGTCTCGCTCGCTGCCGCACGGGGGGCCTCGTTGAGCGCGCCCCGGCTGCGCCACATCTCGGTCGGCGGCGCGCCCCTGGATCTGACCCTGAAGCGCAAGGTGGAGGCGATGTTCGGGATTCCGCTGCACAATGGCTACGGCCTCACCGAAGCCTCGCCCGCCGTCTCCACCACCCCGATGGGGCGGCGCAGCGAAGATGACACTGTCGGAACGCCCCTGCCCGATGTCGAGATCCGCATCGTCGACCGCCGCGGTCATCCGCTGCCTGCGGGCGAAATCGGCGAGTTATGGGTGCGCGGGGGCTCGGTGATGAAGGGCTACTACCGCGACCCCAAGGGCACGGCCGAAGTCCTGACGCCCGAGAGATGGCTCAAGACGGGCGATCTCGCCCGGCGATCCAAGGACGGTGACCTCTACATCGTAGGCCGGCTGAAGGAGGTCATCATCCGCTCCGGCTTCAACGTCTATCCGGTGGAACTGGAAGCAGTGATCGCGAGCCATCCCGATGTCGCGCTCGCCGCGGTGGTCGGCCGCCGCCGGGACGGCAACGAGGAGGCGGTGGCCTTCGTGCAACCGCAGCCGGGGACTTCGCTCGACCTCGACGAACTGGCCGCCTACGTGGCCCAACGTCTGGCGCCCTACAAGCGGCCGGCGCACTACGTCCTGCGCGCCACCCTGCCGGTAACCTCGGCCGGCAAGATCCTGAAACACAAGCTCAAGAAGGAGCTGGAGCGCGGACCGCGCCGCGGGTCGTAATGTCGCAGTGTCGTGGCCCCCCGCGCCCCGACGGGCCCCTTCGACACGGCACGGAACAACCCGGCGGTTCCCGCCGCCCCGCGGCAGATCGCCGAATCGGCGGTTGGCATCTATCTCGTTTGATACAGGTCAACGCGCCGGCCGAAACGCCCGTTCAGTGTAGTGATGTTCTCATATCGCCGCCGGGGAGCTGTCGGCGCAAAGCCTGCGGAAAAGCAAGGCGGGCCATACCGGTTGCGAACGGGCAGACGCGCACGGGGGGACATCGATGGTACCACTGACACCCGAACAAGCCCGTCTGGAGGTCGGCGATCGCGTGCCCGACATGGGCTGGCTCGACCAGCACGGGGACCGGTTCGCTCTGACGCAATCGATCCACGCCGGCCGGGTCTCCGTGCTTTTCATCTGTTCTTCGCTCGGGCACCCCGGCGCGGCCCGGGAGCTTGCCACGTTCGCCGAGCTCTACGACAAGTTCCGCGCCCTCGATGCCCAGGTCTTCGCGGTGACCGCCGAGCCGGTGGCCGAAAACGCCGCGGCCGCCCAACGGCTCGGCCTGCCGTTCCCCATCCTCTCGGATGCAGGTTTCGCGAGCGGCCGGGCCGTGGGCCTGGCGGGCACCGTTACCACGGGCACGGGCGACGGAAACGGCAGGCCCTGGTGCACGGTGATCGTCAACCCGAACCAGCGGGTCGCCAAGCTGATCGATCCCTGGGGGCAGGACCAGCACGCGATCCCCGCCCTGGCGTATTGCAGCGCGTGGGCGGCGGCGATGGTCCCGACGGTGGGGACCCCGCAGGCGCCGGTGCTCATCGTCCCGGACGTGCTCAGCCCGGAGCACTGCGCGCGCCTCATCGATTACTGGGAGAAGGGCGAGCGTTACGAGGGCGGGGTGGCGAGCGGCGAGTACGGCAGAATGGTCCCGGTAAGCGACGTAAAGGTCCGCGAGGACGTGTTGCTGCCCGACCTCGGCCCGGAGGCGCAGGAGATCTTCGCCGTGTTTCGCCGGCGGCTGTTTCCCGAGGTCCGGAAAGCCTTCAACTTCCGGATCACGCGGGCGGAGACCCTGCGCGTGGGCTGCTACGACGCGGCCGACGGCGGGCACTTCAGGGCCCACCGGGACGATACCACACCCTATACGGCGCATCGGCGCTTCGCCGTCTCCGTGAACCTCAATGCCGGCGAGTACGAGGGGGGATTCGTGACCTTCCCGGAATACGGGCCGCAGCTCTTCCGCGCGGACATCGGCGGCGCGGCCGTCTTCTCGTGTTCGATGCTGCACGAGGTGACAAAGGTGACCTCCGGGCGGCGCTTCATCCTGCTCGGCTTCTTTTACAGCGAGGCCGAGGAGGCCCTGCGGCAAAGTCTGAACGCCCAAAGACAGGCTTAGAGACCGACTCGAAATGAATGGATGGATTTCAATGTCTTGCGGCTGCAGTTGTTCCCCTTGTTGTCACCCTCGCGCTTGACGCGAGGGTCCATCCATCAGCGAGACTGCGACCTCGATGGATTGCCGGATCAAGTCCGGCAATGACAAATTGAAGAACGGGTTGTGCCAACCCACTGATCGATAGAGCTTCATTTCGAGCCGGACACTCAAAGACAAGCAAACGTCGCCGTCGTCGGTTGCATCGGGCGGTTGACGGGGTTGGCCAGGTGTGGTGTGCCGACATCCGACCCGGCGATGCCGGCGCGCGATTCGACGCGCGAGGGAGCTTCGCCAACCGATTCAGAATCCTCGATCCAGCTCGAAGCCGACCCCAGGACGACCTTGAGCGCCTCGACGATCCGCGCGCGCATCTCCCCGGTCAGGTCCGGCACGCGGCGTTGGCCGGGGGTTCGGCAAACGGCGGCAACGCATTCACGCACCGTTGTCGCGCCTTCGGCGGACACCGGCCGGCGCCCGGCCTCGGCCAGACGATAGAAGCGGTTCACGATTTCGATGGCCGGGACAAGGTCGCAATCGACCAGCAGCGACGCATGGGCCAGCACGTAGCCGCGCCCCCGGCGGCCCGGCCCGCCGTCGATGCGCCAGGCCTGCGCCGTGCCTGCGATCTTCCTTCCTCGTGCGACCAGGTTGTAGCGGCCGTCGCAAAACGACCCCGGCACTTCGCCGAAGGCCACCGCCACGCCCATCCCATGCAGAGCGCGCCCGAGCGGGGCACAGAGGGCGTGATACACGGCCTCGAGAGAGACCCGGTGTTCCTCGTGCCGGGGCATAACGAGCGAGAGGTTCACGATTCCCGGACCCTGGGGCACCGCCGTTCCACCGGTGTCCCGGACCACGACCGGCCATCCCTCCTCCGCCAAGGCCGCAACGGCGGCCCCGAACCGCGGCAGGCCCGTTTCGCCCCGGCCGACCACGAGGGCGCGGCCGTTGTCCCACACGCGAACCGTTGGCGGACCGATGCCTCGCGCGGCCTTTCGCCCGAGATCGGCGTCACGCGCGACCCGGGCCTCCGGCCTGCCGCCGTCGTGATCATCGCGTACGGCCCAGCAGGAGAAGGCCGAAAAGACCTCACCGGCGCGCAGGTCGCTCGGCTGGCCAGGCCGCGCCCGCGCGCCGGAACCGCAGGCGTCAGCCACCGGTATCGATCTCGGCGATCACCGTGCCGGGTCTTACCACGCCGTCCCGCGGCACCCTGATGTGCAAAGTGCCGGCAACCTCCGCCGCGATCTCGAAGCGGCTCTTCTCGACCATGATCTCCGCCACCTTCTCGCCGGCGGATACCGCGGACCCGTCTTGGTAGAACCAGTTGGCGACGACGCCTTCCGGAATCGTCCTGGCGTCCCACAGGTCATCCGGTATCCGGACTTCGACCATCGCTAACGTTCGGCACCCACGGTCGCCCGGACCGCCTCGGCGATCCTGTCGGCGTTGGGCAGCGCGAACTGCTCCATGGGCCGGCTGTAGGGGATCGGGATGTCGGGAAAGGCCACGCGCCGGGGCGCGGCTTTCAGGGCGGCGGGGTCGCGCTCCACCACCGAGGCGATGACCTCGGCCGTCACCCCGTAGCTGACGTAGTCCTCGTCCACGACCACGAGGCGGCCGGTTTTCTCCACCGACCTCACCACCGTGTCCCGGTCCAGGGGAACCAGGGTCCTCAGGTCGATGACCTCGGCGTCGATGCCGTCCTTCTCGAGACCGGCGGCCGCCTCCAGGGCCCGATGCACCATCAAGCCCAGTGCGACGACGGTGGCATCCTTCCCCTCTCGGATGACCGCGGCCTCTCCGAAGGGCAGCGTATAGGCCTCCTCCGGCACGACCGTCGCGGCGCCGTCCGGCGAGGTCATCCATCCCAGTCCCTGAAGCCCCTTGTGGAACATGTAGAGCACCGGATTGTCGTCGCGGATGGCGGCGGTCATGAACCCCTTGGCGTCATAGGCGTTGGACGGGACGACGACTTTCAAGCCCGGCATGTGCGCGAAGGTGGCGAAGAGCGTCTGGGAATGCTGGCCCGCGTCGTTGTAGCCGCCGCCCACCGCCGTCATGATCACCATGGGGACCGTCCAATCGCCGCCCGCGAAGTAGGTGTTCTTGGCGGCCAGATTGTAGATCGCGTCCATGCAGACCCCGAAGAAATCGACGAACATCAGCTCGGCAACGGGCCGCATCCCGGACATGGCGGCGCCGACGGCCGCGCCGATGAAGGCGGTCTCGGAAATCGGGGTGTCGCGGACGCGTTCGGGGCCGAACTCCTCGTGGAGCCCGGTCGTGGAGCCGAAGATGCCGCCATAAGGGCCGACATCCTCGCCCATGACGAAGACGTTCGGGTCGCTGCGCATTTCCTGGGCGATGGCCTCGGACATCGCCCGCGAGATGGTGAGAACGCGGTTGCTGGACATCGCTTGTCTCCTCCGGGCGGCGGGCCCACGGCGAGGCGGAACCTTTGCCCCGTCTCTGCCCGCCCGCCGTCGCTAGGGTTGCGTTTATCGGCTCGAGGGTGTTCAGACGAAGACCTTTTCCAGCGCCTCTTCGGGCGCGGGATACTGGCTTTCCCGCGCGAAGGCGAAGGCTTCGTTGACGTCCTGCATGGACTTTTCCTTGGTCGCATCCAGTTCGGCCTTGGTCGCGGCGCCGGTCGTGGTGATGTGCTCCGCCAGTCGTTCGATCGGGTCCTTGTTCTTGAGCCCATCGACTTCGCCCTTTGGCCGATAGGCCTCGGGATCGCCCTGGAAATGCCCGAAATAGCGGTAGGTCTCGATCTCGAGGAGCGTGGGGCCTTCGCCGGCGCGGGCGCGGGCCACCGCCTCGGCGGCCACCCGATAGATTTCGAGCGTGTCGTTATCGGCGACGTGCACGCCCGGCATGTTGTAGCCCGCGGCGCGCACGCTGTTGTCCGCCACCGCGGTCGAGGCCGACTTGGGCACCGAGATGCCCCAGGCGTTGTCCTCGATCACGAAGACTACGGGGAGCTTCCAGACCGCCGCCAGATTGAGCGCCTCGTGAAACCCGCCCTGGTTGGCGCCGCCCTCGCCGAGGTAGGAGACGGCGACGGAGTCGCGGCCCTGCATCTTGGCCGCCAGGGCAGCGCCCACGGCCGGCCCCGCACCTTCGGCGACGATGCCGCTGCACGAGAAGTTGGCCGCGCGATCGAAAAGATGCATGTGGCCGCCGCGCCCGCCGCCGAGCCCGGTTTTCTTGCCGAAGATCTCGGCGGTCATGAGCTTGAGATCGACTCCCTTGGCGATCGCCACGTGGTGCGGGCGATGGGTCGCGGTCACCGCGTCGTCCCGCCGCAGGTGGACGCAGACGCCGGCGGCGCAGGGCTCCTGGCCGGCGGAGAGATGCATCTCTCCGGGCACCGGGCCGTAGCCGATGTCAAACTTCGGAGTCTTTCCCTCGAGGTAGGCTTCGGCCATGGTCTCCTCGTAGTAACGGGACTTGACCATGACGCCGTACATCCACAGCAACTGGTCCTTTGACGGTTGCATTGGCGTATCCTCCCATGTGTCGCCGTCGCGAGATGGCCCCGCGCGGTCCATTCCGCTCCAGCGTTCACCTTTTGAGATTGCCTGTAACGATCTGATCTTATGGCGCGCCATGCCGAGGGTCAAATGACCGCACGGCAGGGAGCGGCCGCGCAGCGCCGTCGGTTGGCGGCCACATCCCCTAACGACGCACAACGAGAGAAGCGCACGACATCGATTACGGCGCGCCGGGGTCCCGCTATGGATCGTCCCGGTTCCGCCGCCGGTCTTTCCAGTATCCCAGGGAACACGTCCGGTCGCGAGCGACCGTCCATCCGCGACGCACTCGCGCCACGCTCAGGACGCCACCGCCGAGCGGCACGTGATGTAGGCGTCGCGCAGCACGTTCGCCTCGAGCTCCATCTCTTCCAGCCGATATTTCACGACGTCACCGATGCTTATGATGCCGCACAGGCGGCGTTCATCAATTACGGGAAGGTGGCGAATGCGGCTGCGGGTCATGACCGTCATAACATGCTTGATACCATCGTGTGGGGCGCAGGTTCTGACCGAGCGGGTCATGATATCGGCGACGCGCATCCTGAGCAGATCTGCGCCGTGCTCGGTCAGAGCGCGGGCGATGTCCCGTTCCGAGATAATACCCACGATCCGGTCATCGGCCGAGTCCACCACGACGACGGCGCCGATCCCCTCCAGCTTCATCCGGCGGATAATCGTCTGAATGGTGATCTCGGGCCGCGTCGTCACGACCCGGCTTCCCTTGGCCTTCAAGAGCGTTGCCACGTTCACGGGCGTTTCTCCTCTCATTAGAATCACGGTAGAACCACGGTTCACGGTCGGCGGGTCTTGGGTCCGACCGAGATTGCAAGGGATGGATATGCGACGGTAGCCCTACGCCGGTGTGATGGTCATCACAGCTCAGCTTTTTGTGATCCCCGATCACCGAGACGTGATCGATCCCTGCGCCGCTGCGGTCGCCTCGATGGCCGGACCGTGGCTCTTTTCATCAATGTTCGCAGGAGCGGACCCGTCATGGGCGGCGGGTCCGATGCTTTTGCCGACCACCGTCGGTGTCACGGCCCGGACCGTCCGGCTGCGATCGGCCGAGGGAGTCATCGCGCTCGCGGCGGCCGAAGCGGCCGGATTATCGGTGGGAACGACGTCGTCGGAAGCCGTTCGAACTCCCGCCTCCGCCAAGACAGAGCGTCGCCTTGAAATCGCGAAGAAAAGCCCGTCAGAGGCTTGTCGCGGGCACCTGCGCGCTCTGTCGCTTCACAAGCACCCATTCGCGCGCTACGGCCACCGCGGCAATCAACACGCCTGCCGCAGCAACGTAGATGCGCACCGGCTCGAAGTACGTGAGCAACAGATCCCCGCCGAACAGCAGCAGGAGGATCTTGTTGCAGACGGGACAGGCGACGCCGATGAACCCGAATACGCCTCCGGCGCCGGCCGCCTTGGCGGAGCAGAAGGGCCGCCGGATCGCCACGTAGGTTCCGAGCAGCAATGAGAGTACGCCCAGCAGGACGATCTCGACATCGCCGGCCGGGGTCATCCGAACGAAGAACGGGTTTTCCCACAGCGCCGCGACGGTGCCGAGCGCGACGAAGGAACCAAGGGCGACCGCAAGGCCCATCGAGATTCGGGATAAACTCAGGCTCGGTGTCATGGCTCGGAGGATAGCGCTGTCGTGTCCAAATCCCTTAATCGCCTTTTTCCCGGGGTCAACTCCGGTTGAGGCGGTAGCTTTCGCCCGTCCGCCGCCGTCAGGTGAGTCTAGGACCGACAGGCTCAGACAACAAGGCAACGGCCTTGCGAGGCGGTGTTGCGCCCTCACATTCGATTTTGCGCCGGAAAATATAAACGACAGATCCCAACTCTGGCGGTAATACCATTCGACTCAGCCCCTCTTCCTCTTCGCAGGTAAAAGCGGATTGACGCCTGTAATCGTTCCAATTTCCGGCCGCAAATCGGTGACGGCTGCCGATGACGATATACATCTGAACGCTGCGGGTCTTGAAGACCCGGCATTCAAAGTCGTTGCCGGCAGGAGGCCAGGAGCAGATCACCACTTCGGGGGCGTACACTCCTAA
>JBHHZJ010000008.1:0-61177 GCA_046758005.1 Kiloniellaceae bacterium
AAGTCGCCCGGCCAAGTCGCCCGGCCAATGACGGCCGTTTGTCAACCCAGGTTTCCAGGACGCCGGTTCGACCGTTCGTCCATCGCTGCGATCGTGCCCGCAGACAGTGGGGTGATTAGTGCCAATCGCTTTGTTTGCTTCTCTCCCCGTCATGCATTGGTCCGAGCCCGATAGGGCTGGTCGCCGGTGAGCACGGCCCAGGCGAAGCGTGCCAGCTTGTTGGCCAAGGCCACGATCCGGAAATTCGTCGAACATGCATCCCGGCTTTATGAGCAGGAGCGGGAAAGACCAAACGGTCCGTCCTCGCTTGAGATGTACGTCAGGCGGTGGCTGATGTGGACGGGGGGCGGCCCAGGGCGCGCCGGCCCGAGGCCACGGCACCAATTGTCACGGGCGCGCCGGGAGCCGCCGTCGCCGGCCCAGCGCCTGGGCCAGGACCAGGGCCGCGAGCCCCGTCAGCATTAGCGAGGCTGTGCCGGGCTCCGGTACTCGTGCGGCTCGCTGGGTCCAGGTGCCGGGGTTGAATCTGACAATCGCTAAGGACGCAGCACCCGCGACGGCGTTATCATTGACGAATGGACATGTGGCGTTGGGCAAGCTACATGAAAAAAAGGAGACCGGGGTCCCTGTGGACATGGACCAACTCCAGTTCGCGACACCCGGTTGCGGGGAGGCCAAATCGAAATCAAAAACGAACGCCGACGAGACAGCATTGGCGTTCGTGATCGTGAAGGGGCCCGCCGAGAATGAAAATGCCACGACGTTGGTCACACCAGTGGCCCCCGGCGCGGGCTGAGAGCCGAACTCCACGAACCCGGTGATGTTGTCGTTGGTCGAGAAAAACCCCGACGCTGTCGCGAAATTGTTGCCGACATAGTCGTATATGAGCCCCGCGTGGGCGGAGGTTGCCATGACAGCCGTCTGGATGGCCGCAGCGATCGTAAGCGCCGCCGCGGCGCGAAGGGTTTTCGAGACCAGAATAGATTTCATGACTAGCCTCGCTGTGCGGCGTTTTGCAACCTGCAGTAGTGACGAGGCCATATGTGCTGACGGCCCTGTTGGCCCTGGCGAATGGGCATCTCGCCGCTTAGCAGGAGACACAGCAAGAATCACGCCACATTGAGCAAATTGTTTGTTTTCAAATGCTTTGCTTGCACACGTCCGAGGGCGCACTCCAAGAGTGTAAACAATCCCGACACTCATTCGACGTGAACGAATCCAGAACACACTGTTAATTCAATCTGTTAACCAAAATCAGCCGTTGAATCGACTGTAAAGGATCCCGACACTCGTTGCAGGTAATTTTTCCTATCGCCTCGAAAAATCAACGCGTTAGCCAAGAACGCCCGCGGCGGCGACCATAAGGGATCCCGACACCCGGTCCGGCCCGAAGTGCGAAACTGGCCTGTTTTCAGTTATTTGACCGAGATCCCCCGGACGGTCCGAGCGGACGCCCGGGATCAGACACCGGGCCGGAACCTGCCCCGCCAACCGCTTCGAGGAAACGGTTCCCATGGCGATCGGTCCGGCCTTGTGGCCGGGCCGAGCGGCGATGAGGGCGCCGCCGTGGCGGTTGCCGGCGCGACCGCGCGCCGGGCCCTGTGGATCGCCGCGGCGGCCCTGGCGGTGGCCGCGCTAACGGCCTTGTGAACGCGGCGACGGCACGGCGGTCGATGGCGGCCTTGCCAGGGGCGGGCGTCGAGTCTACCTTATCTACGACGGAAAACCGTGAAATCTGGCAAAAGGGCCATGCTCGCCGGGAAACGCATCCTCCTCGTGGTCTCGGGCGGGATCGCAGCCTACAAGACGCTGGAGCTGATCCGCCGCGTGCGCGAGCGCGGCGGGGCCGTGCGCTGCATCCTGACCAGGGCCGGGGCCGAGTTCGTGACCCCACTGTCGCTGGCCGCGCTCAGCGAGGACAAGGTCTATTCGGACCTCTTCTCGCTCACCGACGAGGCGGAGATGGGCCACATCCGCCTGTCGCGCGAGGCCGACCTGGTGGTCGTCGCCCCGGCGAGCGCGGACATCCTGGCCAAGATGGCGCACGGGCGCGCCGACGATCTGGCGTCCACCGCGCTCTTGGCGACCGACAAACCGGTCCTCGTGGCGCCGGCCATGAACGTGCGCATGTGGGAGCACCCTGCGACCCAGGCCAACCTGAAGACCCTGGCGGCCCGCGGCGTGCGCACGGTGGGGCCGAACGAGGGCGACATGGCCTGCGGCGAGTACGGGTTCGGGCGCATGGCCGAGCCCGACGAGATCCTTCGGGCGATCGAGCGCTTCTTCGCCGCCGGAGCGCGGCTGTCCGGCCGGCGCGCGCTGGTCACGAGCGGCCCGACCTACGAGGCGATCGACCCGGTGCGCTTCATCGCCAACCGCTCCTCCGGCCGCCAGGGCCATGCCATCGCGATCGCGCTGGCGCGCCTCGGCGCCGAGACCACGCTCATTACCGGCCCCACGCACCTGGCCGACCCGGCCGGGGTCAAGGTGGTGCGCATCGAGTCGGCGGAGGAGATGCTGGCCGCCTGCCGCCAGGCCCTGCCGGTGGATGTCGCCGTGTGCGCCGCGGCGGTCTCCGACTGGCGCGTGGCCAAGGTAAGCCGCCGGAAGCTCAAGAAGAACGGCGGCGCGCCGCCGCGCCTAGAGCTGACCACGAACCCGGACATCCTGGCCGGCCTGTCGGCGGCGGGCAACGCGCGCCCGCGCCTGGTCGTCGGCTTCGCCGCCGAGACCGAGAAGGTCGTCGAGCACGCGCGGGCCAAGCGCGCGGCCAAGGGCTGCGACTGGCTCCTGGCCAACGACGTCTCGCCGGGCGCCGGCACCTTCGGCGGCGCCGAGAACACGGTGCACTTGATCGACGCCGGGGGCGTCGCCTCCTGGCCGCGCATGACCAAGGACGAGGTGGCCGAGCGCCTGGCCCGGCGGATCGCCGATTACCTGGAGGGCCCGGCGGGGCGAGGTGTCGCGTGAGCCGGCTTGAGATCACCGTCCGCCGCCTGCCGCACGGCGCCGGCCTCGCGCTGCCCGCCTACGCGACCGACACCAGCGCGGGCATGGACCTCGTGGCCGCGGTCGAGGAGGACGTGGTCCTGCGGCCGGGCGAGCGCCGCCTCATCCCGAGCGGCATCGCCATCGCACTGCCGTCCGGAACCGAGGCGCAGATCCGGCCGCGCTCGGGCCTGGCGCTCGAGCACGGGGTCACCGTGCTCAACGCGCCGGGCACGATCGACGCCGACTACCGCGGCGAGGTCGGCGTCATCCTGATCAACCTGGGCAGCGAGCCGTTCACGGTGACCCGCGGCAGCCGCATCGCCCAGATGGTCATCGCGCCGTGCGTCCGGGCGGCCTGGCGCCTGGTCGAGGCGCTGGAGGACAGCCCGCGCGGAACCGGCGGCTTCGGCTCCACCGGGCTGCACGCGCAAGAGGCCGGAACCCTGGAAACCTAGCCGGATGCTGCGCCTGTCGAAAAAGCTGCTCTTCGCCATCGAGGCCGTCGTGGACATCGCCTATCACGCCGGGCCCGGGCCGGTGCGCTCGACGGACATCTCGCGCCGGCAGGGCATTCCGCGCCGCTACCTGGAGCAGGTGCTGCAGGAACTCGTGCACCGGGGCATCCTCTCCGGACAGCGCGGGCCGCGCGGGGGCTACCGCCTGGCGCGCGAGCGCCGGCGCATCACCGTCGGCGAGATCGTCCGCATCGTGCGCGAGCTGGAGGGCACGAGCGACCCGGCGAAGGAACCGGACGGTTCCGAGATCGGCGTCAAGGTGGTGCGCCCGATCTGGATCGAAATGCAGCGGGAGATGATGGCACGCTTCGACAACCTGACGATCGAGGAGTTGTGCAACCGGGCGCGCGGGCTCAACATTCCGAGCGAGGCCGTCAAGATTCCCGACTTCAGCATCTGAGGCCCATGCGCCGGTCCGACCCGCCACGCTCCCCGCGCGAATCCGCCGCCACGGCCGGCCCGGCGCCCTCGGCGCACGGCGAGTTCCGCGGCCGGATCTACGGCAGCATCCTGGGGACCATCGGCGCCACGCCGCTCGTGCGCCTGTCCAAGCTGGCCGCCGCGCACGGGGTGGACGCCGATATCGTCGGCAAGTGCGAGTTCTTCAACCCGCTGTCCTCGGTCAAGGACCGCATCGGCTTCGCCATGATCGAGGCGCTCGAGGCGGAGGGCAGGATCGGCCCGGACACCGTGATCATCGAGCCGACCAGCGGCAACACCGGCATCGCGCTGGCCTTCGTCTGCGCCGCCAAGGGCTACCGGCTGATCCTGACCATGCCGGAGACCATGTCGGTGGAGCGGCGCAAGATGCTGCGCCTGTTCGGCGCCGAGCTCGTGC
Organism: Kiloniellaceae bacterium; assembly: GCA_046758005.1. Classification (GTDB taxonomy): domain Bacteria; phylum Pseudomonadota; class Alphaproteobacteria; order Kiloniellales; family J153; genus JBHHZJ01. The sequence goes on from JBHHZJ010000008.1 coordinate 4,345, forward strand.
TCACCGACGGGGCGCTCGGCATGCGCGGCGCGGTCACCCGGGCCGAGGAGCTGCTCGCCAAGCTGCCCGACGCGGTCATGCCGCAGCAGTTCAAGAACGCGGCCAACCCGGAGATCCATCGCCTGACGACCGCGGAGGAGATCTGGCGGGACACGGGCGGGGCGGTCGACGCCGTGGTCAGCGGGATCGGCACCGGCGGGACGCTGACCGGGGTCGGCTCGGTGCTGAAGCAACGCAAGCCCGAGGTCAGGATGATCGCGGTCGAGCCGGAGGACAGCCCGGTGCTGTCCGGCGGGCCGCCCGGGCCGCACAAGATCCAGGGCATCGGCGCGGGCTTCGTGCCCGAGATCCTCGACAGCGCGCTCATCGACGAGGTGATTCGCATCGGCAACGACACCGCGTTCTCCACGGCGCGCGAGCTGGCGCGCATCGAGGGCGTGCCGGGCGGGATCTCCTCCGGCGCGGCCCTGGCCGCGGCGCTGGAGCTCGGCGCCCGGCCCGAGATGCGGGGCAAGATGATCGTCACGATCCTGCCCTCGCTCGCCGAGCGCTACCTCAGCACCGAGCTTTTCGAGGGGCTGTAGTGGCCCCATCTGTAGGGCATGGACTTCACCGACGCCCAGATCGACCGTTACGCCCGCCACCTGGTCCTGCCCGAGATCGGCGAGGAAGGCCAGGCCAGACTGCTGCGCGCCCGCGTGCTGGTGGTCGGCGCGGGCGGCCTCGGCTCGCCGCTGCTGCTCTACCTCGCCGCCGCCGGGGTCGGCACGCTGGGTGTCGTCGACGACGACGCGGTGGATCTCTCCAACCTGCAGCGCCAGGTGGTCCACGGCACCTCCAACCTCGGCCGGGACAAGACGGAAAGCGCCAAGGCGCGCTTGGCCGAGATCAACCCGGAGGTGCAGGTGCGCGCGCACCGCGCGCGCGTGACCCGCGAGACGGTCATGGACCTCGTGCGCGGCTACGACCTCGTGGCCGACGGCTCGGACAACTTCCCGACGCGCTATCTGCTCAACGACGCTTGCTACCTGGCCGGCAAGACGCTGGTCTCGGCCGCGATCATGCGCTTCGACGGCCAGATCTCCACCTTCAAGGCGCACCTGCGCACGGCGGACGCGCCCGAGGCGCACCCGTGCTACCGCTGCATCTTCGGCGCCCAGCCGGAGGATCCCAAGCAAAGCTGCGCCGACGTGGGCGTGCTCGGCGCGCTCGCCGGGACGCTGGGCGCGCTCCAGGCGAGCGAGGCGATCAAGGAGCTGCTCGGCATCGGCGAGAGCCTGTCGGGCTGGCTGCTGCTTTACGACGCGCTCGGCGCCACCTTCCGAAAGATCAAGGTCAAGGCCGACCCCGCGTGCCCGCTGTGCGGCCCGCAGGCCACGATCCGCGACCTCGACGCGGTCTCCTACCGCGAGCGGGAGCCCTTCTGCGCGGCATGATACCGATGAGCGCACGAGGTAACTCGGGCGCTCATCGGTATCGGCGCGCCGGGTTGGCCCTGGGCGGCGGCGCGCTAACAAAGGACGAAATTCCGGCGAGTGGATGCCTTCATCCGCTCGCTGGTATGAGCCGCGGATCGGGCGATCCGGGAACCGTCACGAGAACCTGGCCTGTCGTTGCCGGACGGGATCCGGCAATCCATCCCGACGTGGGCGCACCCGCTGCTTTGACCGCCCCCCGCGACGGCCGCGGCGGCGTCCGGCCCCGGCGGCGACCCCGGCGTCTTGACCGCTGGTATTATCCGAGGGGCAGACCGAGACGCGCGCGGAGGAGTTCGTTGAAGCAGCCGCGCGCCTCGACGGTTTGCGCCGCGGTGTCGCGCGCTTCGAGGTAGGTCACCCGGTCCCGGCCCGCCTCCTCGTACAGGAACACGTCGAAGATGCAGGTCGCGCCGCGGTACTGCCAGATTTCGGCCGGCGGCTCGCGGCGGATCAGGGCGGGCTCGCCGAGCAGCGCGCCGAGCGCGCCGCGGTCGAGGCCCAACAGCCGGTCCGGGTCGTCGTCGATCGCCGGCTCGGGAGGCGGCGCGGCGGTTTTCGTGGCGACGGCCTCGGCTTCGGCCCGGAGCGCCGCGTCCGCGGAGTCCCCGGCCCGGGGCGCCGCGTCCTCGGATTGCCCGGCCCCAGGCGCCATGTCCGCGGCGTCGTCCGGCGTCGCCTCGGCCACGGGCTCGGGCGCAATTTCGGCCGCCGGTTCGGGGGCAGGCACCGGCTCCTCCGGCGCCGCGCAGGCGGCGAGGGCAAAGGCGAAGGCGACGCCGCCCGCCGCGATCCTGCTCATGCGCCTGCGGGCGACCCGCATCCCCGTCGGCTGCCGAGGCTCAGGCGGGCCGCGGCCCGGGTTCGGAGGCGCGCTCCGGCCCCGCCGCGGGCGGCCGCCCGTTCGCGCTCCGCGGCGCGGCCTCCGGGGCCGGGCGCAGCGCCGTCGGGGTCTCGGGCGCGCCGTGCATGTCGAAATCGCCGGCGATCCTGCCGCCACGTTCGATTTCGATCTCGCCGTAGCGGATCGTGCCGGTGACCCGTGCCGTCGGGCGAAGCGCGAGCACGCCGCGCACCGTCAGCTCGCCGTCGAAGGCGCCGCCGACGACGCAGGTCTCGACCACGGCGGTGCCGCGGAAGCGGCCGGTCTCGGCGATCTCGAGGCTTCGGGTGTCGCTCAGGTCGCCCTCGATCGCGCCTTCCACGACCAGCCGCTCGCAGGTCTTGATCTCGCCGGCCAGACGGATGTCGCGGCCGACGAGGAGCAGGCGCCCCAGTTTTTTTTGCTCGGTCCTTGCGTAGGCCGGGCGCGCGACCGGCGGGGTGACGCGCGGCGGCGCGGCCGGGGCGGCGACCGGTGCGGCAATCTGGGCGGAGGCGGGCGGCGGCGCGTCGGCGGGGCGCTTGAACGGCTTGATCGGCGGGGTCCTGAGCACGTCCGCCGTCCGTTCCGGGGCCGGCTCCTCGCGCCGAGGCTCGGGTTTGGGAGGTCTGCGCCTGTTGAACATGTCCCCCGTTCCTATCCGCTGGGCGCCGCGCCCGCGCGCCGGCGCAGCCCTTCGAACACGTGGAGCATGAAGCCCGCGGCCACGATCGGCATCGCCAGGTTGACCAGCGGCACCGTCAGAAGGAAGGCGATCACGATCCCCGCCAGGAGCACCCGCCCGCGATGGGCCCGGCGCAGCCGCTTGACCGTGGCCATGTCGAAGCGGCGCGCGGCCACCAGCTCGAAGTACTCGCGGCCGAGAAGATAGCCGTTGAGCAGATAGAACACAAAGAGATTGAGCGGCGGCACGAACAGCAGCAGCAGGTACAGCGGCACGGCGAGCAGGTTGAGCGCCAGGCTCACGCCGGCGAAGACGAGCCCCGCCAGGACGGCCTCGAGGATCGGCTGGACGCGCGGCGGCGGCAGGCCGGGGTAGTGGCGCCGCTCGACCGCGGCGGCGACCCCCTCCAGAAGCAGCGACATCACCGCGACCATGACCGCGGGAAACAGGAAGAAGCTGGTCACCAGCACCGCGGCCACGGCGGCGGCGCCGAAAATCCATTCGAAGACGCGGACCCAGAAGCCGCCGGGCTCGCGCGCCGCGACCCACGCCGAGAGCCCCTCGCCGGCCCACGACAGGCCAAACCAGGCAAGCGCCCAGAGCACCGCGAAGACGGCCAGGGACGCCGCGACGGACAGCAGGAACACGCGCCGGAACGCGGGATCGGAGGCCTGGGCGAAGGCCTTGGCGAGCGCGGAGAGCATCGCGCGCCTGTTTAGCCCCGCCGCGCGCGCAGGACAAGGCGGTGCTACCGCCGAGCGCTGATGTGGTGATTCCCACATTTCGTTGCCACGATTTGTCATGCCCGGAAATTCCGGGGACAGTATACTTAATTCCGTCGGAATTACGTATACTGTCCCTGTAATTTCTGTCCCCCGCAATTTCTGGCTAGTACCGGCCTTGCCGACGCCTTGAGCGCGGCTATACTCGGCGCCGCTTGCCCGCCCGCTTCGCGCACACTCTTCACGGACCTTCGCCCATGGTTGACCAAGCCCTCGACGTCGTCGGCATCGGCAACGCCATCGTCGACGTGCTGGCCCAGGCGGACGAGGCCTTCCTCGCGGCCCAGGGCCTGGCGAAGGGGGCCATGACCCTGATCGACGCCGGCCGCGCCGAGGAGCTCTACGCCCTCATGGGTCCGGCGGTGGAGGTCTCCGGCGGCTCGGCGGCCAACACCGTGGCGGGGCTGGCCTCGCTCGGCGGGCGCGGCGCCTTCATCGGCAAGGTGCGCAACGACCAGCTGGGCGGCATCTTCCGGCACGACGTGCGCGCCGCCGGGCTGACGTTCGAGACGCCGGCGGCGACCGAAGGCCCGCCCACCGCCCGCTGCCTGATCCTGGTCACCGCGGATGCGCAGCGCACCATGGGCACCTACCTGGGCGCCTCGGTCGATCTCGGGCCCGGCGACCTGGACGCCGACCTGATCGAGCGCGCCAAGGTCACCTATCTGGAGGGCTACCTGTGGGACGCTCCGGCGGCCAAGGAGGCGTTCGTCCAGGCCGCGCGCCGCGCCCACGAGGCGGGGCGCAAGGTGGCGCTCAGCCTGTCCGATCCGTTCTGCGTCGAGCGGCACCGGGAGTCGTTCCGCGACCTGGTGAACGATCACATCGACCTCCTGTTCGCCAACGAGGCCGAGATCCGCTCGCTGTACGAGGTCGAAGCCTTCGACGCGGCGCTGCAGAAGGCGCGCGGTCACTGCGAGGTCGCGGTGCTGACGCGCAGCGCCCGCGGCTCGGTGATCCTGTCCGGCGAGGAAGTGCACGTGATCGACGCCGAGCCGGTCGAACGCGTGGTCGACACCACCGGAGCGGGCGATCTCTACGCCGCCGGCTTCCTCTACGGCTACACCCAGGGCAAGCCCCTGTACGAGTGCGGCCGGATCGCCTCGATCGCCGCGGCGGAGGTCGTCTCCCACTTCGGCGCGCGCCCGGAAACCCCGCTCGCCCGCCTGGTGGCCGAGCGCCTGAAGCAGGCTTGAGCGCGCGCGGGCGCGGGCGCGGCAGGCCCGTCGGGCGGTTCCGGGGTGGCGCGCGATTTGCGTGACGAGGAGATGAAGGGCCGGGCCGGCGATGTGGGCTCGCATTGATCCCGACCCCCGCCGGCGGCGCGGCTGGCGCGCGGCGCTGTTCGTCTACCGCGACCGGCGCCTGCTGTTCATCCTGTTGATGGGCTTCGCCAGCGGCCTGCCGCTCCTGCTCACCCTGTCCACGTTGTCCTACTGGCTGGCCAGCGTCGGGGTGGACAAGACCGCCATCGGCCTGTTCGCCCTCGTCGGCCTGCCCTACGGCGTCAAGTTTCTCTGGGCGCCGGTTCTCGACCATGTCCGCCTGCCGCTTCTGACGCGGCGGCTGGGGCGCCGGCGCGGCTGGGCGCTCGTCATCCAGGCCTGGCTGATTGCCGCGATCCTGTCCCTGGGCGCGAGCGACCCGGCGAGTGCGCCCTGGAGCACGGCGGCGGCGGCGTTCGCGGTCGCGTTCTTCTCCGCCAGCCAGGACGTCGTGATCGACGCCTACCGCATCGAGATCCTGGCCGAGCACGAGCAGGGCGCCGGCGCGGCCGCGACCCAGGCCGGCTATCGCATCGGCCTGCTCGCCGCCGGGGCCGGGGCGGTGGCGTTGTCCGATTTCGTCGGCTGGCCCACGATCTTCGCGGTCCTGGCGGCGCTGGTGCTGGTCGGGACCGCGGCCGTCCTGCTCGCGCCCGAACCGCCGCGCGGCCGTGCCGATCCGCCGGCGCCCGGTTCCTGGTTCGACACCGCGGTCGTGGCGCCCTTCGCCGACTTCCTGCGCCGGCGCGGCTGGGCCGCGATCTTCGCCTTCGTCCTGCTCTACAAGTTCGGCGACGCGATCGGCGGGGTGATGGCCAACCCGTTCTACGTGGAGCTCGGCTTCACGGGGGTGGAGATCGCCGGCATCACCAAGATCTTCGGCATGCTCGCCACGCTGTCCGGGGTCCTCGCCGGCGGCGTCCTGGTCGCGCGTTACGGCATCCTGTGGGCCCTGTTCGCCGGCGGGGTGCTGCAGGCCGCGACCAATCTCCTGTTCGCGCTGCAGGCCGCGGTCGGCCACGACCTCGCGCTGCTCGCGCTCACCATCGGCGCGGACAACTTCACCGGCGGCCTGGGCTCGGCGGCCTTCGTCGCCTACCTGTCCAGCCTGTGCACCACGGCCTTCACCGGGACCCAGTACGCGCTCTTGACCTCGTTCATGGCGGCGGGGCGGACGGTGCTGTCCTCGGGCGGCGGCTGGCTGGCCGACCAGATGGACTGGATCGCGTTCTTCGTGCTGACCACGGGGCTGGCGGCGCCGGGGCTGCTCCTGCTGGTCTGGCTGATGCGCCTGCCCGCGGCGCCGCGCGGGGCGTCGGCCTAATCCCGCTTTCACACGGGGACCATACGCAGCACCGCCGCCTCCACCGCCTCGACCGGGATCGCGGCCATCTCGCGGCTCCCGTAGGCGGCCGCCTCGAGGACGCTCACGCGCGGGCCGCGCGGGGCGAACTTAGCCGGGGAGGTCGGTCCGAAGAGCGACACCAGCGGCGTCCCCGAGGCGGCGAAGAGGTGGCCGCCGCCGCTGTCGTTGGCGACGCAGGCGCGGCAGCGCGTCGCCACGGCGATGGTCAAGAGCGGGTCCATCGCCGCCGCGCGTTCCGATTCGCACAAGGGGAAACGGGCCCCCGGCACGGCCGTGCCCAAGGCCTCGCGCCATTCGCCTTCGTCCGGGCCGAGGACGTAGACCGGAACCACGTCGCGCGCGGCCAGGCGTCGGCCGAGCTCCATGAAGCGGTCGAGCGGCCAGCACTTCCGCCGGTCGCCCGCGCCCGGGGCCATGGCCACGTAGCCCGTCCCGTCGGGCAGGAGCCGCTCCGCCTCGGCCACGACCGGGGCGGGCAGGCGGACACCCCCTGGATCGCCGGGAACGACCGCGGCGCCGCCCCGGGCCACCGCCACGAGCTCGAGCAGCTGGTCGATCATGGCGGGCGGCTTGCGGTAGGACCACGGCGCAACGCCCGCGGGCCGCACGTCCGAGAAGAGATACCCCGCACAGGCCGATATGAAGCGCCGGTGGCGGATGCGCCGCAGCACCAGCGTGGTCGCAACCCGCCGCTGCGAGTCCACGATGAGATCGAACTCCCGCCCCGGAAGCGGGCGTCGCACCGCCTCGGCGAGCCGGATGCCAATCCCGGCGTCCTCGATGACCTCGTCGATCGCGCCCGCGACCAAGGGCTTCAGCTGGCCGGCGTACACCGTCTTGCCCTTGCCGGCCAGCCAGGTTATCCGTGCCCCGGGGAAGGCCTCGCGCAGCGCGCCGACGAAGGGGAGCTTGATCAGACCGTCGCCGATCAGGTCGAGCCCGACATAAACCAGGATCGTCGCGGGCGGGTCCGGCGCGGTCTGCTTCATGTGCCCCTACCAGGCCAGGGAGCGGTTATCGCCCGACCCGACCGAATCGTGTTGTACCAACCGCCCCCGATTTTGCCTCGGTTCACCAGGGCGATATCGGCGGCGGTCGGCGTCAGTGGGCCATGAGCACCGGCAGCTCGGCCGCGGCCAGGATGTGCGAGGTCGCGCCGCCGAAGATCATCTGGCGCAGCCGGCTGTGGGTGTAGGCCCCCTTGACCAGCAGGTCGGCGCCCAGGCTTGCGGCCTCGGCCAGGATCGCCTCGCCGCCGCTGCGCCCCCCGGCGGGGATTTCGCGCGTCTCCGCCGGGATGCCGTTGCGCTTGAGGCTGCGGGCGACCTCGGCCGCGGTCGGCCCCGGGACCATGACGCCCTCGACCGCGAGCACGACCGTGCGGCGCGCCTTGGCCAGAAACGGCGCGCCAAGCGCGACGGCGCGCGCGGTCTCGGTGCTGCCGTTCCAGGACACGACGACCGTCTCGGCCAGGCTCCTGGGGGGCCGCGGCGGGGCGATGAGGATCGGCCGGCCACTGTCGAACAGCACGGTCTCGAGCGTGCTCATCGCCGGGGCGCTGGCGCCGGCGACGGGCCGGCCGACGACGCTCAGGTCGAACAGGCGGGCGTACATGCCGACCGCCATGTCCCCGGGCGGGTTGTCCTCGGTCCAGCCGGCCGACGGGCACCCGGCCGCGGCGGGGCCGCCGACGGTGACGCCCTTCTCGCGCGCGAAGTCCTCGAACAAGCCGCGCACGCGCGCGGCGCGCTGCCTGTCCTCCTCCTCGAAGCTCTGCATCAGGTCGGGGGTGGCCGCCGCGTAGCCGCCGATGTCCGCGACCACGACGCCGGGCAGGGCGCGGCGGATGTACAGCCCCTCGACGTAGCTGGCGAAGATTTCCGCCGCCAGCCACGCGGTCTCGAGCATGGACCGCACGGCCCCGCTCTCCTCCAGGGGAACGAGAATGCTCTTCATCGTCATGACGTCCACAACTCCACGGCGCTGGCGGGGTCCCGCGCCGGCGCGTTCGACTCGGCCTCCCCTCGCGTCGCGGCGCAGGTTACCGGAAACTCCGGGCCTAGGCCACCGGGCCCGGGCCTTCGTTATACCAGCGGTCATTGAAAATGACCGCTGGGCGTTCAAACGCCACGCAGGCTCTCCTCGCGTAAGCTCGGGCGCGCGGTCGCGCTTGCCAAAGGGCATTGTGAGTCGATCACAATGCCCTTCGGTACTACATGAACCGTTCGAGGAAGGTGCGGACGCGCCGGAGCGCGTCGGCGTGCGCGGCCGCGTCGTAGCCGAAGGTCGCGCCCCTGGGCGGCGAGCGCTCGATGTTGAGGACGTCGGGCACCGGGTGGGGCGCGCCGAGCGCCGGGTCGTCGAAGCCGTAGTAGGCGCCGTCGTAAACGACGAGCGTGATGCGGTCGCCGCCGGTCTCGGGGTTCGCCGCGATCCGCCGGCAGCGCGCGGCGGGCATGAGGTCGTCGCGCCCCCCGGCCAGCACCAGGATCGGGGCGAGGTAGCGGCGCGCAATCTTGCCAGGGCAATACGGGTACAACGCGACCGCCGCCGCGAAGCCGATGTCGAACACGCTCGCGGTGCCGGTGGCGAGCACCGAGTCGAGCGCGGCGGTCCCGCCGTGGCCCCAGCCCATGACCGCGACCCGGCGGGCGTCGACCAGCGGCTGGCCGCGCAGCCAGGCGAGCGCGCCGAAGGCGTCGAAGACCAGCGGCCCGGCGTTGGGCCCGGCGGTCGTCGTGCAGGTCTCGCTCACGCCGCGCGCGGCGAAGCTGTCGACCTGGAGGGCGACGAAGCCCCAGCCGGCCAGTTCCGCCGCCCAGTCGTCCTGCGCCGGGCTCGCGCCCGTGCAGCCGTGCAGCAGCACGACCGCCGGGAACGGCCCGGGCCCGCGCGGCCGGGTCAGGCGGGCGCCGAGTTCCAGGCCGGGGCGCGGCGCCGGCCGCGCTTCGCCCCGCTGCCGAGCTAAGCGGCGTTGCAGCTCCGTGGGCGGCGTGGGCGCGCTGAGGAAGTGGACCACGCCGGCGGCCGCGGGCCCCTCGGCGGCCGGGGCGGCCGGGGCGGCCACAAGCAGCGCCATCAGGACGCACGCCGCCAGACCGGCGCGCCGCTCCATCCGCCGCCTACCGTCTTCTAGGCGGGCGGCCGCAAGCGGCCCCGGGCCGGGCGCGCGCACGATGCCGGCGCTTGCTCGCCGCCGCCGCCGACCCCATGTGAAACGCATGAGCCTGCGCCTGCTTATCGTCCTGCCCGCGGCGCTCGCCCTGGCCGCCTGCGCCGCGCGGCCCACGCCGTACCAGCCGCAGGACGGCGCCACCGGCTACGCCGAGCAGCAGATCGACGCCACGACCTGGCGCGTTCAGTTCGCCGGCAACTTCGACACGCCGCGCCAGACGGTTGAGAACTATCTGCTCTACCGCTCGGCCGAAATCATGCTGTTCGGCGGCCACGACAGGTTCGTCGTGCTCGACAAGGAGGTGGAGCGCACCGTGGAGTACCGGGGCTACGGCTATCATCCGTACCATTTCGGGTTCGGCCTGCACCACGGGCACGGCCACGGCCACTTCCATCACTTCGATCATTATTACGGGCCCGGGGACTACTACCCGCTGACCAGCTACGCCGCCTACGCCACGATCCGCACCTACACCGGCGGCCCGCCGCCAGATGGCCTGCGGGTCTACGACGCGCGCGAGTTGATCCGACAACTGGGGCCGACCGTCGTCCTGCCGCAAAACGCGGCGCGGTGAACGGGAGCATCCCGCGCGGCGCGCCGGGGCCGGATCGCCGGGGTCGGGGCTCAGAACCTCTCGACCCAGGGCCGCAGGTCCAGCTCCTGGGTCCAGGCGCTGCGCGGCTGCAGGTGAAGCTGATAGTAGGCCTCGGCGATCGCCGCCGGGGACAGCACCGCGTCGGCCCCGCGCTCCTCGGGCCGGTAGCCCGGCCGGTCCGAGGCGATCTGGCCGTCGATGACGACGTGCGCGACGTGCACGCCCTTCGGCCCCAGTTCGCGGGCCATGCTCTGGGCGAGCGCGCGCAAGCCGAACTTCGGCACCGCGAGGCTGGCGAAGCCGGCCGAGCCGCGCAGCGAGGCCGTGGCCCCGGTGAAGATGATCGTGCCCCGGCCCGCCGGCACCATCAGGCGCGCCGCCGCCCGTCCGACCAGGAGGCCGCCCAGGCAGCTGATCCGCAAGCCCCGCTCGAACTCGCGCGGGTCGATCTCCAGGATGCCGCCCGGCTGGAACGTGCCGGCGTTGTACACGACCAGCGCGGGCGCGCCGAGGTCGTACGTGACGCCCCTGAACAGGGCGTCCACGCCGGTCCGGCTCGTGGCGTCGCAGGCGTAGGCCTTGCCGCCGATCTCGGTGGCGAGTGCGTCCAATCGATCCGCGTTGCGGCGGGCCACGGCGAGCGCCATTCCCGCCTCGGCGAAGCGCCGGGCCAGCGCCGCGCCCAACCCTGGGCCGGCCCCGACGACGACGGCGACGGGTTTGCTCATGCGCAGATTCCTTATGTCGTGACCGGCGGTTCTACTCCGCCGCGCTCTGGCGCGCCGGCGGGTTGCGGAAGGCGGCCAGCAGCTCGGCCTCGCGCGCCTTGGCTTCCGCGAGGTGCTTCTGCTTGACGTGGCCGAAGCCGCGGATGTGCTCGGGGATAGAGGCGAGGTCGACGGCGAGCGCGTGGCTCTCGGGCGTGAGCCCGGCGAGCAACTCCCCGACGAGCGTCTCGTAGTCCGCGATCAGCTGCCGCTCCCGCCGGCGCTCCGCGGTGTAGCCGAAGACGTCCAGCGGCGTGCCGCGCAGCCGGCGCAACTTCGCCAGGACCTTGAAGGCGCGCAGCACCCAGGCGCCGAACTCGCGCTTCCGCAGGTGCCCGGTCTCCGGGTCGCGCGGGGCGAGCAAGGGCGGGGCAAGGTGGAGGCGCAGCTTGAAGTCGCCCTCGAACCGCTCGCGCACCTTGGCCAGGAACTCACCCTCGGTGAACAGGCGCGCCACCTCGTACTCGTCCTTGTAGGCGAGCAGCTTGAAGTAGGCGCGCGCGACCGCCGGCGCCAGGCCGGACATGCCCGGCGCGCGCTCGGCCTCGAGCGCCCGGACCCGCTCGACCAGCGTCTTGTAACGGGCGGCGTAGGCGGCGTCCTGATACTCCGTCAGGAAGCTCACGCGCCGGGCCACGACCTCGTCGAGGGTGGCGGAGAGGTGGTGGCTGCGCGGCGCCTCGCGCGGCGCGGCGAGCCTTTCCACCGCCGCCAGGTCGTGCGCGGCGCGCCGCCCCCACAGCAGGGCCTGCTGGTTGAACTCGACCGCGACCCCGTTCAGCTCGATCGCCCGCTCGATCGCCTCCAGCGAGACCGGCACCAGCCCTTTCTGCCAAGCGTAGCCGAGCATGAACAGGTTGGTGGCGATCGAATCGCCCGTGAGCGCGGTGGCGATGCGCGTGGCGTCGAGGAAGTCCGCGTTGCCGGCCCCGGCGGCGCCCGCGATCAGGTCATGGAGGGGGCGGGTCGGAAAATGCAGGTCCGGGTTGCGGGTGAAGTCGCCGGTGATGGTCTCGTGGCTGTTGACGATGGCGCGCGTGGTGCCCTGTGCGACCTTGGACAGGGCCTCGAACCCCGCCGCGACCACGAGGTCGCAGCCGAGCACGAGGCGCGCCCCGCCGGCCGATAGGCGCACGGCGTGGATGTCCTCCGGCGCCGGGGCGATGCGGATGTGGCTGACCACGGCGCCGCCCTTCTGCGCCAGCCCCGTCATGTCGAGCACCGAGCAGCCCTTGCCTTCGAGATGCGCGGCCATGCCGAGCAGCGCGCCGATGGTCACGACGCCGGTGCCGCCGACCCCGGTGACCAGGATGCCGTAGGGTTCGCTCAAAGCGGGCAGCGCGGGCGTCGGCAGCGCCTCCCACACCTCCGGGGCGGTGGCCGCGCCGCGCTCGGCCTTCGGCTTGCGCACCCGCCCGCCGTGCACGGTCACGAAGCTGGGACAGAAGCCGTTGAGGCAGGAGAAGTCCTTGTTGCACGACGACTGGTCGATCGTCCGCTTGCGCCCGAACTCGGTCTCGACCGGAACCACGGACAGGCAGTTGGAGGCCACCGAGCAGTCGCCGCAGCCCTCGCACACCAGGTCGTTGATAAAGACCCGCTTCGGCGGGTCGGGGTAGAGGCCGCGCTTGCGCCGGCGCCGTTTCTCGGCGGCGCAGGTCTGGTCGTAGACGATCGCGCTCACGCCCGGCAGCTCGCGCAGGTCGCGCTGGATGCGGTCCAGCTGGTCGCGGTGGTGAACGCTGACCCCCGGTGCCCACTCGGTGCCGATCGGGTACTTCTGCGGTTCGTCGCTGACGACGACGATCTTGCCCACCCCCTCGGCGTAGAGCTGGCGGGTGATCATCGCCGGGTCGAGCGGCCCGTCCATCGGCTGGCCGCCGGTCATGGCCACGGCGTCGTTGTAGAGCACCTTGAAGGTGATGTTGACCCCGGCGGCCACGCAGGCGCGCACCGCCAGGATGCCCGAGTGGAAGTAGGTCCCGTCGCCCAGGTTGACGAACACGTGCTCGGTCGTGCTGAACGGCGCCTGGCCGACCCAGGACACCCCTTCGCCGCCCATCTGGGTGAAGGTGGCCGTGTCGCGGTCCATCCACTGGACCATGTAGTGGCAGCCGATGCCCGCGAGCGCCCGGCTGCCCTCGGGCACCTTGGTCGAGGTGTTGTGCGGGCAGCCGGAGCAGAAGTACGGGATGCGCTGGATCGCCGCCGTGTCGGCCTGAAGCGTCGTCTCCTTCTCGATCAGGAAGCGCAGGCGCTGCTCGATCCGCTCGCTCGAATGGAAGCGGGCGATGCGCCGGGCGATGACCCGGGCGATGCGCGCCGGCGTCAACTCGTTGGTCGAGGGCAGGATCCACTCGCCGTCCTCGTCGAACTTGCCGATGACCCGCGGGCGCACGTCGGCGTGCCAGTTGTAGAGCTGCTCCTTGATCTGATTTTCCAGCACCGCGCGCTTTTCCTCGACCACGAGGATTTCCTCGAGGCCTTCGGCGAAGGTGCGCAGCCCTTCGCGCTCGAGCGGCCAGGTCATCCCGACCTTGTAGACGCTCAGGCCGATCTCGGCGGCCATCTCCTCGTCGATCCCGAGGTCGTCGAGCGCCTGGCGCACGTCGAGATAGGACTTGCCGGCGGTGACGATGCCGAAGCGGCGCTTGGGCGAATCGATGACGACGCGGTCGAGCTTGTTGGCCCGCGCGAAGGCGAGGGCCGCGTATACCTTGTAGCGATGCAGCCGCTCCTCCTGCTGCAGCGGCATGTCGGGCCAGCGGACGTTGAGTCCGCCGTTCGGCATCTCGAAATCCTTCGGTGTCGCGATCGCGATGCGGCGCGGATCGACGTAGACGCTGGCCGAGCTGTCCACGGTCTCGGCGATGGTCTTGAACGCGACCCAGCAGCCGGAGTAGCGCGACATCGCCCAGCCGTAGAGCCCCAGGTCGAGGAACTCCTGCACGCCGGCCGGGTTGAGCACCGGGATCATGGCGTCCATGAAGGAGTACTCGCACTGGTGCGCCAGCGTCGAGGACTTGGCCGTGTGGTCGTCGCCGGCGAGCAGCAGCACCCCGCCGTGTCGGGCGGTGCCGGCCGCGTTGCCGTGCTTGAAGACGTCGCCGGAACGGTCGACCCCGGGGCCCTTGCCGTACCACATGGCGAAGACGCCGTCGTAGGCGCTGTCGCCGAACAGGCCGCTCTGCTGGCTGCCCCAGATGGCGGTGGCGGCGAGATCCTCGTTGACGCCCGGCTGGAAATGGATGTGGTTGTTCTCGAGGAAGCGCCGCGCGCGCCAGAGCTGCTGGTCGAGGCCGCCGAGCGGCGAACCGCGGTAGCCCGAGATGAAGCATCCCGTGTTGAGCCCGGCCGCCGCGTCGCGCTGGCGCTGCATCATCGGCAGGCGGACGAGCGCCTGCGTGCCCGTGAGGTAGACGCGACCGGATTCGAGCTCGTACTTGTCGTCGAGTGTGACCGCCGCAAGGGTCATCGCCGGACATCCCGCCATAGAGCGCCATAGATTCGCACGGACAAGGTTAACGCTTGCTGAGCCCCCCGGCAATCGCGCGCCCCGAGGTGGGCGAAATGCAGGTTTCGCCCCCCGGCCGCCCGCGCGGCGCGGCGAAGGCGGCCGCCGCGCCGCATGAGACGAAACCTTCCGGCGCGACCCGCGCCGACACGCGGGCGGCTCAATACCGCAAGGTGATCACGATCACCCGGTGTTCCGGCCCGACCTCGAAGGCCGCCTCCTCGAAACTGGGCGGCCCGAAGCCGATCCAAGCGCCGTTGCTGAACCCGAGTCCTTCCTTCGGCAGGCCGAGCCACGTGCGGTCGAACTTCCCGTTGCCGTTTTCGTCGTGATAGGTGGCCACCGCGTAGCGGCCCGGCCTCAGACCGGGGAAGTCGAAACGGACCCGGCCGCCGGGCGCGGCGGGGCGGCCGGTCGCGATAAGCGCCGCGTCCGCCTTGGTGAACTCTTCGGGCTTGTCCCACAGCGCCAGCCGGACCTGGCCCTCGGCGCTGCGCAGGTTCTCGACGACGATGGTGAGATCGGACGGTTCCGTCGTCTGCGCCGCCGCGACGGCGCCGATGAGCAAAGCCGCGCCGGCCACGGTCGCCGCGGTCAAGCGGCCGATCATGCGGACCTCCAGACCGGGCGCGGCCGGGCCGCGGGCCCGGCGGTTGCGTCAAACCCGGATCATACCGGCGCGCAAATGAACCCATCCGCCCGCTGGTATTTCGTCCCATGTTCGCGCGCCGCCCAAGGCCAACCCGGCGCGCGGAACCCGATGAGCGCCCGAGCCGCCTCGTGCGCCCATCGGCATCATAAGTAGACCGAGGGCGGCGCGCTGGGAAGATGCTTTGGACGAACGGCCGATCACAATATTGCGCACGGCGACCGCCCGCCGCGGCGGCGAGGTGAGCGACGCGGGCCCGGCCCTGTCAGACCGCTTCCTTGAGCAGCGTGATCAACGCGGTCCCGGGAAGCTGGCCGGTCTTGCAGCCCGTGAAGTTCGCGCGCCGCATGTTCGCATCGAGCAGGTCCGCGCCGCGCAGGTCGGCGCCGCTCAGGTCCGCGCCCAGCAGGTTGGCGCCGCGCAGGTTGGCGGCGGCCAGCAGCGCGCCCGACAGGTTCGTTCCGACCAAGGTCGCCGCACCGAAGTTGGCCGCGGCGAGGGTCGCCCCGGCCAGATCGCGTCCGCTGAGGTCGATGCCGGCGAAATCCGCCCGCTCTCCGGTGGCGCCGCCGGAAACGATCCACTCCCCGTGCGCGCGCAGCTTGGCCTCGATCCAGCGGTCGCTCACGATCAACTCGTTCGCCATCTTGGCGGTGCTCAGGTCGAGGCCCGTGAGGTCGGTGTCCAAGAGCGCCGCGCCGCGCAGATCGGCATCGAGCAAGCGGGCGCCGGTCAGCTTGGCGTTGATAATTTCCGCCCCCTGGAACTGGGTCGCGCGCAGGTCCGCGTTCCTCAGATCCGTGTCGTGGAGGACCGCGCCGATGAAGATCGCGTTCTTGAGCTTGCTGCGCACCATGTTGGTTTGGCGCAGAATGGCGCCCCGGAACGTGCTGACGATCGTCTTGCCGACCTCGTTGGTCTCCTCGTCGAAGATGGCGCAGTCGCGCAGATCGGCGCCTTCCAGCTTGGCGCCGGTCAGATCGGCGTTCTCGAAGGTCGAGGCGCGCAGGCCCGCGTTCTCGAAATTCGCCCCGCTGAGGTCGGCCTGCGCGAAGTTGGCCGCCAGGAGCTGGGCGCAACGGAAGTCGACGCAGTACAGCGTCGCGTTGCTGAAGTTGCAGCCAAGCATCTCCGATTGCCGCAGGACCATGTTGCTGAGATCCAGGCCGGCGAGGTCGCAGCGGCGCATCACCAGCTTGCGGCCGTCGCGCACGCCGTTCACGAAATGGACGTGCATTTCATGGAGGCGATCCAGCACCGGCTGGCTCAGGCGGACCCCTGCTAGAACGCGTGCACCTTTCATCCTCGTGCTCCCTGGGTTCTACCCAGCTTGACTTGGGCGCCGCATGCCATTTGCACCGACCGCGCAACCACACAACGCCCGATCCGGGCCGGCGCCGCGTCCTCGCGCCAGCTTGCCGGCTCGACCAGGCGCCCCGCAGCCCGAGGCCCTTTGAAGCGTCTTCATTGGACAGAATAATGATTAAGGATTTATAAATTTCGACAAGATGAAAGGAACAATGCCCACAATATTTGTGACTGATTATAAGCTTGGTCTCGTATTGTTAAATATTATTAGCTAATTCCGTGGAAGGATTGTTTGGATTACGCCCTATTGACTAAACGTGTGTGAAAAGTCGGTAATCGCCGGCCTGAATGGGCCGAAGGCCCTATTGCGAGCGCTCGGCCCGAACGATGCCGCGCAATCCGACCGGGCAGCAGAATACGTGGCCTGGCGCGATCGGTTTCAGGACGTGCAGGGCGACATAGGCATCCCTCTCTTCCATGAACTCGATCAGGAGACTCAAGGGGTGTCCTTTCAACGGACCCACCAGATCGGCCTGCCTGATTACCCCCTTGGCCAGCACCCCATCGACCGCGATGCCGCCGCGGATGAAGTCCGTCAAGATGACCACAATGGGGCCATGTTCGCGCTTCGGTGAGGTCTTTCGGAATCGGCGGGGTAAAGTGTCTCGTATGACGGCTTCCGGCGTGAGATGGATATGGGCCTGGGTGAAAGCCTCGAGGTTTTCGACCGTCAACTCGTATCTCAGTTCTCTGCCGTCGCCGCTGAGGCGAAACTTCGCCTGCCCCCCGGCATCCGCCCTGACGAATTCCCGAACCCGCGCCAGGTCGGCGATGAAATCCCGCGCGCCGGCGGCGGCAAGATCCGCACCCAGCGCCGTTGTGGCCACGGCCAGCGCGCCAGCCGTTAAGATCGTCCTCATGGTCTGCTCCTGCCTGTGAGCGCCGTTGCAGGTTCGCCATTAACGAGCCCGCAACGCGCCGAGGCGCTGGGGAGACTTTACCCCGAAATTTCCCGAATGAAGCTTTTTTGGAAACATGGCCGCCGTCCGTGGTCGCTCGCCTCGCCGGAAATTCTGGGTCTAACGTTCACGGAGTCGCGGCGCGGGAGCTGGCGGGCACGCGCGATTGGGTCCGGCGCCGCTGGCCAAGAGCGCTCGACGCCGCCGAGCCCGGCGCGGAATCGGGATCAGCGCCTTGGAGCCGCGCCGGATCAAGGCCGTCGGGCGAAAAGCCGGACCAATCCCACGAAGCGCGAACCGGCCTCGCCAAGCCGACATCGAACGATGCGCCCCGGTCCGGAACATCCGGCAGCTCTCGGACTCGGTCCCTAATACAGCCGATCCAGTTCCTCCCCGTAGACCGCCATGATTTTGTGCCGGCGGATCTTGAGGGTCGGCGTCATCATCTGGTTGTCGACGGTGAAGGGCGCGCGCGCGATCAGGAAGCGGCGCACCCTTTCGAGCGGCGACAGTGCGGCGTTCACCCGCTCGACCACGGCGCTCAGCGCGGCGTGCAGCTCCGGGTCGCGGCTGAGCTCGGCCAGGTCCGGCCGCTTGCCGCGCTCGCGCGCGAAGGCCTGGAGGAACTCCTGATCGGGCGTCAGGACGGCGACCAGGTGCGGGCGCATTTCGCCGTACACCATGGCCTGGTGGATCTCGGGCTCCAGGGTCAGGTAGCCTTCGATCCGGGCCGGCGAGACGTTGTCGCCGCCCGACAGGACGATGATGTCCTTCTTGCGGTCGGTGATCTTGATGTAGCCGTCCGCGTCGATCTCGCCGATGTCGCCGGTGTGCAGCCAGCCGTCGCGCAACGCGGCCGCCGTGGCCTCCTCGTTGCGCCAGTAGCCCTGCATGACCAGTTCGCCGCGCACGAGAACCTCGCCGTCCTCGGCGAGCTTGACCTCCACGCCCTCGAGCGGTGGGCCGACGGTGTCCATCTTGACCTTGTCCGGCGGGTTGGCGGAGACCACCGGGGCGGCCTCGGTCTGGCCGTATCCCTGGAGCACGCGCAGGCCGAGCGCGGTGAAGAAGATCCCGATATCCGGGTTGAGCGCGGCCCCGCCGGAGACCATGGCCTTCAGGCGCCCGCCGAAGCGCGCCCGCATCTTGTCGCGCACCAGGCGCTCGGCGACGCGATCCAGCAGGCGCTCGCCCCAGCCGAGGCCGTGCGGCGAAAAATATCGCTTGCGGCCGAGCCGCAGCGTCAGGTCGAACAGCCGCTTGCCCAGCGCACCCTGCTTTTCCGCATTGCGCAGGACGCGCTGATACATGGTCTCGTAGAGGCGCGGCACCGCGGTCATGATCGTCGGCCGCACCTCCGCCAGGTTGGTCAGCAGGTGTTCCGCGCCGGTGGCGTAATAGATCTCGGCCCCGATCGACATGGGGAAGAACTGGCCGGTGGTGTGCTCGTAGGCGTGGGAGAGCGGCAGGAACGACAGGAAAACCTCGTGCTCCAGGCCGAGCTGTTGGAGCAGATAGTACGCGCCCATGCAATTGCAGAGGATGGCGCCGTGGCTCAGCATCACGGCCTTCGGGGCCCCGCCGGTGCCGGAGGTGTAGATGAAGCACGCCGTTTCGCCGCGCCTGATCCCGGCCACGACATCGCCCACGTCGTCGGGCATCGCGGCGCCCTTGGCCAGGGTGTCGGCCCAGCCATGGAGTTCGATCGCGCCGCGTTGGCCCTGGCTCGGCTCCTCGATGGCGACGACCCAGCGGCACTCCGGCGCCTGGCGGGCCGCGGGCAGAACCCGCGCGAGCGCCCGGGTCGAGACGATCGCGCCGCACGCGCCGCTGTCGGCGAGCACGTGGTGATGGTCGTCCGTCGTGTTCGTCGTGTATGCCGGCACGGTGATGCCGCCGGCCGCCATGATCGCGACGTCGGCGATCAGCCACTCGGGCCGGTTCTCCGAGACCAGCACGACCCGGTCGCCGCGCGCCAGGCCGAGCGCGCGAAGGCCCCGCGAAAGGTCGCGCACCGCGCCTTCGACCTCGCGCCAGGTCATCGCACGGTACCGGCCCTCGCGCTTCGCCCACAGGAAGTTCCGGTCGGCCAGTTGGCCGGCCTGGCGGAGGAACAGGGCGGGCAGGCTGGGGCACGCGGCGTAGTCCGTCGCCCGGCCGCCGGGCGGGCCGGCGCGCGCTTTGGGCTTGGTGTCCGCGTCCGGTCCGGCTATATCGCAGGTCGTCATGGAGTCGTCCGATGCCTAACGCCACTCCGCCCGGTCCGGCCCCCGATCAAGCGCTCGGCGCGCTGCCCACCTGGGATCTCGGCGACCTTTATCCCGGCCCCGAGGCGCCGGACCTGAAGTCCGACCTCGCGCGCTGCGCGGCCGAGGCCAAGGCCTTCCGCGCCCGCTACGAAGGCAAGCTTGCCGGCCTGGACGGCGCCGCGCTCGGCCGTGCCGTGGCCGCTTACGAGGCCCTGCAGGAGACGCTCGGCCGGATCTCGAGCTACGCCCAGCTCGTCTATTCCGGCAACATGAGCGACCCGGCCATCGGCCGTTTCTACCAGATGATGCAGGAGCGTACGACCGACGTTTCCTCCGAGCTCCTGTTCTTCACGCTCGAGCTCAACCGCATGGACGAGTCGGACCTGGAAGTCAAGCAGGCGGCGCCGGCGTTGGCGCGCTACGCGCCCTGGCTGCGCGACGTGCGCGCCTTGCGCCCGCATCAGCTTTCCGACGAGCTGGAGCGCCTGCTGCACGAGAAGTACGTGGCCGGCCGCGCCGCCTGGATCCGCCTGTTCGACGAGACCATGGCGGCGCTGCGCTTCCCGCTCGACGGCGATATGCTGACCAGCGCCGAGATCCTCAACAAGCTGACCGACCGCGACGGCGCGGTGCGCGAGGCGGCGGCCAAGTCGCTGGGCCAGGTCTTGGGCGAGAACCTGCGCGTTTTCGCGCTCATCACCAATACGCTGGCCAAGGACAAGCAGATCGAGGACGGTTGGCGCGGCTTCGCCCGCCCGGTGTCGTCGCGCAACCTGGCCAACTTCGTCGAGGACGAGGTGGTCGAGGCCCTGGTCCAGTCCGTGCGCGCGGCCTATCCGCGGCTGTCGCACCGCTACTACGCGCTCAAGGCCGGGTGGTTCGGCGTGGACCGGCTCCCCTACTGGGACCGCAACGCGCCGCTGCCCGAGGAGGAGCACCGCCCGATCCCCTGGGACGAGGCGCGCCGGACCGTGCTGGGCGCCTACGCGGCCTTTTCCGAAACGCTGGCCGAGGTGGGCGCGCGCTTCTTCGACCGGCCCTGGATCGACGCGCCCGTGCGCCCCGGCAAGGCGCCGGGCGCCTTCGCCCATCCGACGGTGCCGAGCGCGCACCCCTACCTGCTGCTCAACTACCAGGGGCGCATGCGCGACGTCATGACGCTCGCCCACGAGCTGGGCCACGGCGTGCATCAGGTGCTGGCCGGCCCGCAGGGCCACCTCATGGCCGACACGCCGCTGACGCTCGCCGAGACGGCCTCGGTGTTCGGCGAGATGCTGACCTTCAAGGCCGTGCTCGCGGCCGAGTCCGACCCCACGCGGCGCAAGGTCATGCTCGCCACCAAGGTCGAGGACATGCTCAACACCGTGGTCCGCCAGATCGCCATGCACGCCTTCGAGACCCGGGTGCACGACGAGCGGCGCGACGGCGAGCTGGTGCCCGAGCGCCTGAGGGAGATCTGGCTGGAGACGCAGCGCGAAAGCCTCGGCCCGGCGCTGCGCTTCGAAGACGAGTACGGCCATTACTGGGCCTACATCCCGCACTTCGTCCACGTGCCGTTCTACGTCTACGCCTACGCCTTCGGGGATTGCCTGGTGAACTCGCTGTACGCCGTCTACGAGGACGCCAGCGAGGGCTTCGCCGAGCGATACCTGGACATGCTGCGCGCCGGCGGCACCAAGCGCCACAAGGAACTGCTCGCGCCCTTCGGCTTGGACGCCTCGGACCCCGACTTCTGGGCCAAGGGCCTGGGCATGATCGCGCGCCTGATCGACGAGCTCGAGGCGATGGCGTAGGGGCGAGGCTCGCTTGGCCCGGCCGCGCGCCCTTGTCAGCCAAAATCAGCTAATATCGGCGGTGGCCGGTATGATGCCGACGCACCGATCGGAGCGGCGGATCGGACCCCACTCCCGGGCCCGCTCGCTCAGCTGCACACGTTGCCGTCGACGATGTTGCCTCGGCTGATGACGTCTCCCGATTGATCGTAGAACGTCACCGATCGCCCCGATATGTAGGCGCGCTGGCAGTCTTCGGGACTGCCGGGATAGGCATAACAGATCCAGTCCTTCGCGACTCTCCAGTTGCCGGCATAGATTTCGGTATCCCTCCCGATCAACGTGCCGTTCGGCGTGTGATACTCGCAGTACGATTGGCCGTTGGTGAAATACCCGACGACGGTTCGATCGTTGAGCTCGCGCTGAATGGTGGCGCCGTCGCTGATCGGATGTCGGGGAGGAACCGGAGCGCACGCTTGAAGAGCCAGGCCGACAAGAGCCGTGACGATGAAAATGCCGCTTAAACGTTTTCTCATGATAACCCCCCTCTCGATAGCTGGTTCTTGGATCAGCTTTTCCCAAATTTCATGGAATGCCCTCGGCCATGGTGATGCAGTGCGCTCCGGCATGCAACCTCGGGGGGCCGCCGGGCGCGATATCTCGCGTGGCCGATTTCGGCCCTCGGCGCGGCC
This sequence comes from Kiloniellaceae bacterium, assembly GCA_046758005.1. GTDB lineage: Bacteria > Pseudomonadota > Alphaproteobacteria > Kiloniellales > J153 > JBHHZJ01. The sequence continues at coordinate 26,460 of JBHHZJ010000008.1, forward strand.
CGCGCAGCCGGCGGGTCGCCCGGGACGGATGGGGTTATTATTCCGCCGCTTCGGCCGTCTTGTCCGGCTCGGGCGGCAGCTTGGGCAGGTCCTCGGCGGTGAGCGTCTCCTGCTCGAGGAGCTTTTGCGCCGTCGTCTCGAGCGCGTCGCGGTGGCGGGTCAGGATCGCGGTCGCGCGCTCGAAGGCCCGGTCGATCAGCTTGCGCACCGCGCAGTCGATCTCGCGCGCGGTCTCCTGGCTGTACACCGCGCCCATGCCGGGCGGGCGGATCACGCCTTCGAGGAAGCGCGGCTGGTCCTCCACGTAGATGGCCTGGCCCAGCGTCTCGTCCATGCCGTAGCGCATGACCATGTTGCGGGCGATGTCGGTCGCCTTGTTCAGGTCGTCGGCCGCGCCCGTGGACAGCTTGGCGAACACCAGCAACTCCGCGGCCCGGCCGCCGAGCAGGACCGCCATCTTGTTTTCGAGCTCCTCGCGGGTCATGAGGTAGCGATCCTCGGTCGGGCGCTGGATGGTGTAGCCGAGCGCGCCAATGCCGCGCGGAATGATCGAGATCTTCTGCACGACCTCGACGCCGGGCAGCGCGAGCGCGACCAGTGCGTGGCCGGTCTCGTGATAGGCCACGACCTTGCGCTCGTAAGGATTGAGCAGGCGGTTCTTCTTCTCCAGGCCGGCCACGATGCGCTCGATGGCGGCGACGAAGTCGTCGCTGGCGACCGCAGAGGCCCGCCGGCGCGTCGCCAGCATCGCCGCTTCGTTCACCAGGTTGGCGAGATCGGCCCCCGTGAAACCGGCGGTCAGGCCGGCGACGGCCTCCGGATCGACGTCGGGGGCCAGGGTTACCTTCTTCATGTGGACCCTGAGGATCTGCTCGCGCCCCGCCTTGTCGGGCCGGTCGACCAGCACCTGCCGGTCGAAGCGCCCCGGGCGCAGCAGCGCCGGGTCGAGGATCTCGGGCCGGTTGGTGGCCGCGAGCAGCACCACCCCGACCGAGGGGTCGAAGCCGTCCAGCTCGGCCAGCAGCTGGTTGAGCGTCTGTTCCGCCTCGCCGCTGACGCCCGAGACCGGCGTCAGGCCGCGCGCACGCCCGAGCGAGTCGAGCTCGTCGATGAAGATGATGCACGGGGCGCTCTTGCGCGCCTGCTCGAACAGGTCGCGCACGCGCGCCGCGCCCACGCCGACGAACATCTCGACGAATTCCGAGCCGCCGACCGAGAAGAACGTTACCCCCGCCTCGCCGGCGACCGCGCGGGCCAGCAGCGTCTTGCCGCAGCCGGGCGGGCCGACCAGCAGAATTCCCTTGGGGATGCGCGCGCCGAGCCGGCCGTAGGCCGCCGGCTCCTTGAGAAATTGGACGATCTCTTGCAGTTCCTGCTTGGCCTCGTCGATCCCGGCCACGTCGCCGAAGGTGACCTTGGTGTCCTTCTCGACGTGGATCTTGGCCTTGCTCTTGCCGACCTGGAGCAGGCCTCCCATGCCGCCGCCGCGCTCGAACACGCGCCGGAAGACGTACATCCACAGCGCGAAGAACAGAAGCACGGGCAGAATCCACGACAGGAGCTTGGAGACGAAGTCGTTCTGGATGATCCCGGTGTACGTGACGCCGTACTTGTCGAGGTCCTGGGCCAAATCGGGCTCGACGCGCACGGCGAAGATCTGCGTGCGCCCGTCGGACAGGGGTTGGCGCAGCCGGCCGCGCACGTAGTCGTCGGCGACCGCGACCTCGGCCACCTTGCCCTCGCGCAGCAGGGCCTGGAACTCGCTATAGGGGACGGTCTCGACCTGCCGGGCCTCGCTCCACCACTGCTGGAGCAGCATGACCGCGAACAGGGCGAGCACGAAGTACCAGAAGTTGAAATGCGTCTTTCGTTCCATGGGCCGGCCCCGCTCCTGTGGACGCGCCGCCGCTGGTTCCGTGGCCACGGAACCTTACCACAGGCGGCGCGCGCAGGGTCGCGGTAATTCGGATCGGGGGCACTCGGCGGGCCCGCGTGGCGCGACGCGATGCGCGGCAGCGCCGGCGCGCCGATCCTGCGTCCCTGCGCTTGGCTGAAGATATACGATGGCGACGCCGCGTTTGCGACGCCGGCTTCGACCTCGCGCCCTTCCCGCCCGGGCGCCGAGCCGACCGCGCTGGACAAGGCGGCCGCCGCCGCCCAAAGTCCTCCCTATGTCGGATGTCGATTACGGCGGGGAGGAATCCCGGCTGAGCAGCCGGGTCCGGCGCTACGCCCGGGTCGGCGCGAGCGTCGGCGGGCTGGCCGCGCAGTTCGTGGGCGCGCGGTTCCTGGGTCTGGAACTCAACCGGGCGCGCCACTCCTCGGAACTGAAATCGGCCTTGGGCGGGCTGAAGGGCCCGCTCATGAAGACGGCGCAGATCCTGGCCACGATTCCCGACGCCCTGCCGCCCGAATACGCCGAGGAGCTGCGTCAGCTCCAGTCCAACGCGCCGGCCATGGGCCGGCGTTTCGTGCGCCGGCGCATGCGCGGCGAGCTCGGCCCCGACTGGCAGAGCAAGTTCAGGTCCTTCGAGCACGAGGCCGCGGCCGCGGCGTCGTTGGGCCAGGTGCACCGCGCCGTCGGGCCGGACGGCCGGCCCCTGGCCTGCAAGCTGCAGTACCCAGACATGTTGTCCACCGTCGAGGCGGACCTGCAGCAGCTCAGGATCGTGTTCTCGATCTACCGGCGCTACGACCAGGCGATCGATCCCTCGGAAGTCTACAAGGAACTGGCCGAGCGCCTGCACGAGGAGCTGGACTACGCCCGCGAGGCCCGGCACATACGGCTCTATCGCGCGATGCTGGCCAAGGAGCGCGGCATCCACGTGCCCGAGGTCGTGCCCGAGCTGTCCACCGGGCGGCTGCTCACCATGACCTGGCTCGACGGCGCGCCGCTCATGAAATTCATCGCGGCCACCGACGACGTCACGCGGCGCAACCGGGTCGCCATGAACATGTTCCGCGCCTGGTACGTGCCGTTCTATTTTTTCGGCGTCATCCACGGCGACCCGCACCTCGGCAACTACACGGTGCGCGAGGACGCGACCATCAACCTGCTCGACTACGGCTGCATCCGGGTCTTCCAGCCGAGTTTCGTGAAAGGCGTGATCGACCTCTACTACGCGCTGCGCGACGACGACCGGGAGCTCGCGGTGAGCGCGTACGAGACCTGGGGCTTCAAGAACATCAGCAAAGAGCTGCTGGACGCGCTCAACATGTGGGCCCGCTTCCTCTACGCCCCGCTGCTCGAGGACAAACCGCAGCAAATCATGGACAGCGACAGCGGCCTCTACGGCGCGCGCGTCGCGCACCAGGTGCACGTGGAGCTGCGCCGCCTGGGCGGCGTGCGACCGCCGCGCGAGTTCGTGCTCATGGACCGCGCGGCGATCGGGCTCGGCTCGGTCTTCATGCACCTGAAGGCCGAGATCAACTGGCACCGCATGTTCCACGAGCTGATCGACGGCTTCGACGCCGGCAAGCTCGCCCGGCGCCAGGCCAGGGCGCTTGCGGCCGCCGGCCTGCCGCGGCCGAGCCGGGCCGCATCCTGATAGGTGTCGTCCTTCAATGATCGTGGGGCGAGGCAAGCTCGGCCCGCCCCGTCATGGCGAGCAGGCCCTGCGGGTCGGCGACCCAGAGCTCGGCGCGCCTGCCGTCCGCCGCGGGCCGGCCGGCGACCGTGAACGGCGCGGTGTCGAAGATCGGCCGCAGGGCGCGGAACTCGAAATACGTCACGGCGGCGGACGGCCGCTCGGTGCGCACCTGCTCGGCCATGAGTGTGGCGAGCAGCGGGCCGTGCACGACCAGGCCCGGATAGCCCTCGGTCTCGGTCGCGTAAGCGCGGTCGTAGTGGATGCGGTGGCCGTTGAAGGTCAATGCGGAATAGCGGAACAGGAGGACCGGGTCGGCGCGCAGCTCGCGCCGCCACGGGGCCTGCGCCGGCGCCGGCTCGCCCGGTCGCGGCGCCTCGTCGGGCCGCGGCGCCTCGCGGTAGACGATGTCGTGCTCGTCCACGAGGCAGGGGCCGTCGGGCAACGCGATCTCGTGGCGCACGGTGACGAAGGCCAGCCGCCCGTTGCGCCCCTCCTTCAATTTGACCTCGGCGATGGTCGAGCGGCGGGTCGCCTCGGCCCCGATGGGCAGGGGCCGGTGGAAGGTCACGCGGCTGCCCGCCCACATCCGCCGGGGCAGCTCGATCGGCGGCAGGAAGGCCCCGCGCGCCGGGTGGCCGTCGGGGCCGAGCGCGGAGGCCGGCGCCACCGACCAGAAGTAGAGCCAATGCCACAGCGGCGGCAGCGGATCGCCGGGGCCGAGCGGGGCGCCCCGGTCGTCGAGCGCGGCCTGCATGGCCTGCGCCCGGCCGGCGTCGATCGTGTCGGCCGCACGCTCCTCGCGCCCGATCCAGGCGCGCCAGCGCTCCGGCTCCGCCGCCGGGGCCGGGCCGGTCACGGCGCGAACTCCCGGCGGATCGCGGCGCCGTGCTCGTCGAGCGCGGGCACGGGCCCGAGCACGGGCGCCGCCTCGGCCACGCGCGCCGGCGGCGCGACAAGCTCGGCCCGTCCCCCGGGGATGGCGACGCCCGCGCGGCGCAGTTGCGGATGTCCGGCGAGGTCCACGACCGAATGGACCGCGCCGAAGGCGATGTCGGCCGCGCGCAGGCGGGCGACCACCCGGGCGCGGGCGAGGTCGCCGAAGACCGCCGCGATTTCCCGGTCGAGCGCCGGCCGGTTGGCCACGCGCGCCGGATTGTCGGCGAAACGCGGGTCGGCGGCGAGCGCCGGGCGCGCCAGAACCTCGGCGCAGAAGCGGTCCCATTCCCGCTCGTTCTGGATCGAGATCACGACCTCGCCGCCGTCGCCGGTCCTGTAGGCCCCGTAGGGCGCGATCGACGGGTGGTTCAGGCCGACCCGCTCGGGCGCCCGGCCGCCGTAGACCTGGTGCAGCAGCGGCACGGTCATCCACTCGGCCATGGCGTCGAACAGCGAGACCGCGACGCCGCGCCCGCGCCCGTCCCGCTCGCGCGCGAGCAGGGCCTCCAGAATCGCCATATAGGCGTACATGCCGGCGCCGATGTCGCAGACCGAGACGCCGACCCGGCCGGGCCCCTCGGGCCGGCCGGTCACCGAGGCCAAGCCGCTTTCCGCCTGGACCAGCAGGTCGTAAGCCTTCATGCGCGCGTACGGCCCCGTCTCGCCGTAGCCGCTGATGTCGCACGTGATCAGCCTGGGGTTGCGCCGGCGCAGGTCCGCGCCGTCGAGGCCCGCGCGCGCCGCCGCCCCTGGCGCGAGGTTCTGGATGAAGACGTCGGCGCGCAGCACGATGCGCTCGAGCAGGGCCCTGTCCGCCGGGGCCTTGATGTCGAGCGCGATCGACTGCTTGCCCCGGTTGAGCCAGACGAAGTAGGCGCTTTGTCCCTCCACGACCCGGTCGTAGCCGCGCGCGAAGTCGCCCTCGGGGCGCTCCACCTTGATCACCCTGGCCCCGGCGTCGGCCAGACGCGAGGAGCAATAGGGCGCGGCCACCGCCTGTTCCAGCGAGACGACGAGCAGTCCCTCAAGCGACATTCTTCCTCCCCCGCGCCGCACGCGGCCGCCCCGGCGCCAAGCCCCGCGACCTTACCAGGGCGGCGAAACGCCGGGCAATCGCGCCGGCGCGGCCCCGGGCGGGCCGGTCAGCGCCCGCGCTCGAAGGTTCTGTAAAGGGAGTCGAGCTTCTTCTGCAGCTCCTTGTTGTAGGGCCGGTTCACCGTGGTCGCCGGCTTGAAGCGCCACTCCTCGCTTTCCCGGGCGAGGGTCTCGGCCAAGGCCCACTCGTGCACGAACCGCCGCCCGGCAAGCCGGCGCACGGCCTCGATCTGGCCGCTCGTGTACCATGTGGGGTCGAGCGCGGAGATGCGCGCGGGGTCGATGACGATCACCCGCATCTCGGCGTAGCGCATGACCTTCGCCAAATCCTCCGCGCCGAAGGTCGAGCGTTGTTCGACGGCCTGCCGGAATTTCGCGGCGCTCTGGTAGGTCCGGTCCTTGAGATCGTAGAGCGGCCCGGCGGGGAACCCTTCCCTCTCCAAGCGGTCCAGGAGCTGCTGCGACAGAACGTAGGGCACCGGCCGGTAGACCCGCTGGTTGAACACGTTCTGCAGGAAGAAAAGGCCGACGAAGCAGAACAGGCCCGCGATGACGGGAGTCAGCACCCAGCCGAGGCCGATGCTGCCGAGCACGCGCCAGCGGATCGAGCGGCCGCCCTTGAGGATCCCGATCCCGAGCACGGCCCCGACCACGGCCTGGGAACTGGATACCGGCACCAGCGGAATGGTCGGCAGCCCCGAGCGCGCCAGCAGCGCCTCCAGGCCTTCCGAGGCGAACAGGAACAGCACCAGCGAATGGGCCACGACCACGACCCAGGCGGCCACCGGCGACAACGGCAGCAGCCGCCCGCCCACGGTCAGCATCACCCGCTTCGAATAGGTCGCGACGCCGACGGCGATGGCGATCGCGCCGAGCAGGAAGAGCTGCTGCGTCGAGGAGATCGTCCCCAGGCCCGCGACGCTGAAGTCCGTGAACGGCGAGGCGGGCACGAACACGCCCATGACGTTGGCGATGTTGTTGGCGCCCAGGCTGTAGGCGCCGAAGGCGCCGGCCACGACCAACCCCAGCCGCGTGTAGGCGTCCTGGCGCAGAAGGTGCGGTTTGGCGGCGCGAATCCCGAGGGTCGTCAGTTTGAACAGGATGGCGGCGAAGACGGCCGCCAGCAACGGGCAGATGATCCAGGTGCTCAGGATGGTCGCCAGCGCGCCGGTGTCGGTCCGGGATTCGCTGAACAGGTTCCAGCCGATGATGCCGCCGACGATGGCCTGCGTGGTCGACACCGGCAGGCCCGCCTTGCTCATCAGATAAACCGCCAGGGCCGCCGCACCGGCGGCCATGAAGGAGCCGCCCAAGGCGTTCACGGCGCCGAGCTTGCCCAGCGTGTGCGCCGCGCCGGCCCCGCTGATCACGGCGCCGAGCACCACGAACACGCTGCAGATCGTGGCCGCGGTCGCGAAACGCACCATGCGCGTGCCGACCGCGGTGCCGAACACGTTGGCCGCGTCGTTGGCGCCGAGCGACCAGCCGAGAAACAGACCGCTGGACAGAAAGAAGAGGACCGCGGCGTCCATGTCCGCCCGGTCGCGCTAGACGGTCCGCTTGATGGTGTAGATGGCCAGCCGGTCCGCCACGTCCTCGGAGCGGTCGGCCAAATTGTCGAGATGTTCGACGAACAGGCGCAGATGCGACTTGTGCGACAGCGCAAGGTCCGAGGCGAAGATCGCTTTCTTGAGCTTGGTGCTCACCTTGTCGGCCTCCTTCTCGTAGAACATGACCTTGTGCATGTGATCGGCGACCGCCTCGACGTTGCGGAAGAATGCGCGCGTGGCCAGCACCAGCGACTCGACCGCAAGCACCGCCTGGTCGCACAACACCTGGAAGTCGGCGCCGAATTCGGCAGGAATGTCGGGCTTCTCGATGGAGAAGCCCCACAGCGCGCCTTCGTAAAGGTTGAGCACGGAGTCCAGATTCTCCAGCAGGCCCAGCACGTCGCCGCGCGATTCGGGGATGAGCGTCTGGGCGTAGAGCTGGGTCTCGATCGAACGGCGCAGCCTGTCCGCTTCACTTTCCAGGCGATTGACGCTGTTCAGCTTGTCCTCGAACTCTCCGGTGCAGCCTTCGGCCAGGTAAATCCGCACGGCCCGCTTGAACAGCAGTCCCGATTCGGAGAGCCGGTCCAGGAACGCGTCGATTTCGGCCTCCAACGCCCTCGTTCGGCGAAAGATCGACAGGTTCTTTGACAGCGTCAGGTGCCTTAGTGCCATTTCGGCTCTCCCGCAACCGGCCGGGGCGGCGCCTCCCGCCTCACCGCTCGGCGAAGCGCCCGCCGGTAGTTCCATCGAAGATTCGATACGAATCTTGCCGCAAGGCGACGCGCCAGGGCAAGTCGGCGTCTCGGCCCGGGTATCCTCGCCGCGCCAATGGCCGCGCGCGTCGACCCCGGGCGCGGTCTATCCGCGCCTGGAAAAGTCACTCGGTGCGCGGCGGGGCTAAGCGGCCAGCGGCAGGCTCATGATCACCGCAAGACCGCCGTCCGGGCGGTTCTCGGCCCGCACGCCGCCGCCGACCGCCTGCAGGTTGCGGCGCACGATCCATAGGCCGATGCCGAAGTGGGGTCCGACGGCGCCGGATCCTGCGCCCTTCGACCTGGAGCGAAGCGAGACGTAACGCTCGAAGATGCGATCCAGATCCTCCGCCTTCACGCCCGGCCCGCGGTCGCGCACCGTGAGTTCGGCCGAGCCCTTCCGCCGCACGAGATCGACGGCGATCTCCCCGCCGGGAGGCGAGACCTCGACCGCGTTGTCGATCACGTTCTCGACGACCGTCTCGATCAGGTCCTCGCCGGCGCGCACCACGATCTCGGGCGCGATGGCGCCCTTGAGCGTCAACTGGCGGCTGGCGAAACTGTCCGCGTAGGCGCCGAGCATCCGCTCCATCAGGCGGGAGAGGTTGATCTTCTCGCGCGGCGGGTCGAGCAGCTCGGCCGTGGCCCGATCGAGCCGGCGCGCGCTGGTCACGAGGTAGTCCAGACGATCGACCGACTCCTCGATCACCTCGAGCGCCCGCCGGCCGCGTGGGCTGTCCTGCGGGACGAGGCGGTTCAGGGGCTCCAGCGCCTGGCGCATGATCGCGATCGGCGTCTTGAAGGCGTGCGCGTTGTCCTCCGCGGCGCGCCGGATGCTGTCCGCCGAATCGCGCAGCGCGCCGGTCATGCGGTCGAACTCCTCGGCCACGACGGCAAGCTCGGGCACTTCGTTCTGTGCCGCGAAGCCGGCGCCTTCGACGCGCCCTTCGCCGATCCCGCGCGCCAGGCCCCCAAACCGCATGAGGCCGCGCCAAATCGACAGGAACAGGCCGAGCGTGAAGACCGCCATGCCGAGATAGATGCCCGCGGCCACGCGCACCTCGATGGTCATCCAGTAGGGCTGGTCGATCGCCGTGCCGAGCATCTCGCTCGAGGTATGGGTCGTGATGATCGCCCAGCAGCCGGCGGGCGTGGTCACCGGCGTGATCGAGGTCAGCAGCTCCTCCTCGCCGCTCGTCCTGCGGTTCCTCAGCGCGATGGGCACCTGCACCTGGCAGGACTGGGCCAGCTTGTCGAGCACGCCGCGCTCGATCAGCCTGTCCCGCTCGGCGGCGAGCGTCGCCGCCGGTACCGGCGGCTCCGAGGCGACGAAGAAGAAGTCCTCCAGCCCGTGCTGGCTCGCCGGTCGGAACAGCACCTTGATGCCCGCGTGGGTGGAGGCGAACGGCTTGATCGCCTCGTTGAGCTCGGGAAGCGGCGAGGGGTCCTCGCGGTCCAACAGAGGGCGCAGGCTCTCGGCGATGAGACGGCCCTGCGCGCGCACGCTGTCGAGCAGGAGGCGCCGCTTCTCCGCGTCCGCCTGACGGAACTCGGAATAGAGGATGATCGGAACGGTCACGAAGACCAGCAGCAGCAGGATCAGCTTGCCGACCAGCGACCGGGTCAGGCCGCCGAGCGGGCGAATTTTCCGGCGGGGTACAGCGGGGACGGTGAGGTCCGGGATCCGCTCGACCCGGGCCATGCTCAATGGGCCCCGCTCAGACCCTTTGGCCCCTGAGCACTGGCGCCCTCGGCGGTCCCGGTTTCTCCCGGCTCGTCACGCCAGCGGTAGCCGAACCCCGGGTAGTTGTCGATCCGGTCGAATTTCGGGTCGACGTCGCGGAACTTCTTGCGGATGCGCTTGATGAAGGACCGCACGTTGGCGCGGAAGCCCTCGGTCCCGAAGCCCGCCACGAAGTCCTTGCCGCGCACGATGTCGTAGATCTGCCGGTAGGTCACGTCGCGGCCCGACTGCGTGACCATGAAACGGAGGATCGCGAACTCGCTGAGCGTGAGGTCCACCTGGCGACCCCACCAGAAGGCGCGGTGGATTTCCAGATGGAGTTCGAGCGGGCCGCGCCGGAATATGCCGGTCGCCTCCGCCTCGACCGCGCCCTGCCCGCCGGCGGCCCAAGGTTTGGCGCCGTCGGTGATGAGCTTGAGCCGGCCCAGGATGATCGGCAGGCGCCGCGACTTGTCGATGAAGTCGACGGCGCCCCACTTGAGCGCCGCCTCCTCGTAGATCTCGTCGCTCAGCATGGTCAGGAAAATGACCGGGATCTCGATCCGCGATTCGCGGAGCCGGCGCAGCACGCCGAGGCCGTCCAACCCGGGCATGCGCCAGTCGAGCAGCACGGCCTCCGCGTCGTTGCCGCCCAAAAAGTACGCGAGCGCGCTTTCGCCGTTCGGAAAATCTATGACCTTGTAACCCTCCTCGGCGAGATTGAGGCCGAGGGATTCCCGAAACAGGTCGTCGTCATCGACGATGACGACGCGCGTTTGCGCAGTATCTTGCGCCACAGGCTGCACGTTCATCGATCAACCCGCGTCCCGAAAATCCCTGCCGTGGAGGAGGTCGGCGAAGCATTGGCGCAGGATCGGGTTGTCCCTGTCCCTGATCTTCACCGGGCCCGATTCCCCCTGGCTTGTCTCGACCCCGCCCGGCTGCGCCTCGCCCCCGGTGACATCGTAGGTCAGCACCCGGAACGTGTTGTCGTCCATGCTCGGATAAAAGAAGACGTTGAACATGCAGGTTCCGCCGTTATAGGCCCAGACCTTCGCCGGAGGTTGCTCAAGTTGCAGCGCTGGATCGCCCAGCAGCGCCTTGGTCGCCTCGAAGTCCAGGCCCACCAGCAGCTCCGGATCGGGGTCCTGAAGGACGACCTGTTCGCTCCAGGACGGTTTGCGCCGGGGCAGCGGCGGCATCTCCTCGACCGCCGCCGACTCGCTCCGCGCCGGTTCGACGTAGGCCAAATCCTGCGCCGTCGGGTCGAGGATGGCCGGTTCCGGCCATGCGTCGGCCGCCTCCGTCCCGCCGGGACGGAAGACGCCAAAGTCCAGGGATTCCAGCGTCGTGCACCCAGACAACGCCAGAATCGCCAGCACCGTAATGCCAAGGCGGCGTAACATCGCACCAATCCCGACAACTGCCCTCGCGGGCCTTTTTTGGCCGCCAACGCCGATTGTGCGCGCTGAGCCTTTAAGGAATGTTAACAAATACCAGCGGCTGATTCGAAGCGATTTCCGCATCCATCCCCATTTGCCGGCCGGCCGGCCGTATCTCGCCCCGGCCGCGGCCGCCGGGCCGTGCGGACGACCGCGACTCATTCCATGTCGTCGCTGCTTTCGGCCGTGACGTGCGGATCGCCGACTTTTTTAGACAAATCAGAGATTTGGAGAAAAGTCCCGTCCGCAACGTAGGCACCGTAAACGCACCCGAACCGGCTCCTCGGCCTAGCTCGTCAGAACGAGTGTATCGCGCGGGTCCCAGGAGCACCACAACTCCTCGCCGACGGCGATCGTCGGCGCGGCCGAGCGCGCCTCGTTCCGCAGGTGGGCGCTGATCGTCGGGCCGCTGTCGAGCGCCACGTAAACGTGGCTCGTGTCCCCGTAATAGGCGATTTCGCTGACTTTCCCGCGCAGCGCGATCCGCCCCTCGGGTCCCGGATCGCGGTGAATCCGGACCTTTTCCGGGCGCACGGCGACGCCGACCTCCTCGCCGCCGTTCGCCGGCCCGTGCGCCGCGGCGTCCTCGCCGGGAAGCAGGAGCCGGCCCAGGCCCGGCACTTCGACCTCGAGTTGGCCGTCCCGGCGGGCCGTGACGCGCCCCTCGAACAGGTTCATCTTGCCGATGAAATCGGCGACGAAGCGGCAGTTCGGGAACTCGTACAGCTCCGCGGGCCGCGCCACCTGGCGGACGCGGCCGCCGTCCATGACCGCGATCCGGTTGGCCATGGAAAGGGCCTCGTTCTGATCGTGGGTCACGATGATGAAGGTGATTCCGACCGTGTGCTGGAGGCGGACCAGCTCCAGGCGCATGGCCTCGCGCAGCTTGGCGTCCAGCGCCGAAAGCGGCTCGTCGAGCAACAGCACCTTGGGCCGCTTGACCAGGGCGCGGGTGAGCGCGACCCGTTGGCGCTGGCCGCCGGAAAGCTGGTCCGGCTTGCGCCCCGCCAGCTCGGCGAGCCGGGTCATGGCCAGCGCCTCGCGCACGCGCGCCTCGACCTCGCCGGCGGACGTCTTCACCACGCGCAGGCCGTAGGCCACGTTGTCGAAGACCGTCATGTGCGGGAACACCGCGTAGGACTGGAACACCATGTTGACGGGGCGGCGGTTCGGTGGCACGCCGGCCGTGTCCTGCCCATCGATCAGGATCTCGCCCTGGTCCGGCGTCTCGAAGCCGGCCAGCATGCGCAGCAGCGTGGTCTTGCCGCACCCCGAAGGTCCGAGCAGCGCGAAAAACTCGTTCGCCCGGATCTCGAGCGAAACCCCGTCGACCGCGACGACCGGCCCGAAACGCTTGGTCACGCCGCGGATCGAGATGATGGGCCGGTCGCCTGTCATAGCCCCTTGATGCTTTCGCCCGCGTCCGCGCGCGACAACGACTGCAGGCGCATCGCGGTCACCACCGCGACCACGGTGATGACGATGAGCACGGTCGAGGCCGCGTTAACCTCCGGGGTGACGCTGAAGCGCACCATGGAGAAGATCTTGACCGGGAGGGTAATGCTCTGCGGGCCGGCGGTGAAGAAGGTGATCACGAAATCATCCAGCGACAAGGTAAAGGCGATGAGCGCGCCCGCGATCACGCCCGGGCGCAGGTACGGCAGGACAATGTAGCGCATCGTCTGCCACTCCCCGGCGCCAAGGTCCTTGGAGGCGTCCTCCAACTCGCGGTTGAAGCCGATCAGCCGCCCGCGCACGACCACGGCGACGAACGGGAAGGAAAAGGCTATGTGGGCAATGGTGATATTGGCCAAGGTGAGCGGCCAGGGCAGATCGGTCGGCCAGCCGATGCGGGCGAAGAACGCCATCATGGCCACGCCCATACAAATCTCCGGGATCACGATCGGCAACGCCATGAAACCCTCGTACGCGCCCTTGCCGGGGAAGCGGAAACGCCACAGCGCGATCGCGACCAGAACGCCGAGAACGGTGCTGATCGCGGTGTTGACGAGCGCGATGGTCAGGCTGTTCGCGAAGGCCTCGATCAGGCTGTCGTTGTTCCAGGCCTTCTCGTAGTACTTGAACGTGAAGCCGCGCCAGACGATGTTGCGCCGGCTGTCATTGAAGCTGAAGACCACCAGCGTGACGATCGGAGCGTAAAGCAGCAGAAAGGTGGCCGCGACGGTCAAGCGCAGCCACCAGCGGCGCGTATACTCGAGCGGTCCGATCGGTTTGGCGCGGCGCGGCTGCGCGACGGGCCGCGGGTGAGCGGCCGTTGTCCGCCCGACCGTCGTCATGCTTCAAGGCCCTGTCTGCGGCCGCTCAGCACCGCGCGCAAGGCCAGGGCGCCGAAGGTCAGGTACATCAGCAGGAAGGACAGCGCCGCGCCGAACGGCCAGTCGTTGGCCGATTTGAACTGCCGCTCGATCACGTTGCCGATGAGCTGGCTGTCGGTGCCGCCGAGCAGATCCGGGATGAAGAAGGCGCCGAGCGCCGGGATGAACACGATGATGATGCCGGACAACACGCCGTGCCAGGTGAGCGGCACGATCACCGAAACAAACGTGCGCCAATGGCCGGCCCCCAAATCGAGGCTCGCCTCGATGTACGTGCGGTCCATCTTCTCGATGTTGGCGTACAGCGGCAGCACCATGAAGGGAAAAAAGGCGTAGATGATGCCGAGCGTGACCGCCGTATTGTTGTAAAGCAGCGCAATCGGTTCGAACCGCTCGCCGAAAAGATGGAGATGGCCGAGGCCGAACGCCGAGAGCAGCCAGTTCGCCTTCTCCCACAGCCACTCGAGCCCGAAGTTAATGTAGCCGCGGGTCCGGAACACCGCGATCAGGGCATAGGTCCGGATCAGGGCGTTGATCCAGAACGGCAGGACCACGATCAACAGCAGGACCGGCCTCCAGCGTTCCGGCGCAAAGGCGATGGCGAAGGCGACCGGATAGCCGACGACCAGGCAGCCCAGCGTGGCCGCGCCTGCCATGAGGATCGATTTCCAGAAAATGCCGAGATAGAGCGGCTCGAGCGCGCGCGCGTAGTTGTCCAGGGTCCCGGTGATCGCGATGTCCACGACCCCGCGCTTGTCGCCGAAGGAGATCGCCCAGACGATGCCGAGCGGGACCAGGAAAAACGCGACCAGCCAGAACGAGGGCGGCAGGTTCAGCACCCAGAAGACCAGCGGGTTCTTTCGCCAGCTATCCATTCAGCCGCACCTCGAGCGCACCGGCCGGCGCCCGCGGGCAACGCGCGGGTGCGGCGGGCGGCGCACGCCTGGCCGGCCCGCCGCTCTCGGTTCTCCCGCTGCCCGATCTACGCCGCGAGGATTCGGGTCCAGGCCTCGTCCCGGAGGCGCTGTGCCTCTTCGCCCAGATACACGCCTGGCTCGCACCGCGCGAGCGTCTCCTCGGTCGGGAAGATCGCCGGGTTCTTGTTGTAGTCGTCGGACAGCAAGGCCCGCGCGGCCTTGTTGGGCGTGGCGTACTGGATGAAATCGGCGATCGCGGCCCCGGCCTTGGCGTCGAGGATGAAGTTGATGAACCTGTGCGCGTTGTCCGGATGGGGCGCCCCGGTCGGGATGCACAGGCAGTCCTGCCAGACGAGGGAACCCTCCTTGGGCACCACATAGGAAATGTCGTCGTCCTCCTCCATGACCTGGAGGATGTCGCCGTTCCACTCCATGGTGAGGTCGACCTCGCCCGAGAGCAGCAGGTCCTGGCCGTTGTCCTCGGCGAACACCTTGATGTGCGGCTTCTGCTTGATGAGTAGCTTCTCGACTTCCTTGATTTCGTCGGGATTCTTCGAGTTGTAGGAATAGCCGAGATACTTCAGCGCGGCGCCGATGACACCCTCGCTCAACAGCGCGATGCGGCCGGAATACTCGTCCGAATCCATCAGCACCTTCCAGCTGTCGGGTGTCGAGCTGACCTTCGACTTTCGGTAGCCGATGCCCTGGGTGCCCCACATGTAGGGCAGGCTGTACTTGCGGCCCGGGTCGAAGGCCGCGTCCTGGAAGGCCTCGGCCACGTTCTTCCTGAAGTTGGGGATCTTCGAGTGGTCGAGCGGCACCAGCATCTCCGCCGTGATCATGCGCTCGACGTAGTCGTTGGTCGGGACGATCACGTCGTAGCCCGGGTTGCCCTCCTTCAGCTTGGCGAACAGCTCGTCGTTGTCGGCGTAGAGGTCCATGGTGACCTCGATGCCGGCGGCGTCCTTGAAATCGTCCAGCGTGGTCTCGCCGATGTAGGTATCCCAGTTGTAGAAATTGAGCTTCGCCTCTTCGGCGCCCCGGGCGAACCTGGGTCCGAGCGACAGCCCGGCGGCAACCGCACCCGTGCCGGCCAGGAAAAACCGGCGGGAAAAGCCCGGTTCACGGCGTTTGGTCATGTGAATTCGCCTCCGCTGTTGGTTTCGAGCCGGGGTTGGCCGGCGAGCCCTCTCCGGACCGCCCGCCCCCGGCAGGTCTGCGCGGATTCAAGACTGCCCGAACCTTCTTTGTCAACGCGGCGCGCGGGCGGGGACCGCGGCGCGGCCCAGTGCCGGGGCTGGATGCGCCGCCGCCCGGCCTCGGGATCGGATCTCGGAATCGTGCCGTGTTCCAATGCCGCGAATCATCCGCTAGTGTCACGCGCCGATTTCCGGGACCCCGACCCCCCTGAATGACCGAGCCATAGATGCGCCTCGCCGCCATATTGTCGGCCTTTTGTTTCGTGTTGCCGCCGCTCAGCGTGCTCGCCTCGCCGGGGGTCGTGCCCCTGTTGCTCATCACCGCGGCGCTGGCCGGCTACGCGGCATGGCGGTCCGAGGGGCGCGTGCCCCTGCCGGATCGGGGGCTCGCCACCGTCCTCGCGATCCTTCTGCTGTGGTCCGCGGCGGCCTCGTTCTGGGGCTTCGACGTGACCCGCTCGCTCATCCTCACGGTGCGGATCGGCGTGCTCTTCGCTGCCGGGCTGGTCCTCCACGCCATCGTCCGAACGCTCGACAATGCGGACCGGCTGCGCATCGGCCGTTGGCTCGTCGCCGGGATTGTGCTCAGCCTCGCGTTGATGGCGGCGGAGGTCGCGCTCGATTTTCCGTTGTTGAGATCGATCAAGACCGAGGCCGCGCTGGGAAGCGATCCGACCGTCCTGCTCAACCGCGGGGCGACGGCCATGGCCATGCTGTGTTGGCCGGCGACCGCTTTCCTGTGGCGGAACGGCGCCGGCCGTGCGGCGCTGGCCCTGCCCGTGATCGTCGGCGTCATCCTCGGCTTTCTGGCGAGCTTGGCCGCCATTTCGGGCATGGTCGCCGGGGCGGTGGCGGCCACTCTCGCCCTCGGGCACCGCAAGGCCGGACGCCTCGTGCTTGTCCTGGCCACCTTCGCGGCCCTGATCGGAAGCCCCGTCGCCGCGAAGATTTTCTATGCCCTGGATTGGCAGGACGCCCAATGGCTGCCTCTCTCGGCCGAGCATCGAGTCGAGATCTGGAATTTCACCGTCGAGCGGATCGAAGAGAGGCCGATTTTCGGATGGGGCTTCGACGCCGCGCGCGCCATGTCCAGGCTGCCGGACGCGGCGGAAGCCAGCGGCAGATCGCCCGTCGCCCTGCACCCTCACAATGCGCCGCTTCAGATCCTCCTGGAGCTTGGGGTCGTCGGCGGGCTGATCGGGCTGGGCCTGTCGCTGTTGCTGATTGCGCGCCTGCAAACCCTGCCCGAACCGAATCGCGCTCTCGCCCAGGCCTTGTTCGTTTCGACCTTGGCGATCGCCTGTACGGCCTACGGACTATGGCAAAATCAATGGCTTGCGCTGATGATCTCGGCCGGCCTGACGGTCGCGCTGACGACCGGCCGGGCTGCGCCAAGCGGCGGCCACAACTAGCGCTTCCCGATGCGGGACCGGTATGACCAAAGGTCTGATCCATACGAATACTTGGGTGTTCCTGCGATCGGTTCGGCGCTCGCCCAAGCACGCGGTCCAAGGACGCATCGGCCCCACGTTGCGCGACCGAGAGAATGACCATGGCCAACATCGTGGTTGCCGAAGTCGGTATTCCCTTCGATGGCCGCTCGATCGAGCGCGGCCCCCTGGGAGGCGTCGAGACGTCGGTGATACTCCTCGCCGAGGCCCTTGCGGCGCGCGGTCATCGGACGACGGCGATCGTCCGGACCGATTCGGCGCTTGAGCACAACGGCGTCCTCTGGCGGCCGCCGCCGGCCGAGCGGATCCCGAATGTCGACCTGTTCGTAGCCAGTCGGGCGCCCCGGCTGTTCGCGCTGGCGCACCGGGCCCGGCGCGAAGTCTTCTGGCTGCATGGGCCGGCCGACTACCTTCGCAAGCCGCGTCATTTGTGGCCTCTGCTGCGCCATCGCCCGTTCGCCGTCACGCTGTCCCGCTATCATCGCTCGACACTGCGCCGGTGGATGCCGATCTCGGGCGAGAGCCTGGTGGCGCTCGCGCCGGAGCCGGTGTTCACGACCGCGGCGACGGCGAGCGCGCCGCCCGGCCCTCGCGCGGTGTTCCTCTCGAACCCGGAGCGCTCGCTCGATTGGCTGCTCGAGATCTGGGCGGCGCACATACGCCCTGCGGTGCCCGAGGCCCAACTCCATCTTTTCGTGGGACCCCAGACCTATGGGGGCAAGTGGGCGGAGCGCATGGCGCCGGTTCTGGCGCGGGCGCGGGCGCTCGGCGCCGAGGGCGTGCTGCTGCGCGATCCGCTGCCGAAACCTCGGCTCGCGGACGAGTTGCGGCGCGCGCGGGTCATGGTCTACCGCGGTGACCCCGGGGAGACGTTCTGCCTCGCCGCGGCGGCGGCGCAGGCTATGGGCGTGCCGGTGGTCACGGGCGGGCTCGGCGCCCTGAGGGAGCGGGTCGTCGACGGCGTCACCGGCATGATCGCGGCACGGCCGGACGCCTTCGCGGCCGCCGCCATAGCCCTGCTCACCGACGACGGCCTTTGGAGCGCGCAGCACGCCGCCGCGCTCGAGCGGCGGGCAAGCCGAACCTGGGATGACGTTGCCGCCGAATTCGAGGCCCTGCTGGCATGACCGTGTCCGACATTTCGTCGATGAGGACCATCTGGAAGGGAAACCCGCGGCGGGTCGCCGGCGACGCGAGGCGTGTTGACTGGGGCCGGGCGAGCGGGCACAACTGGCGCGACGGCTCGACGCCTGTAGGTTTTCGAGGCAACGACGCGCACGCACCTGCATGAACGAGCGCCCGGCGGTTCTCTTGGGCCCGGATCTGCCAAACACGACAAGGGCGAGCGGCCTTGGTAGGCGCGACCCGCCGCGCTCACCCATCCGGCTCTCCGCGCTCGTCCTGGCCCACGACGAAGAGGCAAGGCTGGCCGATTGCCTGAGCCGGCTCGGATTCTGCGACGAGACCGTCGTCGTCCTCGACCGCTGCCGCGACCGCTCGAGGGAGATCGCCTTACGGTTCACCGACCGCGTGATCGAAGGCGCCTGGGCGCTCGAGGGCCCGCGGCGCCGGGCCGGCGTCGAAGCCTGCCGCGGGGAATGGATCTTGGAGGTCGATGCCGACGAGCGCGTCAGCCCGGACCTGGCGTCGGAAATCCTCGACACCCTCCGTCAATCCCGGTTCGACTATCACCGCATTCCCTTCGACAACTACGTGGGCGACCGCCTCGTGCGGTACGGATGGGGCGCGCAGTTCGGGGTCGGCTCGAAGGGCTGCCTGTTCCGCAAGGGCGTGAAGGACTGGGCCGACCAGCGGGTGCACCCGAAGGTGATCTGGAAGCCCGGGGCGCGCCAAGGGCCGCCCCTGCGGCACCGCATGATCCATCACATCGACCGCAACATCTCCGACATGATCCAGCGACTCGACCGGTACTCGACGGCGCGGGCGCACGACCTGCGCGAATCGGGCGACATCGGCTCGGCTTTCCATAACTACCGGCGGATCGCCTCGCGCTTCTGGAGGTGCTTCGTGACCAGGAAGGGCTATCGCGAGGGCGGTCTGGGCTTCCTGATCGCCGTGTGCGCCGCCCTGTATCCGATCCTGTCCTATCTGAAGGCCCGCTACGCCGAGGACTGAGCCTGCGGGCCACACCCCGCGCGCGGCGAAAAACGCGCGCCGGCCGGCCGGGGCCGCGGCCCTCGATTCATCGGGCTCAGCGCGTTTCGCCGGCCCGGGGCGGCGCGGCCGGACGGAGCCGGGGGAGCAGGTCCTCCAACGCCGCGGCGATGCTTTCGCCGAGTCGAACCTCGAACCTGTCGACGCGAAGGGCGCGCACCGAGGGCCGCTCGGCGGCGCCGTGCCCGGTCAGGACGTGGAGGCCGCCGGCCAATCCCGCGGCGCGCCCGGCCTCGAGGTCCGCCGCGCGGTCGCCCACGATCCAGGATGCCGCCAGATCCAGTCCCAGCCGTTCGCCCGCGCGCACAAGCATGCCCGGCCGCGGTTTGCGGCAAGGGTGGTCCGGATGGCGGTAAGGCGGCGCGCCGTCCGGGTGAAACGGGCAGGCCAGCACCATGTCGAGCGCCGCCCCGGCGCCGGCCAGCTCGGCCACGATGCGATCCTGCGTCGCCGCGAACGCGGCCCAGCCGTAAAGGCCGCGGCCGATGCCGGACTGGTTGGTCAGGACGACGACCGGCACGCCCGTCCGGTTGGCCGCCGCGATCGCCGCGGCGGCGCCCGGAATCAGCCGCACGTCCTCGGGCCGGTGGAGGAACCCGACCTCCTCGACGATCACGCCGTCCCGGTCCAAGAACAGGGCCGGCCGGGGCGGCCCGGCCGCAACGGCCGCGGGGCCGAGCACCTGGGCCCAAATTCCGTCGGAGTCCAGGAAATCAGGCATGTCCGCGCGGTCCTTCGGCCCGCCGGGCGTGGGCGGCCGTGACGGCGGAGGCCTCAAAGGCCGTGATAGTCGCGCAGCCACGCGACGAAGCGCGGCAGCCCTTCCTCGATGGAGATGCGCGGCTCGAATCCCAGATCGCGGCGCGAATCCTCGATGTCGGCGAAGGTCTCGCGCACATCGCCCGGCTGCATGTCCTCGTACACCTTGACCGCCTCCCGGCCGCAGGCCTTCTCCAGCACGGCGATGAAATGCATGAGGTCCTCGGGCCGGTGATTGCCCAGGTTGTAGATGCGGTGCGGCGCGCCCGAATCGTTGCCCGGAGGGCGGCCCAGGGCGGCCAGCGTGCCGGCCGCGATGTCGTCGATATAGGTGAAGTCCCGCCGCATGTCCCCCTGGTTGAACACGCGGATCGGCCGGCCTTCCAGGATCGACTTGGCGAAGATGTAGGCCGACATGTCGGGGCGGCCCCAGGGCCCATACACGGTGAAGAAGCGCAGGCCCGTCATCGGCAGGCGGTAGAGGTGGCCGTAGCAGTGCGCCATCAGCTCGTCCGCGCGCTTGGTGGCGGCATACAGTGAGACCGGCCGCTCGACCGGATCCTCGACCGAAAACGGCAGCTTGGTGTTGCCCCCGTAGACCGAGGACGAACTGGCGTAGACCAGGTGGCGCAGGCGCGGCAGGCGGCGGCAGGCCTCCATGACGACGAGATGGCCCATGACGTTGGCGTTGACGTACGCGTACGGGTTCTCGAGCGAATAGCGCACCCCGGCCTGGGCCGCCAAGTGGACGACCCGGTCGACGCCGGGCTCGGCCTCGAAGCGCGCGAGCATGGCCTCCCGGTCCGCGATGTCCAGCTTGTGGAAGGCGAAGCCGTTGCGCCCTTGCAGCTGGGCCAGGCGGGCGTTCTTCAAAGCCGGATCGTAGTAGGCGTTGAGGTCGTCGATCCCGATCACCCGTTCGCCGCGCTCGAGCAGATCCCTGCAGACGTGGTAACCGATGAAGCCGGCGGCGCCGGTGACGAGAACGGACATATGCAGGACCTTCGGTTCGACCTGGCCTGGCGGGAGCCCTGTCTTATCCCGGACCCCCGGCTTACTCAAGCCCGAGGCCGCCGCGGCGCCCCGGGGATGGCCTCACCCCGCGAGGATTGCGGGACCGATGCGGAAACAAACCACGTATCCCTTAGGAAACGATTGACAAATCCCATGCGGCGGAGAAGGTTGCGCGACCGAGACCTGCGAGACACCCCCATGCAGAACAGCCCACGGATCGCCGTCATCGGGCTGGGCTACGTCGGCCTGCCCCTGGCGGTCGCCCTCGCACGCCGCTACCCCTTGACCGGCTTCGACATCGATGCCGAGCGGATCGAGGAGATCAGATCCGGGCACGATCGGACGGGCGAGGTCGAGCCCCACATCCTGCGCTCGATGACGATCTTCTTCACCGCCGAGCCGGCCGACCTGTCCGACATCGACATCTACATGGTGACCGTGCCGACCCCGGTGACCGAGGACAACCGTCCCGACCTCGGCCCCCTGCGCTCGGCGTGCCGCACGGTGGGCGGCGTCATGGCCAAGGGCGCGACCGTGGTCTTCGAGAGCACGGTCTACCCCGGCGTCACGGAGAAGATCTGCGGCCCCCTGCTGGAGGAGGTCTCGGGGCTGAAGTGCGGGCGCGATTTCCACCTGGGCTACTCCCCGGAACGCATCAATCCCGGCGACCGCGAGCACACGATCGACCGGATCACCAAGGTGGTGGCCGGCCAGACGCCGGACGTGGCGAAACAGCTCGCCGAGGTCTACGGCGGCATCACGAGCGGAGGGGTCTTCGTCGCCCGCGACATCATGACGGCCGAAGCCGCCAAGGTGATCGAGAACGCCCAGCGCGACATCAACATCGCCTTCGTCAACGAGATCGCGATGATCTTCGCCAGCCTCGGGCTCTCGATCCACGACGTGCTCGACGCCTCGGCGACGAAATGGAACTTCCTCGACTTCAAGCCCGGCCTTGTCGGCGGCCACTGCATCGGCGTGGACCCCTTCTATCTCGCCCACTGCGCGCAGGAGGTCGGCCACCACCCGCACGTCATTCTCGCCGGGCGCCAGGTCAACGACGGCATGGCCGGCTTCGCCGCCGACGAGATCATGAGGCAGCTCGGCGCGGGCGACGGCCGCGGTGCGACCGACGGCCTGCGCTTCCTGGTCCTGGGCCTGACCTTCAAGGAGGACATTCCCGATCTGCGCAACACCAAGGTCGTCGACATGGTCGCACGCCTGAGGCAGCGCGGGCACAGCGTCGACGTCCACGACCCCATGGCCGATCCACGGGAGGCGGCGGGGCTCTACGGCATCGAGTTGGTGACCAGCCTCTCGCAGGCCGCCGATTACGATTGCGTGATCGGGGCGGTCCCGCACTCCGCGTACCGTGCCCTGACCGAGAAGGCGCTGGCAAAACTGTTGAAACCACAGGGAATGTTGGCCGACATCAAGGGCGTGTGGCGGGGCGCCGTGCTGCCCCAGGGGATTCGGTACTGGCAGCTTTGAGGCCAAGGCCCCGATCGGCGCCCGAAGAAGCGGCGACCAAGCCGCGGCGGGGCGCATTCCTGGTGCATTCATACGGATGAACGCGGGACATGTGCGGCATCGCCGGCTTGATTGACCCGACCGGGCGGCTTGGAGCCGAGGGCCTGCGCGCCGCGGCCGCGCGCATGGCCGAGACGCTGCGCCATCGCGGCCCCGACGACGGCGGCGTCTGGATCGACGCGCGCGCCGGGGTCGCCTTCGGCCACAGGCGCCTGTCGATCATCGACCTTACGCCCGCCGGCCACCAGCCGATGGCGTCGCACGACGGGCGCTACGTCATCACCTACAACGGCGAGATCTATAACTTCCGCGAGTTGCGCGCCGGCCTGGAAGAGCGAGGCCATCGCTTCGGCGGCCATTCGGATACCGAGGTCCTGGTGGCCGCGGTCGTCGAATGGGGTGTGACCGAGGCGTTGAAGCGGTGCAACGGCATGTTCGCGTTCGCCCTTTGGGATCGGGCGGAGCGCGCCTTGTACCTCGCCCGGGACCGACTGGGAGAAAAGCCGCTCTATTTCGGCTGGGCCGATGGAGCGTTCCTGTTCGGCTCGGAGTTGAAGGCGCTGCGCGCGTGGCCGGGCTTCGCGCCCGCGATCGACCGCGGCGCGCTGGCTCTTTACCTGCGGCATAACGCGGTGCCGGCGCCGTTCTCGATCTATCGCGGACTCTACAAGCTGCCGCCCGCCTGCGTCCTGCGAATCACGCCCGATATGTGCGCCGAAGCTCCGGGGATCGAAGACCTCGAAGGCCGCTTCGAGCCCTACTGGTCGGCGCGCCGGGCCGCCGAATCGGGCCTGGCCGCGCCGTTCGGCGGCGCGGAGTCGGAGGCCGTCCACGCGCTGGACGCTTGCCTGCGGGAGGCGGTGGCCAGCCGCATGGTGGCGGACGTGCCGCTTGGGGCGTTCCTGTCCGGCGGCGTCGATTCGTCCACGGTGGTCGCCTTGATGCAGGCGCAGTCGACCCGGCTGGTGCGCACCTTCAGCATCGGGTTCCACGAGGCCGGGTACGACGAAGCCGTGCACGCCAAGGCGGTCGCGCGGCACCTGGGCACCGACCACACCGAACTCTACGTCACCCCCGGACAGGCGATGGACGTGATTCCGCGCCTGCCCGCGCTGTACGACGAGCCGTTTGCGGATTCCTCGCAGATTCCGACCTTTCTGGTGTCGCAGTTGGCGCGCCGCCACGTGACCGTGAGCCTGTCGGGCGACGGCGGCGACGAATTGTTCGGCGGCTACAACCGCTACGTCTGGACCCGGAACATCTGGCGCAAGACGGGCTGGATGCCGCACGTCGTGCGCCGCGCGGCGGCCGAGCTCTTGACCCGCGTCCCGCCGCGGCGCTGGGACCGCATGTTCGCCGCCGTCGATCCGGTCCTGCCAATGCATCTGCGGCACCGCCTGCCGGGCGACAAGATGCACAAGCTGGCCACCGTCTTGGCGCTCGACGGCCCGGAGACCCTCTACCGTTTCCTGGTGTCGCACTGGCGCGATCCCTCGCGCGTCGTGGACGGCGCGGACGAGCCGGCCACCGTCCTGACCGACCGCAGGCGTTGGGCGGACGTGGGCGATCTTACCCAACGCATGATGTTCTTCGATCTCGTCAGCTATCTGCCGGACGACATCCTGGTGAAGGTCGACCGCGCGAGCATGGGGGTCGGCCTCGAGGCGCGGGTGCCGCTGCTCGACCATCGCGTGGTCGAGTTCGCCTGGCGCCTGCCGATGTCGCTCAAGGTCCGCGACGGCCAGGGCAAGTGGGCGCTGCGCCAGGTTCTGCACCGATACGTCCCGCGCGAGCCGATCGAACGGCCCAAGATGGGGTTCGGCGTCCCCATCGATTCGTGGCTGCGCCGTCCGTTGCGGGATTGGGCCGAAGCTTTGCTTGACGAGACCCGCCTGCGCCGGGAAGGTTTCTTCGATCCCGAGCCGATCCGCCGGCTCTGGTCCGAGCACCTCTCGGGGCAGCGAAATTGGCAGTACCACTTATGGGACGTCCTCATGTTCCAGGCATGGCACGAGGCACAACGTCATGACAGCGCGTCAAGCGAGCGATCGTCCCACGCTGTTGCTCACCATTAACGATGCCGGTTTCTTTCTCTCCCACCGGCTGCCGATCGCCCAGGCCGCCGCGGCTGCCGGATATCGCGTGCACGTCGCGGCCGCCCGGAGTCCCGCCGCCGAGACGATCGCGGCGCACGGCCTCGTCTTTCATCCTTTGCCGTTGAGCCGGCGCGGGCTCGGCCCCTGGCGCGAAGTGCGAACCTTCTGGTCGATTTACCGGCTGTACCGGTCGCTCGCGCCGGATTTGGTTCATCAGGTCACCGTCAAGCCGGTGCTTTACGGCGGCCTGGCGGCGCGCCTGGCCGGCGTGCCGGCGGTGGTGAACGCGGTGTCGGGCCTCGGTTACGTCTTCGTCGACCGGGGCTGGAAGGCGGGCGTCCTGAGATCGGCCATCAAGGCGGCGTATCGCATCGCCCTGGCGCAGCGAAACGGCCGGGTCATCTTTCAAAATCTCGACGACCGCGAGGAGTTCGCCGCCCAGGGACTCGTGAATCCCGACGCGAGCGTGCTGATCAAGGGATCGGGCGTCGATCTCGCACGGTTCGCCCCGAAGCCGGAGCCCGAAGGCGTGCCGCTGGTCATGCTGGCGTCGCGCATGCTGCGGGACAAAGGCGTCGGCGAGTTCGTCGAGGCCGCGCGCGTGCTGCGCAAGAAGGGCGCGCGGGCGCGCTTCGTTCTCGTGGGCGACACCGATGCCGGCAATCCCGCCGCCATCGCCCGGGATCGGCTGAAAGCGTGGCGGCGCGAAGGGGTCGTCGAATGGTGGGGCCATCGCGAGGACATGCCGGGCGTGCTGGCGCAGGCCCACGTCGTCTGCCTGCCGTCCTACCGCGAGGGTCTGCCCAAGATACTGATCGAGGCGGCCGCCTGCGGCCGGCCGATCGTGGCCAGCGACGTGCCCGGCTGCCGGGAGATCGCCCGCGCCGGCGACAACGCGCTCTCGGTTCCGATTCGCGATGCCGAGGCGCTGGCCCGCGCGATCGAGCGGCTGATCGCCGACCCCGACCTTCGGCGCCGGATGGGCGCGCGCGGACGCAGCATCGCCGAAGCGGAGTTTTCCGTCGCGCGCGTGGTGCGGGAGACCCTGGCCGTTTACAATGCCCTCCTGGAAGCCGCGGGCAGGCTGACCCCGCAGCCAAACAGCGAGACGCAGGTCCGGTGCTCCCCAAGTTGATCTTGGTGACCGGAGCCAACGGTTTCATCGGCCGCCATCTCTGCCGCCACTTGAGCGCCCAAGGCTTTCAGGTGCGTGGCACGGTCCGCGCCGGGACGGATGGCGCACGCCAGCCGATCGAGTACCGGAGCAGCGGGAACATCGACGAGCATACGGATTGGCGCCCGCTGCTGGTGGGCGTGGACGCCGTCGTCCATGCCGCCGCCCGGGTTCACGTGCTAAGGGAGTCCGAGACCGATCCGCTGGCTACGTTTCGCAAGGTAAACGTGGCCGGGACGCAGCGCCTGGCCCGGCAGGCGGCCGACGCTCGCGTGCGCCGCTTCGTCCTGCTCAGCTCGATCAAGGCGCGCGAGGCCGAGCGCGCCGCGCCCGGCGCCCCGGGTCTCGATCCGTATCAGATCAGCAAGTGGGAAGCGGAAGTCGCCCTGGCGCGCGCCGCCCGGGACTCGGGCATGGAAACCGTGGTCCTGCGCCCGCCCTTGGTCTACGGCCCGGGGGCGGCGGCCAACTTCGCACTGCTCGTGCGCGCGGTCGCGCGCGGGCTGCCGCTGCCGCTTGCGAGAGTGCGCAACCGGCGCAGCTTCCTCTACGTCGGCAACCTGTGCAGCGCCATCGAGGCATGCCTGACTCATCCTGCGGCGGCCGGAGGCGTCTTCGAAGTCAGCGACGGGCCGCCCATTTCCACGCCGGATTTCGTGCGCCGGATCGGCGCCGCGCTCGGCCGCCCCGCCCGCCTGCTCCCCTGCCCGCCCGGCCTTTTGCGCCTGGCCGGCCGCCTGCTCGGCCGCTCCGCGACGGTCGAACGCCTGACCGGCGACCTGGTCGCCGACGACCGGGAATTGCGCGAACGCCTCGGCTGGCGTCCCCCGACCGACATGGCCGCCGCCCTCGCCGAGACCGTGGCGGCGCCCCCGGACGGCGCGTCGAGCGCCCTGCGCGCGCCGGTGACATATACGTAGGGCCGGATTGGCCGCCCGCCGCGCGCGCGAAGTCGATCTTGACCGTCGCCCCATGACCGGAGATCCCTTGGCCGTGAGCGCCTTCGCCTTCTATCGATGGCTCAGCGTCGCGGCGACGCCTCTGGTGCGCCGGCACCTGCGGCGGCGCTGCGCGCGCGGCCGCGAGGAGCCCGGGCGACTCGGCGAACGCTTGGGCCATGCCGGGGTGGAGCGGCCGCCGGGTCCGCTCGTGTGGATCCACGGCGCCAGCGTGGGGGAGTCGCTCTCCGCCCTGCCGCTCATCCAGCGGATGCGGAGCGGCTGGCCGGGGCTCAACATCCTGATGACCACCGGAACCGTGACCTCGGCCAAACTGATGGCCGAGCGTCTGCCCGCCGGAGTGATCCACCAGTACGTGCCGGTTGACGTCTCCGCCGCCGTCGGCCGCTTCCTGGCGTACTGGCGGCCGGCGCTCGGCCTGGTCATCGAGTCCGAGTTCTGGCCCAACCTCCTCCTCGGGGCGCGGGCGCGCGGGGTCGAGCTGGTCCTCGTCAACGGGCGCATCTCCGCCAGGTCGTACGCCGCCTGGCGCCGCTTCCGGCCGCTCATAGCGCACCTGCTCGGCCTGTTCGCGCTCGTCATGGCCCAGTCCCGCGAGGACCTGCGGCACCTCAAATCGCTCGGCGCCAGGGACCCGCTGCGCCTCGGCAACCTCAAGTTCGCCGCCCCGCCGCTGACCGCCCTCCCGGCGGAGTTGGCCGCGCTCGAGGCCGTCCTCGACGGGCGGCCGCGGTGGCTGGCCGCGTCCACCCACCCGGGCGAGGAGGAGATCGTGGCCGAGGTCCACGGCGCGCTGGCCCCACGATATCCCGGATTGCTTACCCTGCTCGCGCCGCGCCACCCGCACCGCGGGGCGGAGATCGCCGCGCGCATGGCCGGCGCCGGCCTGCGCACCGCGCGACGTGGCGCCGGACAGCCGCCGGCCCGCGACACGGACGTCTACGTCGCCGACACGCTGGGCGAGCTGGGCCTGTGGTACCGGCTGGCCGACGTGGTTTTCATCGGCGGATCGCTGGTGCCGAAGGGGGGCCAGAACCTCCTCGAGCCCGCGAAGCTGAACTGCGCGATCCTGTGCGGGCCGCACATGACGAACTTCCTGCGCGTGACCGACGAGATGACGGCGGCCGGCGCGGTCCGCCCCGTCGCGGACGGCGCCGAACTGGCCGCAACGGTCGCGGCGCTGCTGGCGGACCCCGGCGCCCGCCGGACCATGGCCGAGGCCGCGGCCGGCTACGCCGCGGCGGAGGCGGGCGTGCTCGACCGCATCGTGGCCGCCCTGGCACCGCACCTGGACCGCGCCGCGAAACGGCCCGGGTAGCGCGGACCGCGGCTCGGAACGCAGCGCGCGCCCCGCCCCCCCGTGTCGGTCCGTTCCGGCTAATCCGGCAACACGTCGGGCCCGTCGCCGAGACGTGCGGGCGCGTTCAGGCGCTCGATCTCGAGCAGCAGCGCGCTGTGGTCGTAGGCGCCCCCGCCGCGCGCGACGAGGGCTTCGAACAGGTCGCGGACCCTTCGGGTCAACGGCAGTTCCAAGCCCAGCTCCCGGGCCGCGGACAGCACGTTGTTCAGGTCCTTCAAGTGCATGCGCGCCATGCCGCCGGGCACGAACGTGCGCTCGATCATGCGTTGCCCGTGGATCTGCAGGATCAGGCTGTCGGCGAACCCGCCGGTCATGGCCTGGCGCACGGCGGCCGGATCGGCCCCGCCGCTGGCCGCGAGCAACAGCCCCTCGGCGACGGCGCCGATGGCGAGCGCGGCGATGACCTGGTTCGACAACTTGGCGAGCTGACCCGCCCCGGGCGGACCGACGTGCGTCGGCCGGCCGACGTGGGACAGGATCTCCCGGCCGCGGGCGAAGTCGCCCGCCTCGCCGCCGACCATGATCGCGAGCGTGGCCTGCTCGGCCCCGCTCGGACCGCCGGAGACCGGCGCGTCCAGGTGTCCGACGCCGCGGGCGCGCAGGCGCGCGGCGTGATCCCGGGCGCGGCCGGGCTCGATCGAGCTGGTGTCGATGACCAGGGTCCCGGCGCCCAGGACCTCCGCCACCCCGCGCTCGAACAGCACCTCGGTCACCGCCGGGCCGTCGGTGAGCATGGTGAAGACGACCTCGGCCTCGGCCGCGGCCGCGCCCGGCGTGTCGTGCGCGCGCGCCCCCTGCCCGGCCAGCGGCCGGGCCTTGTCCGCCGTCCGGTTCCACACCGCGAGCGGATACCCGGCCTCGAGGAGATTGGCGGCCATGCGCCCGCCCATGATGCCGACGCCCAGGAAAGCGACCTTCGGTTTCACCGCGCCCAAACCCTCCTCCATGACCATGCCCGCGGCCGGCGCATCATAAGGGCTGCGCGCCCACGTACCGAGCGCAAATTGCCGCGAGCAGCCGGCGTGAGGACCGCCGGCGCGCGCGTGCCGCGCAACCCGGCCGGTTCGCCCTGCGGGTGCGATTTATTTTGGTGCCCGGCATCCGGCTAAGGCATACTTTCTGAACCGCGGCCAAATTGGAGGGTTCGGGTGCGATGAGGCGGTCGCCTCGGCGACCGCCCATATCCGTGATACGGCTGAGTCAAACCGAAACAACGCCCGATCCTGAGAGAAATATGAGGCAAATGAGAGTGCCGTATGAGGACGCCGGATGAGGACGCCGGGTGGAAATTCGAAGAGGGAGGCAAAGAGATGAGGCGAGTGATCGTTCTGGCGCTGGGTGCCGCGTGGGCGCTTGGCTCTTGGGCATTGCCGGCGCAGGCGGAGATCCTGGCCATGGTCAATTACGAGACCAAGCCGGATCAGACCTTCCGCAAGGAAGGCATCGCGATCATGGACGTCGATCCGGAGTCCGCCAATTTTGGCAAGATTCTCGCGGACATCCCGCTGCCGCACGACCTGCGCAACCATCACATCTTCTACAACAAGGACGCCAGCAAGGCCTACGTCACGGTATTCGGCGAAAACGCCCTCTACGTGATGGACCTGAAGCGCAATCCCTATCGGACGAACGTCGTTTCCGTGCCGGACTGCGAGGTCGGTGAGGACGTCATCTTTTCGGGCGACAACACCAAGTGGTACCTGACGTGCATGGGCTCCAACAAGGTCATCGTTGGCGATGCGGTGAGCGACAAGCCCATCCAGACCATCTCGACGCCCAAGCCCTACCCGCACGGAATCGCGATTCACGACGGCATCGACCGAATCCTGATCACGGGGACGATCAAGCACGACTTGACCGACCCCGGCGAGACCATCACCGCGATCGAGGCCAGCACCGGAAAGGTGTTGAACAGCCACAAGGTTTCAAAGAAGCCGTCGCCGTCGGGCGAGGCTCCGGTCGAGGTTATCTTCGTGCCGGGCACCAACCCGCCGATCGCCTATGTCACCAACATGTTCGGCGCGAGCGTGTGGGCGGCGGTGTGGAACCCCGCGAAAAAGGATTTCGACGTCGACGAGATCATCGACCTGAGGCCGTACAACGGCGGCGTACCGCTCGAGATGTACTTCGATAAGGCCGGCGGCCGTTTCTACTTGACGACCGCCAATCCGGGGCTGTTCCACATCTTTGACATCAGTCGCGACCCGAAGCGCCCGAAGCTCCTGAAGTCGATCCCGGCCGCGGGAGGCGCCCACCATGTGGCGTTCACCAAGGACGGGCGGTACGCCTTCGTGCAGAACAACCTCCTTGGTCTCCCGGGAATGAACGACGCCTCGATCACGGTGATCGACATGCGCGAGGAAAAAGCGGTCAAGAGCATCGACACCTTTAAGAACCAGGGACTCAATCCGAACCTGATCGTTCTGTTGCCCGAGTGGAACGATCCGGCCGGGCACTAGGCCACGCCCGAACTCGGCGCGGCGCTTCGTGATCACCCGGTTTTGATTGGCCATCGAGGCGCCGCCCCGGGATACTGGGACCATGACATGTGACGGCAAATCCCTGGCCGGGCGCGCGGGCGCGGCCGCCGCGCTGGCGGCATGGCTCGCCTTCGCCGCGCCGGCCGAGGCGGGTCCCGAGGCCTGGAAGTATGCCTGGCCGCGGACCGACTTCACGCAGCGCTCGATCGAGCTGTCGGAGATCATCAGCGGCGGGCCGCCCAAGGACGGCATTCCCTCGATCGACGATCCGCAGTTCGTGGCCGTGGCCGAGATGCGCGAACTGGCCCCGACCGAGCCGGTCATCGGGCTCGAGGTCAACGGCGATGCGCGCGCCTATCCGCTGCGCATCCTGACCTGGCACGAGATCGTCAACGACGTGGTCGGCGGCGTGCCGGTGACGGTGACGTACTGCCCGCTGTGCAACTCGGCCGTCGTCTACGACCGGCGCCTCGACGGCAAAGCGGTCGAGTTCGGCACCACCGGCAAGCTGCGCAATTCGGACCTGGTGATGTACGACCGGGACACGGAGAGCTGGTGGCAGCAGTTCCTCGGCGAGGCGATCGTGGGCCAACGCACGGGCACCCGGCTGAAGGTGATCCCGTCGCGC
This sequence comes from Kiloniellaceae bacterium, assembly GCA_046758005.1. Lineage (GTDB taxonomy): Bacteria > Pseudomonadota > Alphaproteobacteria > Kiloniellales > J153 > JBHHZJ01. The sequence goes on from JBHHZJ010000008.1 coordinate 57,629, forward strand.
CTGGAATCCTGGCAGCGCTTCGCGGCGCGTCACCCGGACGGGCGCGTGCTGGTGCCCAACGACCCGCGCGGCCGGCCGTACGGCGCCAACCCGTACGTGGGCTACGACGGCTCGAACGTACCATTCCTGTACGTGGGCGACTATCCCGACGGCATCGCGCCCATGGCCCGGGTCGTGGCGATCGGCAATCAGGCCTGGTCGCTCGACCTGCTGCAAAGGAAGCGCCGGATCGAGGCGGGCGAACTGGTCCTGACCTGGGAGCCGGGCCAGAATTCGGCCCTCGACACGCGCGACATCTCCCAAGGCCAGGACGTGGGCAACGTGCTTGTTCAGCGGCGCGGCGCCGGCGGCCTGGAAGACGTCCCCTACGACGTGACCTTCGCCTTCGTCTTCCACGCCTTCCGGCCCGACGGCGTCTGGCACCTCGAGTGACGGCCGCAGGGCCAGCCGCATGACGGTTCTGTAAGCGGGCCGCCGCGAGCCCGCGCTCCGCACGTGGGCCGCCCGCGCCGAGAATCCGGCACGCCAACCCTTCCGCCATCCGGCTGCGGGCGGAGTTCGCGACGCACGGAAAAAGCAGCCGATGCGACGCGCCTTCGCCGCTCAGTGCGTGGTCTCGAGCACTCGGCCGTTCCGCCTGACGGCCTCGCCACGCTCGTACCAGCCGCGGGTGGCATTGACGATTCGGACGACCGAGAGCATGACCGGCACTTCGACGAGGACGCCGACCACGGTCGCGAGCGCCGCACCGGACTGGAAGCCGAACACGACGATCGCCGTGGCCACCGCCAGCTCGAAGAAGTTGCTCGCGCCGATCAGGGCCGAAGGTCCCGCAACGCAGTGCGCGACCCCGAAGAATCGGTTGAGCAGGTAGGCAAGACCCGAATTGAAGTAGACCTGGATCAGGATCGGCACGGCGAGGAGCGCGATCACAAGGGGCTGCGCGATGATCTGCTCGCCTTGGAAGCCGAACAGCAGCACGAGCGTCGTCAGCAGCGCGACGAGCGACACCGGCCCGAGTCTCTTCAGGGCCTCCACCACGGCCGACGGTCCACCCATTGCGATCAGCCGCCGGCGCAGGGTCTGCGCGATGACGACCGGCACGACGATGTAGAGCACGACCGAGAGGAACAAGGTCTCCCACGGCACCGTGATCGCGGACAGACCGAGCAGCAAACCCACGATCGGCGCGAAGGCGAAAACCATGATGGTGTCGTTGAGCGCGACCTGGCTGAGCGTGAAGTGCGGCTCGCCGTCGCAGAGATTGCTCCAGACGAACACCATGGCGGTGCATGGCGCGGCGGCGAGAATAATGAGGCCGGCGACGTAGGAATCGATCTGCTCCGGCGGCAACAAGGGTGCGAAGAGGTTCCCGATGAACAGCGCCCCGAGCGCCGCCATCGAGAACGGCTTGACCGCCCAGTTGACGAACAGCGTCACACCTATACTGCGCCAGTGTTCCTTGACCCGGTGCAGGGCGCCGAAGTCGATCTTCACGAGCATCGGGATGATCATCAGCCAGATCAGGGCCGCCACGGGCAGGTTGACCTGGGCGACCTCGGCGGATCCGACCGCGTGAAACACCGCCGGAAGGACGTGGCCGAGCGCCACACCCACCGTGATGCAAAGCGCGACCCAAAGGCTCAGGTAGCGCTCGAAAATCGACATTCGCGCGTCCTCGTTACTGTCCGTTCTTCGCCGCCGGCGTGCCGGCGAGCTCGTCGAGGAATCGGCGCAGCGGCTCGAGCGCCGCAGCGTTCAGGGAGTAACAGACCCGCGGGCGCTCGATCTCGCCGACGATGACGCCGGCCGCCTTCAGGATGCGCAGGTGCTCGGAGGTCGTCGACTGCGCCAGCCCGATCTCATCGACGATGTCGCACCCGATGCAGGTCTGCCGCTGGTGGAGCATCGACACGATGCCGATCCGCGCCGGATGTCCGAGGGCCTTGGCCAGCGCCGCGAGCGCCGTGTCCTCGGCGGGCTCGGAAGGGCCGCCGGGCGTTTCGACCGGCACCTGCTGCGCGCGCATGGGATTCCTTTTTTTATCGTTATTCGACGATAAACGATATATCCAGGCGTGGGTCCCCGTCAATGGAAGACGGGTCCGGTGCATGCGCAGGGACGACGAGCGCATCCGGACCGATGACGGAGGGGTCGACAGACGGCAGGCGTGGATCGAGATCAGTACCGGTCGATCACGGTGAAACCGAGCGTGTCGTAGCTGTCCATGGACGCGAGCACGCCACCCGCCTCTTCGAGCCGGACCGTGCGGCTCACGAGCCGGCCCGGATCGAGCTTGCCCGCCGCCACCATGCGCAGCATTGAACCGTAATGCGCGGGGGGCATGCCCTTGCTGCCGACGAGCTGAATTTCCTTTCCGACGATCAGATCGACGGGGACCGAGAGATCGCCGCCGTCCTCGCCGTTGGTCATGCCGATCTGGACGTGCCGCCCGCGCCTGCGAAGGCTCTTGATCGCGTTGCGGCAGGTCGCCTCGATGCCGAGAGCGTCCACCGACACGTGCGCGCCGCCGCCGGTGATGTCCCGCACCGCCTTCGCGGGGTCGTTCGACCGCTCGGCGTTCACGACCTCCACCGCGCCGAGCGTCCGGGCAAGCTCCAGCTTGTCCTCGGCGATATCGACGCCGATGACATGGGCGCCCAAGGCGTTGGCGATCTCGATCGCGGAGAGCCCCACCCCGCCGCAGCCGTGCACCGCGACCCATTCCCCCGCCTTGACCGCGGCCCGATCCGTCAGACCGTGAAACGCGGTCATGAAGCGGCATCCCATCCCGGCGCCCGCGAGGAAGCTCACCGCCTCCGGCAATCCGACGAGGTTGAAGTCGGCGTGGTCCACGGCGACGTATCGGGCGTACCCGCCCCAGGACCGGAATCCCGGCATGACCGGGTTCTCGCACAGGTTGGACAGTCCCGCCCGGCACCATCGGCAGGAACCGTCGCCGCCGCTGAACGGGACGATGACGCGCTCGCCGGGCCGATGTTTCTCGACCGCCGAGCCGACCTCCTCGACCACGCCGCACATCTCGTGGCCGAGCACGTGCGGCAGGTCGACGAAACCGGGCCAGTGGCCCGCCCAGGCGTGCCAGTCGCTCCGGCAAATGCCGTTGGCCTCGACCCGGATCACCGCGCCCTTCGGGGTCGGCGTCGGATCGGGAACCTCGCGCACGACAAGGGGTTCGCGGTAGGCTTCGAGCACGGCGGCCTTCATCGCCTCATTCCCTACACTCCTTGCGCCGCGCCTTGCGCCGCGCGATCAAAGCGGCCGATCCAGCATTTCGAGATGAAGCCGCGTCCCGTCATAGGGATGCCTGGCGGCGACCTCCTCGTTCAGCTCGACGCCGAGCCCCGGCTCGGTCGGGGGAACGACGTACCCGTCTTCCCACACGATCGGTTTCCTCAGGATTTCCGCGTGGAAGCCGCCCCAGGTCCGGATGCTTTCCTGGATAAGGAAATTGGGGCTGCACGCGCCGATCTGGATGTTGGCGGCGCCTTCGATCGGCCCGCAATACAGGTGCGGCGCGATCTGCGC